>WQRQ01000021.1 GCA_009786685.1 Defluviitaleaceae bacterium
CAAGCTCCTCGCGGCGTTCTTCCACATGGCGGTAGTGCGACTGCTCCAATGCCATGGCGTGGCGTGTCTCGCGGAGTTCGTTTTCTATTTCTGCTTTTTTTCCGATGTTTACTACATAAACCAGTAACAAAAGGTTGCCGGCTAAGCCAATGCTAACACCAAGGATGTACACTATGTACGGAGAAGGGGTAAAGTGCGTAAAAATGAGCATTAATTGGCTCACGGGCATTATAAGTAGTAGAAGCAAAAATGGTTGAAATTTTTGCATATCAATCATTTTCCATATAGAAACAAACAAAAATCCAAGAAAAATAAATAGCGTAAGTGAAATCATCGAATGTATAATCCACGACGCTGTAGTAAAAAGCGCGTAGTCGGGATTGTAATACAGTCTATATGTTGCAAACATGCTTATGAGTTCGCTAAAGCCCTGGATAACACCTAAGCCAACAATAACTAAAACACGGTTTAAAAGCCTCCCCTTGAAGGGTAAAATCAACAATGCAGGTATACAAATAATCATTAAAACGCTTACAGCAACCATAAAGGTATCAAAACCGAAATACTCGGCCAAAAACCTCGCAATAGGAAATAACCCAATCACGACAGAATATGCGACAATTTTAAAAGCATTTAAGCTGTTGGGCAACAGTATTGACATAAATGTTAAAACAGCAGCACCGGTTATTACAGAAGTTAAATAGTGTATAAAAATAATCACAAAGGAACACCACCCATAAATTGCAAATAATTATTTCTTGTGGCGGTGTATTTTTTTCGGCTTACGGGTATGGTTTTTCCGTTTTTCATTAAAATATCTGCGGTTTGGAAGCGGCGGATTTGGCTCATGTTTACGACAAAGCTTTTGTGGCACTGAAAAAAGCCTTTGGGCAAGGCGTCGAGTACGGTTTTAAGTGTTTCATAAACGGTTACAGTTTCTTTTTCCGTATGAATTAAAACGGTGTGGTTTTGGCTTTCGATGTAAATGATTTCGTGGGCGGGTATGGAAAGTGATTTTTTCTTTATAAATAGTGCGGGTTGTGTGCCAAAAGACAAGCCCTGCGCCACTTTTTGCAAATTAGCCTGTAAAATTCCCGTATCAACAGGCTTTGCAAGAAGACCGCTCAAATTTGCGTCGTTTAAAAATATCTGCTGCGAAAATGTCTCCACATGCCCCGTGACAAAAATGACTTTTGTATGGGGGCTTAGTTTATGTAGCTCCGACGCCGCGTCTATACCCAGTGGGTTTTCGCCCCACGAGATATCCATAAAAACGGCGTCGTAGCGTCTTCCTCCATCAACAGAAAATAAAAACGTGTCGAGGTTGGAAAACAAATTAATGCTTTCCACCACATCAAACATCTTTAGTTGTGCCTCGAAATTGTTTAAAAACTTTACATTGTCATCACATACTGCAATGTGCATGTAAACTCACATCCTAGTCAAAAAACTCCGACAAAAGCGGCGTGATTTTTTCCTCTATAGCCTTATCCAGCTCATCAAAAATGGATAGCGACTGAGAGGAGAAAACCGCGCTTTTTGTTGCTCTCGGACGGTACAGTGCTTGCAGAATTTTGTTGCGGATACGTACGCTTTTTAGCCACATAATAAACACTTCCTTTATGGATTTGCTTTATTATATGCCTCCAATCGGTAAATTGGCCCATGTATCGAAAATTTATCCTCGTACTCTGTGCGGATGTTATCTTGCGGCTCGTTGGCGTGTAAATCCAGCGAGATGTTTTTCATTAGCCATCCGCAGCGGCTGAAGCTTTCCAGCGAGGATTCAAAGAGAATGCGATTGTCGGTTTTGAAAAATATTTCCGGGATTTGTAGTTTTTCGTACAGCTCCAAGAATGTATCGTAGGTGAGGCGTCGCTTTGCCCACTTTTTTTTACGCGACCACGGGTCGCAGAAGTTAATGTACAGCCGCGAAACCTCGCCCGGTTTTATGAAGTCTAACCCGTCGTTTACGTCCGCGACCACAAAAACAAGCGACGTGGCCGCGTCATTCTCCTCTGCTCGGCGTGCCGCTGTCGCTAGTATTGTTTCGTCGCGCTCTACCGCTACGTGTTGGATATCGGGATAGCGGCGGGACGTTTCTATTATGAAACGTCCCTTGCCGCAGCCTATTTCTAAATGGATGGGTTTGCCTGCTGGTAGGGCGATTTCACCCCGCAGAATGCGTGGGTTATTTTCCAACTCGCTCGACGCCCATTTTTTCTTTCGCGTACGCACCTACACCACGCCTTGCGCAAGCATTGCCTCGGCCACTTTTTTAAAGCCGGCGATGTTTGCGCCTGCCACAAAGTTGCCGTGCATGTTGTATTCGTCGGCGGCTGCACTCATTTTTTCGTAGATTCCGCCCATTATGCCTTTTAATTTTTCGTCCACTTCTTCGAATGTCCAGTGTAGGCGCATACTGTTTTGGCTCATTTCCAGGCAGCTTACGGCTACGCCGCCTGCGTTTGCGGCTTTGCCCGGTGCAAAGATTACGCCTTTTTCGTGCAAGACCTCTACGGCTTCGGCGGTGCATGGCATGTTCGCGCCTTCGCCTACGGCTATGCAGCCGTTTGCGGCCAGGGCTTTTGCGTCGGCCTCGTGGAGTTCGTTTTGGGTGGCGCAGGGTAGGGCGATGTCGCAGGGTACGTTCCATAGGCCTGTCCCTGCGGTGTATTTTGCGCCGGGACGATGCTTTAGATACTCGTTTATGCGACCGCGTTGTACAAATTTAATTTCATTTATTGTGTCCAAGCAAAGTCCCTCCGGGTCGTGTATAAAGCCGCCAGAGTCGCTCATTGTTATAGGCACGCCGCCAAGCTCGTAGGCTTTTTTTGCGGCATAAAACGCTACGTTTCCGCTGCCGGAAATACTTACTTTTTTGCCGTCAAAGCCGTTGTTTTTTCCTTTTAATATGTTGTCCATGAGATATAGCAGGCCGTAGCCTGTGGCCTCTGTGCGTCCCAGTGAGCCGCCGTAGGTTATGCCCTTGCCTGTCAGAATCCCTTCATAGCGACCTACTATGCGTTTATACTGACCGTACATAAAGCCTACTTCGCGTGCGCCTACTCCTATGTCGCCTGCGGGTACGTCTTCGTCAGGGCCGAGATATTTATAAAGCTCTGTCATCAGGCTTTGGCAAAAGCGCATTACCTCGCCTTCGGATTTGCCCTTGGGGTCGAAATCCGCGCCGCCTTTTCCGCCGCCGATGGGCAGGCCTGTGAGTGCGTTTTTAAAGGTTTGTTCAAAGCCAAGAAATTTTAAAATACTCAAATTTACCGATGGGTGAAAGCGCATTCCGCCCTTGTAGGGTCCTATCGCGCTGTTAAATTGCACGCGGTAGGCTGTGTTTACCTGTACGTAGTTTTTGTCGTCGAGCCATGGCACTCGGAAAACAATTGCGCGTTCGGGAATAGCCATTTTTGGCAGAATGCCCGCTTCCTGATAACGTGGGTTGTTGTCAACCACGGGGGCAAGTGCGTCGAAAACTTCTGCCATTGCTTGGTGAAACTCCGCCTCGCCGGGCGTTTTTGCGATTACTTCCTGAATCAGATTTTTTGTGTAAGACATAAAGCCTCTCCCTGTATATTAAATTTTAATCCTCATGTGTACCTGCAAGCTGCCCCGACCCTGCACATGTGCGGCATGTTACCGTGCCGTCTCCGTTGCAGGTTGTACACCACCAAACATCTGCGGTGGCGGATACCTCGTATGGGATTCCTGCTATAAGCGGTCTGCCGCGTCCTCCGCCGATTCCGTTACAGGAGGCACAGGACATGACACCCGTACCGTTGCAACCGTGACAGATTACAGGCGGCGGCGGGGTAGGGGTTGGCGTGGGTGTAGGCCGCGGAGTGGGCGCGGGTGGGCGTGGGGTTGGTGCAGGAGTAGGCTCGGGAGTAGGCTCAGGCGTAGGCTCGGGAATAACAAAAACCGAGACAACATTAGCCATCACATCCCAATGTACGCCATAGCCCAAGCTACGCACAACAGGCCCTATCGGGAACATTGCAATTTCTTCATAAAATTGCGCCGGTACATCCAGCTCTACAGCCTCACCGTTTACGATAAATTCTTCTGCGTCCAGCGCAAGGATTATCGTATTAGTGTTATCGGAAAACATTGCCACATGGGTATCCTCGTCCCAGCTAACCGCAAAGCCCATAGCCTCAAACACACCACGAATAGGCACAAACGGCCTGTTTTCTATCACAACAGGCGGCTCGTACTCGTCAAACTCTACAAACTCGCCATGTACGTTTACGGTTAGGTCGGCGGGTTCCGGCTCTTCCTCTTCATACGAAAGCAGTGCAAAGTCGTATTCCGGTTGAATATTCTTGCCCGTGGCAAGCACAAGCTGCTCGCCCGACGCGCTCACAAACTGCCATATCGACCACCCGGCAAAGCCAAATGCCCCCACAATCAGTATCCCAAGCACACCAAAAATAGCGTACGCTACAGACATAGGTACGGTATCACTGCCACTACTGACGACCACGGTATCTTCACTTCTTATATCTTCTTCTTCCATTTTTTTTCAGCCCCCTGTTTGGCCTTAGGCCATCTATTATATTGCCATTCTTGACTATCCATTCTACATTTTAACTTGTAACGCGGTTTTGGTCAAATGGAACGCTTAAAAAAAAGCCGCTCTGTCGGTTTTACCATTTTTTTACTTGTTTTTTTGGCTAAAAGCTTTCCACCCCGCATAAACACTGTAAAGTCGCCGAGAGAACTGTCCCCGTGACAACATCCAAATCGTAAAAATTTACGTGGTTGTTTTATTTTGGTATACTTCCAATAAAATGGAAGGGAGACACCCCCTAATGATAGCAGATTTCAACGACCTACCCACAGCAAAGGGCATGTTCTACGGCGGAAACGCAGGAGCAAAAGACGCCGTTATTTACGACGGCCACTATTGGATGATAAAATACCCAAAAACCACACGCGACCTAACAGACCCACAAATATCCTACACAACAAGCCCGCTAAGCGAGTATCTCGGCTCAAAAATCTACGAAATCCTCGCTATCCCCGTCCACAAAACCATCCTCGGCACGCGCAAAAACAAAATCGTCGTAGCCTGCAAGGATTTCCTAACCGGCCCGCAGCAAAAAACACCAACCCACCGCCTAATCCCATTCCACGACTTAAAAAACAGTTTCATGTCCAGCGACCTGGAATCCTACTCCGGCACAGGCTCAGAAACCCTTCTCGACGAAGTCCTCGCCACCATAAACAATCAAGAAGACTTAAAATCCAACCCCGACGTAAAAAGCCGCTTCTGGGATATGTTTGTAACAGACGCCTTTATAGGCAACAACGACCGCAACAACGGTAACTGGGGCATTCTATGGGACACGGACGGGAAAGCAACCCTCGCCCCAGTCTATGACAACGGCAATGCATTCTTCAACAAGCGCAGCATAAAGCAAATGGAAAGCCGCCTAACCGACGACAACGCGATGCACGAGGACGCCTACAAAACACTAACATGCGCCTACAAGCACACAGGCCTCGACAACGAAGGCCATCACATAAATCCTTTCAAGTTCATAGAAGAAGGAAGCAACGAGGACTGCACCGCTGCCGTTTCACGATTTCTAAAAAACGCAGACATGAAAAAAATCAAAGCCCTAATCCAAAAAATCCCGGAATCCACAGGCACACTCGCCGTAATGCCCGACATTCAAAAAAGATTTTACATTAAACTACTCGAAATAAGATACAACCATCTAAGGAGGTACACATGAAAACAATAGTAAAAAAATCCCCAACCCCCGGCGGCCTCGCTCTCGAAGACCGCCCAATGCCCACCCCGGCGGACAACCACGTCCTCATCAAAACAAAAAAAACCGCAATTTGCGGCACAGACATCCACATTTACAGTTGGAATAGCTGGGCACAAAAAACGATAAAAACGCCGCAAATAATAGGCCACGAGTTTGTAGGCGAAGTCGTAGAAGTAGGCCGAAACGTAACAAACGCAAAGCCGGGTGACTTGGTAAGCGGCGAAGGCCACCTCTTCTGCGGAAACTGTCGCCACTGTCTCACAGGCCGCGCTCAGCTATGCCGTCACACAAAAGGCATAGGCGTAAACACCGACGGCGCGTTTGCAGAATATTTCACCTTCCCCGCAAGCAACATATGGCAATGCGACAAATCCATTCCCCTAAACATCCTTAGCGTTCTCGACCCACTCGGCAACGCAATGCACACAGTCCGCGCCTTCGACGTCCTTAGCGAAGACGTAATCGTAACAGGTGCAGGTCCCATAGGTCTAATGTCCGTACCCATCCTAAAACGCGCAGGCGCACGAAACATAGTAGTCACCGACATAAACCCAAAACGCCTTGCCCTCGCCCGCGAGCTTGGCGCGACGGCCACCGTAAACATAGGCCACCAAACCATCCCCGACATAATCGCCACCATCCCCTCCATGGTAGAGGGCTTCGACGTAGGTCTCGAGATGTCAGGCTCGGCCTCCGCCTTCAACGACATGATTGACGTAATGGCCAACGGCGGCAAAATAGCCATCCTTGGCTTCTTACCCCCCGAAGCCAAAATAGAATGGGACAAAATGATTTTCAAATCCCTAACCCTAAAAGGAATCTACGGCCGTCACGTATTCGACACCTGGTATCAAATGACAGCCCTCCTCCAATCAGGCCTTGCCGAAGAAATAGCAAAAATAATAACCCACGAATTCCACTACACCGACTACGAAGAAGCCTTCCAACTAATGAAATCAGGAGAATCAGGAAAAATAATCCTCGACTGGGAATAAAGTCAAAATCAAAACCAAAACCTTGGGGCTTTGCAATAGCGCAACAAGCGAAGCGCGTGTGCGACCCCCAAACCCCACAAGCCTTTAAAAAGGCTTGACCCAAACTTTAAAATTTGGAGGCTAACATGAGAAGCGCGTACAATTTTTTCTACCAAAGCGCAAATGAGATAAAGGAATCGGGATTATGGAAAAGCGAGAGGGTAATCACGACGCCACAAGCCCCCATCATAAGCACTTCCGAAAAGCCCGAGCTTATTAACATGTGTTCAAACAACTACTTAGGCCTTGCCGATAATGACGCGGTGAAAGAGGCTGCAAAACGTGGGATTGACCGCTGGGGGTACGGGCTATCATCCGTGCGATTCATATGCGGCACGCAAGAAGTCCACAAGCAACTCGAAGCTGAGCTATCTGCATTCTTAGGGACGGAGGACACTATTCTGTATTCATCCTGTTACGACGCAAATGGTGGGCTATTCGAGACAATCCTTGCCGACGCGGATGCGATTATCAGCGACGAGCTAAACCATGCCAGCATAATTGATGGCGTTAGATTATGTAAAGCGGCGCGTTATCGTTACAAAAACAACGACATGGCCGACCTCGAAGACCGACTAAAGCAGGCTGCTACCGCACGTATACGCGCCATTGTATGTGATGGTGTATTTTCCATGGATGGCACGGTTGCAAACCTAAAAGCTATCTGCGACCTCGCGGACAAATACGACGCGCTTGTCGTCGTAGACGACAGCCACGCCGTTGGCGTCATCGGAGAAAACCTAAAAGGCTCGCATGAGCATTGCGGCGTAATGGGGCGCGTGGATATCATCACGGGGACGCTGGGTAAGGCACTTGGTGGTTCGTCGGGCGGGTATACATCGGGCAAAAAAGCCATCGTAGACCTACTGCGCCAAAAATCGCGCACATATCTATTCTCAAACACTCTGTCACCCATCATAGCCTCGGCCAGCCTAGAGGTGTTAAAAATAATCCAAACTAATCCCGAAATAAAAAAACGCCTTCGAGATAACACCGCCTACTTCCGCGAAAAAATGACAGAAGCGGGCTTTGATATTCCGGTGGGCGTTCATCCGATAACGCCTGTTATGCTGTACGACGAGCTAAAGGCGCAAAAAATGGCGGCACAACTACTCGAGAAGGGAATATACGCCATAGGCTTTTTCTTCCCTGTTGTGCCTAAAGGAAAAGCACGTGTGCGTTGCCAGGTTTCCGCCGCGCATACCCGTGAGCAGCTTGACAAGGCTGTCGCGGCCTTCAAAGAGTGCGCGGAAGGCTAAATCTACCCAAATGTAATTTCCAGCTCAAATTTTAGTTTTCTGTAGTAATCAAGCTCCACCAAATCTGTGGGGCTTATTTTTTTGTCGCCCTTTTCGAAGTAAGCCAGCCCTGCGCCTTCCAGCATGTTGTACACAAACTGCGTGCAGTATAAGATATTTGGCTTATGCTGGCGTTTGTGTATAAAAAGGCCCAGGATATTGTACGCGCTGCCTTCTTTGTTTATCTTGGCGATTTTGTCCAGCATTTGTTTTTTTTGCTCGGCGGTTGCGGGCAGGCTGTATACCATTATTTTAGAATCGGGCGATTTTCGAAAAAACTCCAGTAGCTCCATGTTTAGGCCGGGGGGGTATACCTTTTCGCCGCCGTTGTAGCTTATGGTGGTTTGCAGTTTTTTGTCAAAGGACAGCGACGCGTGGTTGTATTGTTTTTGTGTGAACACGGAGATAAATTCCGACGCGGGGCTGCCCGTTTTGGATATTACGATGTAGATATTTGGGTCGTCAAAGCTTTCGCGGGCTTTTGTAAAATAATCGTCGGTGAGGCTTCGGCTGTTTATATAATGGAAGGAATCGTGGCGTGTCATGTCATGCGCAAGTGATTTTAGGTTATCAATGGAAAGCTTTTTTTTGGATTCGTTAATCAGGCCTGCGGTGCTTATCAGCTCCGAGATTCCTACGGCGGCGATTTCTCCCGCTGTTGGCAGATAGTAGTGCGTGTATTTTACCGACGCCAAAAAGCGGCTCACTATCACAGGCACAAGCAGCGACAAAATCCCCAGCACGCGACGGAAAATAAAATCCGGTACATTGTCCACATAGGTCTCGCTGTAAAGCACACTGTCCACCATTGCAAGCTGCACAATAAGAATCGCCGTGTACGCAAGCACACGATATCGCCGCGTAGTGCGCCTGCCCGGCGTCATAAGCGTACGCACCACAACGATAATAAAAATTACTATGTAAGACATAACAAAAATTTCTGTCATGCCGACAAAAAGCACCGCGATTATAAGAACGGTTAGTAAGCCGTGTAAAAATGCGTAATATCTTTCCAAAATTATGCCGCCTTGTTTTTTAGCCTAAATACATATGCCATGATTTCCGCTACGGCTACGTATAGCTCTTCGGGGATTTCTTGGTCTACTTCTACTTGTGCGTATATTGCGCGAGCCAAGGGTGGGTTTTCTACTATGGGGATGTCGTTTTCCAGTGCCGTTTCACGAATGCGCTTTGCCATAAAGTCTACGCCCTTGCCAACCATTTTTGGCGCGCCGCCCAGTCCCATCATGTCGTATTTTAGCGCGACGGCGTAGTGGGTGGGGTTTGTTATTACAACGTCTGCATTTGGTACGTTTGACATCATGCGGCGCATGGATACCTCGCGCATTTTTTGCTTTATTTTCGATTTGATTTGTGGATTACCTTCTTGTTGCTTCCATTCTTCTTTTACCTCGTGCTTTGTCATTTTAAGGTCTTTTTCGTGTTTCCAGTGTGTGTAGGCGTAGTCGAAAAGCGCGATGAAAATAAAAAGCACGCCCATCGCAAGCCCCAGCGACACCACCAGACTGGTAATGTAACTAATAGCCTCGATAAACGACATATTAAGCATTACGGGAATCATCTCAATTTCGCTGCCAAACATAACAAAAACAACGGCCATAACCGCGCCGAGCTTTAGCATACTTTTTACAAAGTTAACAAGGCTTTGTATGGAAAATATACGCTTAAAGCCCTTTATCGGGTTAAGCTTAGAAAACTTGGGCTTCATGGGTTTTGCGGTAGGATTCCATCCGACTTGCAAGATGTTAATGGCAACACCTACGATAATCGTGACAATAAACATAGGCATTGTAATAAGTATAATCTGTAAGAGCAACCACGCTACATGACGTGCCATATCATGCGCACTAAAATTATCAATTATCCTGTCATTAAAAAATGTTTCTCGATTATGTACAAACATGTCCATAATATTGCCCAAAATCGCGGTAGCAAAAAGAGAAAGCGCGAAAAAACCCACTATAAGCATAGCAGCGGTAGAGGCCTCTTGAGATTTTGCAACCTGGCCTTCGTCCCGTGCTTTTTGACGTTTTTTTGGTGTAGCTGTTTCTGTCTTTTCGCCGCCGCTACTGTCTTCGGCAAAAAAGCGCAGATTAAGGCGCAACAATGTCTTCATAAGGAGCAATCCCTTCAATTACACTTGCCATACCTTCGAGCGCGACATTAAAAACAGTGTCGTATATCGTGCCCGTATTTGGAATTATCACGGAGTAAACAAGAAACAATCCAATCATTACTTTAATCGGCATACCGATAACAAAAACATTCATCTGTGGTACGGATTTTACCATGATACCAAGGCAAACGTCTATGAGCAATACCGTACCCATCAGCGGCAGTGCGATTTGCAGCGCGAGGATAACAAAGCCGACAAAAGTCCAAACCATAAATTCTACAAGGGGTGCGTTACCGATAATAAAAGCCGCACCCATGGGGATAAGCCTAAAGCTGTCAAAAAACACGCTCATAAGAATATGCAACCCGCCCATCACCACAAGCAGCGCGCTTATCGTCATAAACAAAAGATTACCAAAAAGAGGCACTTGTATTTGTTGTAGAGGGTCCATAACATTAACCATCGCAAAGCCCGTTGCAAAGTCCATATAATGCCCCGCAAAAATAATAAGGTTAAAAACAAAGAACAAAATATAGCCCATAACGGCTCCGGTAATAAATTCCATAACGATAAGCATAACAAACCCGGAGACGGTATCGTTAAAAACGGCCGCCGTAACATTGCCGGAGGTAAAGATTGCCACAGAAATCACAAAAGCAAAAAAAAGCCGAAACTGCATAGGTATGGCCATACCCGAAAGCACCGGCATAAAAATAAGAAATGCCGAAACCCTCACAAGAATAAGCATCAGCACATCGATATTATTAAAGAAGTTAATCAGAAGCGGAAGTAATTCCATGGTTTAAAATCCCGGGTTCATAAATTGTGTAAAGTTACCGGTGAGGCTCTCGAAAAACTGCACAAGGGTAGCAAGCATAAAAGGCCCAAAGGCAATAAGCGCGAGCAACACAGCCAATATCTTAGGAATAAACGCCAGCGTAGGCTCCTGTATACTGGTAACGGTTTGGAAGATAGCCATAACAAGACCTGCAATAAGCCCCAGTAAAAGCGGTGGCATCGAAACCATAATTACCGCCATTAGTCCACTGCGTACAATATCCAGTACAACCTGTTGTGTCACTGTTTATCCCCTCTTTACACGCTGTTTATACCAGCCTGTCTATCAGCATACCTGCTTCTATAAGGCTGTATCCGTCTGTTTCCATAGTACCCATGCGGTAGTTGTAGTGGTAGCTTAGCCCTCTAAAGCGCATATGCTCCACAAGTGGCTCGGTCATTAGCTGCTGTGTATATGAACGAAGACCGTCAAAAAGCTCAATATTTTCGCCTATGGCTACGTTCATGGACTCGTGATTTAATCCCATCACATAGTCGCGGTCAAATGCCATGCTGCCTTCTTCCGAAATCGTTAGCCCAAGCATTTCCAAGCGGTTGCTGTTATGGTGTACATTTTCGATAACCTCGTCGGAGTACGAACGCAAACCCGTACTATGCGATTGCGCCTGCATAAAACCCGCAGAACGATTATAGTTATCCGCAAATCTCCCAAGATTTTCTGCAATTTCGCCAAGGGCTTCGTCATAACCCTGTCTATGCACTTCGCCGTTGAAATTTTCCATCCCAATAGAAGTACGTTTTGTAGCGTCCTGCAATCCGGTAACACCATACGTAACAGACTGCGCATAGTTAACAATCTCGTTGCGCAGTGCCTTGTTAAGCACAAAAACTCTGCCCGCAGACTCATTACCCTGTGCTATACGCGCCCGACGGGGTACATACCCTCCACGGTCGTTGTCACCGGCTTTGCCCACGATATAGGGCTTATACATATTGTAATAAAATACGCTTGTTAACATAATAATCGCCTCCATGGCTCACGAATAACGAGACTTCTCCTTGAAATTATTATCGGCAAAAACCGCAAGTTTGTCAATAAGAAATTTTTTTCGCTATCCGCCGTGCGAAAATTGGTTTACAATTCGGAAGTATGATTATAGCGAGAGGGAAAAATAAATTTTTCATTATTTATGGAACTAAATTGTTATAAATGTTGTTATTATTGATAGGAGGTGCTTAACTATGAAAAAAGCATTTTTAATCGTAACAATTTTTTGCCTACTATTGGTATTTTTTGTGGGGTGCGAATATGAGCATGAGCAAAACGAACCACGCACAACAGAAAATACTGACATGGAAATAATTAACATGGTAGATTTAGGGTGTTGCGTGAAAAATATTGTTGTTAGAGAAACAGCGTTAATTGGCGCGAATAGCGTTACGTATACCGGCAACTATTTTATTATAACGCTCAATTCTGATAAAAAAGTTTACTCCCCAACAGACATAATCTCAATATGGGGAACGCTTGAGTATATCGGGGAAAATGATTCGATTGAAATATGGCATGGTTGCCCTTTCATACATTTTTTGGTTGAAGGTGGCATTTTCAACTTTGGGGGTGGGCAAAGGGATATTTTAGCCTCAAGCGTTTTGCAAAGAAACAGAGTTTATCATTTTGATTTTCATAAAAGCGGCGGTTGGAGTGCGGATGCTCCTGACGCTGAGTTTTGGGAAAATTTCTTTAGAGAAGAAAACTTAATTTTACCCGCCGGGGAATATACAATAACTATAAAGGGTGCTTTTGGGCTAACTGAAAGAGTGCCGGATAATCCCAGTGGCTTAATGGCTAAATTAACCATTATAGTATGTTTTTAAAATTGTAAAGGGATTTGATTTGTAGTGAGCCATTTAAATAAAATAGCAAAAAAACACAAGACTCTGATTGCCGTATTTTTTGCGGTGGGGCTGGTTACGTCTTTTTTGGCCGGCTTCGCGCCGAGGTATTTTCAGACGGTTGTGGACAGCTTTACGGACGGCAGTTTAACAATGACGCAGATTGCTATATATGGCGCGTCTTTGATTTTGATGTACATAATGTACTATGTGTATAATTATCCGTGGAGTAAGCTGGAGCATGGTATCAGGATGTCCCTAAAGCTTGTCGCACTCCGAAAGGTGAGCGTGATTGACTACCTTTCCTATACAAAAATAGGCACGGGTACGCTAATCCAGCGCATAGAAAACGGCGCGGCGGCGGGCGGAAATATTCTTTTTAATTTTTATTTGCACATCGTAAGTAATCTGCTCCCTGCGATGATTTTCAGCATGATTTTTGTATTCACAATCAATCGTACGGTTATGATTGCTATTTTGGTGGGCTATGTAGTCGTGTTTATTATCACAAATCTTCTGCTAAGAGCCTTGTACAAAGTTAAGGAGAATATCCTCGTAAACGAAGAAAAATTTAACCATTTTCTGGTGCGAGGTTTTATGGAAATGGTTGTGTTTCGTGTAAACCGTCGCTTTGGCTTCGAAATTAAAAAGGCAGAAAATGCCTCGCAGGAAATAATATCGTCGTCTGTTAAAATGACAATGGTACATGAGGCATTTTTTACGATTTTTGCTGTGCTTATCGGATTTGTAAAAATCGGAATAATAATCTACGGTTGGACGGCGGACGCGCTGACAATCGGGCAGATAGTGGCGTTAATCGTGCTTGTGGACAACGCATACCAGCCGATAGCCATTTTTAATGTGCTGTACGTGCAGTTTAAGCTAGACAAAATCGCCTTTTCCCGCTACACGGAGTTTTTGGACGCAAAGGAAGATAATCGCCTAACCCACGGCAAAAACATATCGGGGTTTGGGGATATTACATTTGAAAACGTCGGATTTTACTATAACGACCGCGAGATTTTTAACGGCTTTAACCTAAATATCAAGCAAAACGAAACAACTGCATTTATAGGCGAAAGCGGCTCGGGCAAATCCACCGCAATTAAAATGATAGCTGGCTTGCTACAACCCCACAACGGAAAAATAACAATAGGTGGCGTTGACATTGGACAAGTAAACCTCAACAGCCACTACGAAAACATCGCCTACCTCCCACAAGAGCCGGCTATTTTTGACGGCACACTACGAGAAAACTTGGTCTTTGACGAGACAGTGGACGACACGGCCTTGCTGGCCGCGTTGGAAAAAGCAGGCCTCGGCGGCCTATACTCCAAGCTGGAAAAAGGCCTGGCCTCCCCCATGGGAGAAAGAGGCGTAAGCCTATCCGGCGGAGAACGTCAACAGCTTGCCCTAGCCCGTCTATGGTTTTCCGACGCCAAAATAATCATACTCGACGAAGCCACCTCCGCCATGGACAACCAAACAGAAGAATCCGTTATGAAAAACGTAATGCAGCTACTCCAAGGCAAAACGGTAATCGCGATTGCTCACCGCCTCGCTTCGATAAAATCATTTGACAATAAAATTATGTTTAAAGATTTGTAATAAGGCACACCCTAGTAGGCGAAACCGACCCATTTTACAGCAACAGCAATATACGTGTACTGCGACGGTCTATCGCCGACGCCGAAGCGGGGAAATTAGACGTAGATGTTTTGGATAAAAGCTGTCAATGCCGCATAATCGCTGAATTGTTGTCTGGAGAACTGTCCCCTTGACAACCTACATGAAATTTTTTCCAATCATTTCTGCAAATCCTTTGGCTGCTCCTTTAGATGCCGCCTCAACCATCAGGATTATAAACCTTGTGATTTTACCCCCTCTGTTTCGTTCTTCTGCTTGTGAGGTAAAGTTATATTGTATTAATAAGTCATTTATGAGGGCTTCTAGATTTTTTTGATATTCTACCTTTTTTTCTCCCCAAATGGTAATTTCTATCCGTCTGTTCTCTTTAAGCTCTACCAATGCGCTTGCGTTGCTTCCGCCCAAAACCATCCCCGTCTGCCACATAGACCACAACTCGCCGTTACGTTTTATGTCGGATTGGTTATTACATATAAATTTGTAAAAGAAGTCGGCAGGGAACTCCAAGAGGTCGTCTCGCTCTACTCTTGTAATAATATTATCCGGCTCCGGATTAATGTTTATGCCCGGAGGTTTTAGCTGCGAAGCGGCACATGGTATTATTAATCCACGAATACCGCCGGGGTTTCTGAAGCCAATATTGTAGTAATCCATCAAATTAAAAATATGCTCGTAAGAATCCGTAGGATATGCAGAACGCTCATTTGCAAAAACAATATCAAGGTCATTGTAATTAATAAATGTAGTTTTGTTTTTTTGTAAATAATCAATAACCATATAAACCCCACGACTAATCCAGCAGGGGTCTAATACATAATCGCCCATAAAGTCATAGCTTAGTGCTACGCCCAGCGTATTGAATAGTTTCGTTACTCGGTCATGGTCACTTTCTTCGATGTTACTGTCTAATAAAATATTTTTGATTTTATCCGAATTCACGATTTGCTTATTTTGGTCAAAAAGAGCTTTTATTTCTTTCATCGCACCGCTGTCGTTTATGCCAAATACTTGGTGGCCTGTAGCCTCGATATAGTTTGCAAGTGCCGATTTGAAATTATTTACACTTTCTATGTCGTTGCCTATATTAAAGCTAAAAATATCATAAATAAGATTTCCAAACTCTCCGTTTTTAAAAGAGTTGTAATCTTCTTCATTTTGTCTACGGTCATCAGCTTCATTTATCACCATAAATACTTTTGCTTTATTATCCGAGTATACTCTTATCGTATCCAGCCAGTAGTTAATGCGAGTAATGTCGCGATTTTCTTCTGTCCTGGCGTTTACTACGAGGATGTATATGCAGTTTTCAGTTAAAAAACATCTATGCGAAGAATGGTATATCACCTGTCCGCCAAAATCCCAAACACGGGATTTTATCCCATTGAGGTTTAATACGCTTTGGGTATCTACACCATGCGTGGAGTCTCCCGGGGCAGGAAAACTATCGTCGTCATTTAGACGTCTTGTTAAAGTTGTCTTACCTGCACCAGCCGAGCCAAGAACAATTATTCGTGTCTCTCGCATTACACTGGTAGACCCTTGTCTCTCGAGGTTTTGCATATAGCTGGCGACAGCCGTAGCACCTTCATTGCGTACTGCGTCAGGGATTTTAAGCCTATCATTAAGAGCCTTTATCGCATTATCATCTTGTTTAAAACTATTAATAAATAAATCATCATAAACATCAGCCCAATATCCGCACCCTATGGCATACAAATCATTTTTGAAATTATCAAACAACGTTCCATAAATAGATGTATCGTTATTAAAACTGTTATAATTATCGGTTCTAATCATTTCGATGTCATCAGAAATTATATCTATGAACTTCTGAAAAAAATTTTCGGGATAATGCTTTTGGCTGTTATTTTCGTAGGCGGCATAAGCAGCTCTGGCAGCAGAGTAGGCAGAGGCGTATGCGGCGTAAGCGTATGCGGCGGTAGCGTAAGCATATGTGTTGGCGGCATAAGCGGCGTCGGCGTATGCGTCGTAAGCATAAGCGGCGGCGTCGGCGGCATAAGCGGCGGCGGCGTATGCGGCGTCGGCGGCGGCGATGGCGTCGGTTTTGGTGGAAACGTAATTATTATAGGCAATGAAGGAGGCTTCACTCAAGACATGAGGATTTGAACTATCGCAGACATAAAAGATTGATTGTAAATGTTGCTTGATTTCACTTTTTTTCCAACATTTAAAATATCTCTTTACATTTAAAAAAGGCAATGCCCTAACGGCGCAAAGCCAAGAAAAGAACCATCGCTTTTCCGGTGCTAATTGCTCAGCCTTTATTTTAATATCATCGTAAAAACTTATATTGCCATACATTTTACCAACCCTTCCCACTCCACTCCTTGATTTACTACCCCTACATCATACCTAAAAAATACCAACATGCAACACATTGCGACACAAAACCCAATACATAATTAATTTTTTCCTGCGCAAACTAAACCCATGAAAAATCTAAAAATCATCCCCATAGGCCTTATCGTAGGCTTTGCAAACGGGCTTTTCGGCGCGGGGGGCGGAAGTATCCTTGTGCCGGCCTTGCAAAAATTTATGAGCATGGAGACTAAAAAATCCCATGCCACCACGCTTGCGGTTATTTTGCCGCTGTCCATTATAAGTGCCGCGATATACATTTGGGGCGTGGACGTGGAGTGGAAGGTCGTGCTTTTTGTGTCCCTTGGCGGCGTCACGGGCGGTCTTATCGGAGCGCATATTTTAAATAAGCTTGCGGCTTGGTGGTTAAATATTTTGTTTGGCCTATTCCTCGCTGCGGGCGCAATTAGGATGTTATTTGCATGAGTATCTTCTGGTATGTACTTGTGGGGCTGTTGTCGGGGATTGTCAGCGGTATGGGAATCGGCGGCGGTGCGATTCTTATACCCGCGCTTACGCTTTTTATGGACATCGGCCAGCAGAAGGCGCAGAATATCAACCTTTTATACTTTATCCCCACGGCGATAATCGCGCTTTTTGTTCACAAAAAAAATAATAATATCGAAAAAAAAGGCCTGCTGCCACTAATTCTATGGGCATTGCCCGGTGCGGTGGCGGGCGCAATCATCGCGGTAAATATCGATGCAAACTACCTACGCAAAGGCTTTGCGATTTTCCTGCTTTGTATGGCAGTTTACGAACTATGGAAGGGGTTTTCCAAATGGAAATCACAGCGTTCGAACGCTTAAAATGCGAATTTAAAAAGGCAAGCACGGATAAAAAAATTCAAATCTATGTAGATGCTGAGCTAACCCAGCACCAGTACAAGGAGCTTTTGCGGATGTTTCCGCTTAATGATTTGGATAAACTGGAAGCGGCGTTGGCCTAAGCCGTCGCTTTTTCCTCATCACGGCTGCTTTTCCTTTGCGCCATTACCAAGTCGAAGTAGATTCCTTTTTTCTTCAAAAGCTCGGCATGTGTGCCTGCCTCGGCTACGCCGCCTTCGTCGAGTACCACCAGGCGGTCGGCGTTGCGCAGCGTGGAAAGACGGTGTGCTATTGCGATTGTCGTGCGGCCTTCGGTAATGCGGCTTAGGCTTTCTTGTATTGTCGCTTCTGTTTCCACGTCCAGCGACGATGTTGCCTCGTCCATGATTAGCAGGTCGGGGTTTTTTATTATTGCGCGAGCGATGGAAAGCCTTTGGCGTTCGCCGCCGGAAAGGGATTGTCCGCCTTCACCGATTAGCGTGCTGTAGCCGTCGGGGCTTTGCGTTATGAAATCGTGCGCATTGGCGGTTTGTGCCGCTGCGATTACTTCTTCCAGTGTCGCGCCGTGTTTTCCGTAGGCGATATTTTCGAAGAAAGTCCCCGCAAACAGAAAGCTATCCTGGAAAACAACACCCGTGTTTTCGTGAAGATGGTCGGGCGACATGTCGCGGATGTTAGTTTCGTTTATCGCAATCCGCCCGTTATTGGGGTCGTACAGACGCATGGCAAGGTTAATCAGCGTAGATTTTCCAACTCCCGATTTGCCCACAATCCCAATCATTTCGCCCGATTGGATTTCCAAATTTATGCCCTTTAAAACAGGCTCATAGGATTTGTAGCCAAAGTGTACGTTTTCGTAAGCGACTTTGCCTGTGATGGGTACGTTTTTGGGATTTTTTGTTTCTTTAATTTCGCTTTCGTCGTCCAAAAGCTCAAAAACCTTTACCATGCTTGTGGTCGCCTCCGAAAGCCAGCGCGGTACATTAACCAGCCATCTCAGCGGCTCGTAAATTGCCCACAGATACATATTAAAAAGCACCATAACGCCAATCGTAATATGCCCGTTAATTACCATCCACCCGCCAACAAAAAGTATCAAAAACTCACCAATCCCAATCAAAAAGCCCATAGAAGGAAACATAGTCCCCCAAAGCACCTCATTGTCTGTGCGAATAGTAGCCAAGTCGCGGTTTGCTTTTGCATACTTTTCGATTTCCCGCTTCTCGTTACCAAACGATTTTACCGTGCGGATTCCCCTTATAATATCGTGCAAAATAGAACTAACCCGTGAGCTTCTGCGCCACTGTCGCTCAAACCTTGCATACAAAATCTTTTGAAACGCCCAAAGCACAAACGCCACAATCGGCACAGGCACGATAATCAACAACGCCAACCGCCACTCCGCAAAAAACAAAATCACAGCGGCAATCGTAAAAATCGTCAACATCTCAAGCACCCAGCGCGAAAGGTCGTTTAAAAACTCGCCTACGACATCCGTATCATCCATAATCCGCCTAATCAAATCCCCCGGCGTCCGTTTGGCAAACAGTGTCATCGAGTGGCTTTGCAGCTTCTCATAAGCCGCCGCCCGCATATCCGCAAACACAGAAATCGTAGTCCTGTTATAAAGCCGCGCCGCAAAAATCGTAATCGCCTCACAAAACACCCGAGAAAACAGCATAACCCCGGCAAAAACCAAAATCTGCCCCCATGTCCCAAACGGAATCCCACCATAGGGCTGCAAATGCCTATCAATCAACTGCTGCAAAATAATAGGCGGCGCAAGAAACGCAATAAGCGAAAACATATCCAGCACCCTCGACGCAACAATCGTTTTAGCATAGGGTCTCAAAAACCCTAACGCCCTTTTAATAACGCTAAACTTACTATAGCAAAAAATACAAACGCTAATTTCGTCTATCATAGGCCGTCCGCACTTTTCACAGACAGCCTTCTCTGCCTCATCCGGAAAAGCCGCAACTCCCTCATTGATATAAAAATTAACAATTTTGCAGAATTCGCCCGCTTGTTTTAGGCCGGACATGCTAAAGCGTGATAAGACCTTGGGGGCGCAGCCCCCAACTCCCCCGGAAGGGGACGCGTCCCCTTCACCCCGTTTTTTTGGGGGGTGATTATAGGAGGCGAAGATTAGGCCGCAGCCTACTCCTGCTTGTACTTTGGCTTCGGTGATGTCCTTGGCCGGGAAGGAGAATTTGACTTCGCCGTTTTCTTCGGCGCGGATTGTGCCGTCCTCGGAGAAAATTAGTACGCCGGAGACTGGATTCATGTCTAGGCTTAGGTCGTATTCTAATGTGAATTGTTTCATGTGAATGCTCTCTTTCTAGGTTGACAATATCCTATATTTTAGTTATCTTGCATATGAGGTGATTTTATGATTATTGATACAAGTACCATGGTTCCGATGACAGAAGCTAATCAAAATTTTTCAAAGGTAGCACGTTTGGTAGATGAAAAAGGGTCGGCAATTATTATGAAAAATAATAAGCCGAGGTATACCGTCCTTGACTTTGACGAGTATGCGAAAAGGCAAGAAGCAGACAGAAGCGAAATGTTTGAATCTATTGTTGACACTCTAATTGATGAAAACATGGAAGCATTTTTGGAGCTTGCAAAATGAACAAATTAACAATAGAACGAGTTATAGTAATGCATAAAAAATTGATTGCCACATCAGGGGGCGACCCCGGGATTCGTGATTTTGGTTTGCTTGAATCGGCGGTGCTTGGGTGCTATCAGTCATTTAATGGGCAAGAATTGTATCCCACCGTTATAGAAAAGGCGGCACGTATGGCATATGCCATTAATAAAAACCACGCACTTGTTGATGGCAATAAACGCACGGCTGTTTTGTCTATGCTAACCATTTTGCGTATGCATAATATTGGCATATCATACACCCAACAAGAACTCATTGAACTGGGTTTTGGCATAGCAGACGGCAGTTTGGGTTACGACGAAATCCTTGCATGGATTAACGCGCATTTAACCTCTTAATATAGCCTGTCTTTTATTGCCTGCTGTATATCAAATTTGCGTTACTTTACCGACCACTTTACATATCCTGTTTTGTCTGTTCTGTTAAACCCGCAGTTTTCGTAAAAGCCCAGTGTGCTTTCCTCTTTTGAGCTTGTTAGCAGCATTATTTTGTAGCAGTCCATCTTCTCTGCGATTTTGGTTGCCTGTCTCATCATTGCGGAGGCGTAGCCTTTTCCTCGGTAGTCGGCGTGGGTTACTACATTTTCTATGATGGCGTAGGGGCGGTTGTTTCTTGTTAGGTTTTCGATTATTACCAGCGTTACCGATGACACTACCCAGCCGTCGAGTTTGCCTACCAGTAGGTAGTACATGGGGTTGTATTCAAACCTTGCTATCTTGTCGCGCCATATGGCTATGTTTTGCGGCTCTTTTGGCGGGTGGTTGGTTAGGTGGCTGTGGTATAAATGCATTAACGCTTCGGCGTCGTGGTGGGTTGCCTTGCCGATTTCAAGCATTCGCGCTCACCACCTTGTACATAAAAGTCATATTTTTAGAAGCCTCGTAGCCCTGTTTTTCGTAAAAGTCGTAGGCAGGGTGATGTACGGCTGTCAAAAGCGTAATGCATGTAAGAGAATTCTCGCGGGCATATTTTTCAATCTCACCCATGAGTGCAAGCCCGTAGCCCTTTCGCTGATGGTCGGGAGAAATAAACAACTCGTCAATATAAATTTCGTCGCCCTTATAAAATGTCTTTGTATACGCGAATACCGCACCAACAAGCTCGCCGCCCTCCCATAGCGTGTAGCCAAGAAACCGCTTACGCTCGGACAAATCGCTAAGGCAGCGGAACGCGGCGTCCTGTGTCCAAGTATCATTCCATGGCGGCGCATTGAATGTCTTGATATACAAATCACAACACGCCTGCAAATCCTTGGGCTGAAATTTTTTTATCATCTCGTCGCACCCTTTTCCTTTTCGACTAATTCTCGTAGCCGTTTACGCATTATTTCAAATGAAGTAATCTCCGACGCGGGTTTTAGATTTTCCGCCGTTGTGCCATGACCCCACGCGTGGACGGGGAGCCACGTCATACATAAGTCCACGATTTCGTCCACGTCGTATTCGCCAAAATAGCCCTCCATATACGGCCGTTCAAAACAAAACAGCGCGCTCACGACATACACCTGCTCATACCCCACAGGCGCGTGCATTGCGTCTGCAAAGTCCACGACATACACATTTAGCCCGTCATCCACAAGCACATTTTCCGCATGAAAATCCCCATGGCAGTACACCTTTTCGTTTTCCGCGATATGAAAATCATCAAGATAGGCAAGCCGCTCCGCCAGAAAAGCCTCCGGGAAATTCTCCTCCTCGCGCCAATCTTCACTTGCCAGCGCGTACTCCTTCACATCAAACGGCGAAAAGTTTTCGCATGGCTGATTAAGCGCGTCGGTGATTTTTCGCATATTCTGCCCGATTTTCACCTTGTCGTCGTAGCTTAAATTCTTCGCCACGTCACAAAGCATTTTCCCGTGGATATAATCCATCACCATATATCTAAAAAAATATTTATCGTCCACCTCGCCGTCGGCAATCAGCCGCGGCGCAGGAACGCCAACCTCTTCCGCCAGCCGCATACCAAACATTTCCACTTCAATAGTAGTTCCGTAATCATTACACAATCCCTGCGGCGAAAATATCTTAACAACATACTCGCCGACCCTAAACACGGCATTAGTACCGGGCGCGAGTTTTTCCAAGGGAGAAATCTCCAACCCATGCCGACTAAGGATAAACTCCACAAGAGGCGTAAACGCCGAAACGGACTGAAAAACATGAAACCAGTCGTCCCAATTTTTTATGTCTTGTGTAAAAAGGCTCATTTCTTAGCCCGCTTTCTGTACGCCTTCTGCTTGCAGGAGCTTGAACAATAAATCTTAATTTTGCCGCCGCCCTGCTCTATCGAAGCACCGCATACGGTACATGTTTGTACGGCGTTACGTTTTTTTGCAATGCGTGCGCGGTGTTGTGCCATATTCGCGTCATTTGCACAGCGTTGCGAACAGTATTTTGCCAAGCGGTTGCCTGTCTTAAAAGCGTCGCCGCATATGACACAAACCGCCGAAAACCGTCTTGGGTTGCAGCAGTATTGGTCTTCTATTTTTGAATTTTCCTTGGTATACATGCTCCACCTCGGCGTTTGATTTTGCGTTACTTTTCTTGTCGTGATGAAAATGCTCAAAGCGGAAAAGTAACGCTTTTTATAGTTCCAAAAACCAGATAAACTGCGCCTCGTGGCTGTATTCGGGGGCATTATAATCGGCGTAATCATTGTAGCCTGCGTACTCGTTTATTGCGGCCAATTCCGCCCCCTGCTTATGGTAGAATTTTATCGCGGGTACATTGTTTGCCTGGCACTCGATTTTCAGTTGAACGAGACGCTGCTCCCGCGCCCATTCCACCGCCATATCAAATAATTTTTGTCCTACGCCCTGTTTTTGGTGTGATTCGGCCACACGCAAATCCCAAAGCACGGCAAGGTCGTCCCTACCCGCGAGCATATTTGCCTTTTTGCACCGAGAAGCCACCGTAGCCGCGCCCACCGCAAGCTCCTCATCAAACGCCATAAAAAACGCCCAATTCTCCAGCGTAAAACGCCCCCACCGCGCAACCGAAACATCTTCGCCCGTACAAAAATCCTTCACATAAGGCGGGGTAGGGGTCTCCACAAGCATAAACCCACCCAACCCACGGTCGATTTTTTCAATCCTATAGTAGCTTTTCACCGTAAGCCGCATAGGAATGGTGTCATACTGAGGGAAGTACGACGTATCAACTTGTTTGAAGGTCAGCATGTCATTTAACCGCACGGGTAGCCCAACAAGTGGGTATACCGACATCTTTTAATGACTTACTGATTAAATCGGGGGCATTGCCGTCATATGGTGTGCTGTCTGTATCCTCATACGCAGCCGTGATTACAAACCCTGCCTTTAATTGCCCGCCAATTTGGTCGTTAAAGCCATGGCTAAACATCACGCTGTCTTCGCCCTCCGCAATGAGCCTTGCCATTTGTTCAGGGTTTTTTAGTGGGTTATAAGGTAGTTTTTCAGACACTGTCAGTGGGTTACTGTAGTCGTCAAATGCAAAAATTAAACCGTTATCCAACCCCGACAACAGCACCCCTCCGGGCTTCAAAACCCGATAGCATTCGCGCCATACGTGATGTACGTCTTCTATATACACATTGGATATCGGGTGAAAAATTATGTCAAAGCTTTCATCCTCAAACGGAAACCGCTTTGTCATGTCCGCTTTTACAATGTCAATGGAATACCCCTCGCGCTCTGCAACCACGCGCTCACTATCCAGTTGCTTATCGGATAAATCCATCACAGTACAGTCCGCACCAAGTATCGAAAAAATAGGCATTTGCTGCCCGCCGCCGCTTGCAAGCCCAAGCAATTTCGCGCCCCCGAGCGGCGGAAACCATTCGTGAGGCACGGCTGTGTCCGGGGTTAGCAGCACACGCCACTGGCCGTTTCGTGCCTTCTCGCATTCTTCTTTGGTGGCAGGGACACCCCATGCCCAGCCTTCTTCTGCCCATTTGCTGATGGCGTTTGCATTTTTTATTGTGTAATCTTCCATAGTGTTAGTCTCCTTTAAAATTATTTGTAATATAGTCCAGTTGTACGAGGAACTCACGAAAAAAATCTTCGTCCGTTTTGCCCCGCTTAACACACCAACCGATTCTTGTGAAGGCGGTGAAAAAATCATAAAATTCTAACGACCTGTCTATATCGGGCAAATCCCGAACGGTTTTATAGCCGTCCAAAAAGCTTTGTTTAGCCGCAGGAAGTGATGTAAAATCCAAATCGGCAGAGCCGCTATGCGCCGAAGAAAAATCAATTAACCCAACTATCGCAGAATCCCGAACAAGAATATTAACATGCAGGCCAAAAATGTTTAATAAATTTTCCAATTTTTTATCCATCGTCCCCTAGTCGCCCTTCACAGCAAGAATAGTAAACTCACCCGGCATTTTTAGCATTTCCGGCTCACTTGAGATGACTTCACGGCCGGTATGCTTATGGGCATTTCGTTCCTCATAGGATTCATTAACTTTACGCACCGTAAACCCTGCGTCACACACAGCATTTATCAAATCCGATACACGCCAAAAATGTTCCGCTACAGGCAAATCAACAGACCATCCGCCTGCCTGCCTTTCTGCCATTGGCGTTCCGTCAAATTTATCGTACATTATTGCGGCCGGTACATTGTAATCTTGCACGATAAATAATCCATTTTCGCGCTCCTCAATACAGTCAACAATCGGATGGGACGTATGCCACAACAACCGCCCGCCCGGTTTTAACACCCTATGCCATGTCCTACAAGCTTGCGCAATATCCTGCACCCAAACAGGATATGTCGCAAAAACCACATCATACAAGTTGTCTCCGACAGGCCTAAGCGTTTGCATATCTGCAACTACAAATTCCATATCAAATTTCATTTTTGCGGCGTTTTGCGAAGCAATTTCAATCGCCTTATCCGATATGTCACAAGCAGTAACAACAGCACCAAGATTGTGCCAAGAAAATGCCTGTTTTGCATCGCAAGCACAACAAGTGTCCAGTAATTTCAGCCCCTTTACATCACCAAGCATTGCAGGCAGAAACTCATCCAAATCCACACCGCCGTTGATATAAAACTCAAAAAAATCAGGCCGCTCCATCAAATGAAATTTCATATAATCAGATTGATAAGCATTCCACGCGTCTTTGTTTATCGAATTTAGATTTTCCATATCCAACACCTCCGTATCAAACTTAAAACAAATAAGCGTCCAGTTTACGCAAGCTTTGTCGGCTCAATCGCTTAACATCCTCTACGATATAGCGGTTGCCGTCCACGTCGAAGATTATCACGCTCGTATCGGAGAGCATTCTGATATTTCGGCTCACGTCTTTTATTGCGCAGCTTTTCTTGTACTCCACGCCCTTTTTATTTTTCAGCCTAAGCTCCATGTATACATAGCCGAGTTTATCCTGAACGGAGACTACATCCAGTACCTCGGGGGAGTAGTAGCGGTTGTCCAGTTCGTTTTTTACGATTTCCTTCTGGGAAGCGGGAAGGTCGTCTACGTTTTTCAAAATGCCGATTTCCTTGTTGTCATGGTCGGCTACGGAAATATATTCGAATGGGTGCTGTAGCGGCATAATACGGCGCAGGATTACATGTGCGTGGTCTTCGCCCTTGTATTTTAACCCCGCAAAACCGCCCGAGCCGTTGTAAAATTCCGCTTCTTTTATCTCTAAAATCCCTAAGTCCATGGTGTTCATTTTTTTTCGCTCCTTAGTCGCGTGCGCTTCGCTTTCCGCGCCATTTATAATTGTTTACTCATATACAAAATCAAATCGTCGTCGTTTAAACAAGGCTCGTATGGCGGCAAATTTTTATCCTTGTACCAAACGCCGCTCCCGTCGGGGATATATCCACGTTTCACATACATCCGCTGAGCCGTGCCGTAGTTTGTGTACAGCCCCACGCCGAGGCCGATTATATCGGATGTTTGCTTAGCGAGCTTTTCGACTTCGTCCATCAACGCTGTGCCAACGCCGCGCCGCTGAAATTTAGCCAGCACATTAAAATCACATACGATAGGAATATTTTTACCGGCAAACGCGCCTTCCGTGGAGCGAGGCAAAAGCGTGACATAACCCGCGACCTCATCACCCCAAAGCGCGACAAAAACATGCCGCACCCCCTCGTTATGCTCATTAAAATACTGCGTATACTGCGCGATATTTTTATCCGTCCAGCCCTGCTTTACGCCAAATTCTTCTGCGAGGATGGCGATGTCCTCGGATTTTATGCTTCGTACAGAAATATTCATTTGATACCGTCCTTTTTACAGCGATTTTGTAAAGCTCAAAGCGCGGTTTTCGTACCCGTTTTTTACGTAGAATTTATGCGCCTCGGTGCGTTCAAGTCCACTGGTTAACAGGATGGAATCTATTCCGATGGATGTTGCGTAGTCTTCCATGTGATTTAAAAGCTTTGTGCCGATTCCATGACCTTGCACACGTTCGTCTACCGCAATCGCCGTGATATGCATAAACCCAACCTCGCGCCCGACCGAATGCGACCATACCGAGGAAATAAACCCGACCGTTTCTCCACCCATCACCGCAACAAAGGTTTTGTACCTGTCGTCGTCCTTAATTCGGGAATAATGCGCGGCAGTGTTTTCATCCGTTAATCGGGTGAATTTAAGCGCGTTGTGCGTTATAGATATTATCGCGGGGTAGTCCTTTTCTTCCAATGCCCTGATTAAAATTTCCACGGGTTATCCTCCTTCTTAGAAAAAAATCCGACCCACACAGGGGAAAACCCTGCCGCCGCCGCTACCCGCTGGGAAGCGATATTTGCGCCCCACGTATTATAGAATGGTATTATGCCGCGATTTTCGATTTCGCGGGCTATTTTGTTTACCAAGTACGCCGCGAGTCCTTTTCCTCTGTATTCGGGCAAAGTATCTATACCGATTTGCCAAAAGCCGGGGATGTTGTCATCCGCAGCGGCAATGGAGCATATTTTACCGTCAACAGAAGCAGTGATTGCGATGACATCATTTTTATAATTAAATGCATGGGCAAATCGTTTGTCACCATACAACTCGTGTATGCAGTCTTTTTCACAAATTCTGAATGCAAACCCTGTTGGTGGGTCGATACGCACATCCTCATTTAAACGAAGAAATCGTATATGCTCGCCACTTAATTTTTGCCCATACTCGCGGAGCTTGCTCTCGATGACAAAAATATTAGGGTCGTCCATAATCCGCTCAGGAGCAGTGTTTGCGAAATTCTCCTCACACCACCCCAAAATCTGCCTATCAGCATGAATCACCGCATTACTCCCAAACGATACAATGTCAAAAAATTGTTTATCCGTCTCAAAAAATAAATTCTTGTCCTGCGAAAACGATTCCACAAGGCAACCACGGTCTTTCGCCATGGTGGCCTTAGCACACTCAATCTTATCCCGTCGTGTCATAAATATAATCCCCCTGTCAAAGTTTGGTAGCGCACGCGCTTCGTTTGTTGCGCTCGTGGTCAAGCCTTTTCAAAGGCTTGTGGGGTATTGGGGCAAAGCCCCAAGGTCTTAATCCATAGATATTACCTTCAACCCCTCAAGCTGAATCATATACAGCTTATGATACGCGCCTTTTTTCTTCATGAGTTCTTCGTGTGTGCCTGTTTCTATTATTTTTCCTTTTCGGATTACGGCGAGGCTGTCTACGTCTTTTAGGGTGGACATGCGGTGGGCTATGGATATTGTTGTACGGTCGGCTTGCAGTTTGTTTAGGGCGTTTTGGATTTTGCCTTCTGTTTCTGTGTCCATGGCTGCTGTGGCTTCGTCAAGGATTAGGATTTTTGGGTTTTGGATTATTGTGCGGGCTATGGATACGCGTTGCTTTTCGCCGCCGGAGAGGTCTTGGCCTCCTGCGCCCACCCGGGTTTCGTAGGCGTCGGGAAGCTTTGTTATAAAATCATGGGCAGAGGCCATTTTTGCTGCCCATATTACTTCTTCTATGGAGGCGTCGGGGCGGGCGTAGCGGATGTTGTCGGCAATGCTTCCTATAAATAGGTAGATGTCTTGAGATACAATTCCTATGTTAGCCCTTAGCTGTTGGAGTGGCAGTTTTTTTATGTTAATGCCGTCTATGGTTATTTTGCCCTCGTTGGGGTCGTATAGTCGCGCAATCAGATTTGCAAGGGTGGACTTGCCCGAGCCTGTTTTGCCTACTATACCGAGACTTTTTCCGGCGGCGACGTCCAGTGACAAGCCCTTCAAAATGGGTAGCGCAGGCTCGTACTGAAACCACACGTCTTTTACGCAGATGTCGCCTTTTAGGCTGTCTATTTTAACGGGATTTTTTGGTTCTTCTACTTCGGCTTTGGCGTCGAGGACCTCGAAGACGCGCTGTGCGGCGTCTACGCAACGCGCCCACCAGTTGCTTACGGTTGCCATAAATTGCAGCGGGCCGTAAAGCATGGTGAGGTATGCCTTAAATGCAAGAAAAGTACCCAACGAAATTTCGTCATTAATAACCATCATCGCGCCCACGGCAGTAACTGCAACCTGTCCGAAGAAAAGGAAAAGATAAATCAGCGGGAAGGCCGTCCAGCCCAAGTTAGCAGAGCCAATCCAGGCTTCGGCATGGCGGGTGTTTGATGACGCAAACCGTGAGGATTCTGCGCCTTCGCGAGCAAATGCTTTAATAACGCGCTGTCCGTTAACGGAGTCGGACACCATGTTATTCATCTGAGAAGAAACAACCCACATCTTATGATGATACCGCTGAAAAAGGTGCATAAGAATGTAAAACATAACTCCCGCGAAGGGTATAATTGTGATACAAATAAGTGCAAGCCGCCACTCCAGTCGGAACATCACGATAAAAATACCGATAAACAAAATGAGATTAAGCACGATAAAGGGCAGGCCGTCTACAAAAAACCAGTAAATATTACGTGCGTCGCGGCTTACTTTATTCATTAAAGAGCCTGTGCGCTTAGAGGTGTAAAACGAGACGGAGAGCCTTTGCATTGCTTCGAAGATACGTACTTGCAGGTCGTATATAATCCAAGGCATGGTCTTGGCAAGCACAACCTGGTAAGCCATTTGGAAAAGCGTGGCAAGCACACGTACGCCGATGATGACAAGTACAATCATGCCAATCATCTGATAAAAGCGTCCGTCGTAGGTAAGCACATCATCAATAAACATCCGCGTGCCAATATAAGGTCCGAGAATCTGCATTGCGGTAATCAAAAACATAGTAAAAGCACAGGCCGCCACCTTGCCCTTATAGTATTTAAAGAAAGCAAGCAATCGGAAAAAGATACTCATTTTATCCGCGCAGCGTGGGCAAAGTGCGCGTTCCGGCTCGGGGAAGCGGTGGCCGCATTTTTCGCAGAAGAGGGATTCTTCGAGGCGGATTTCGTGCATGGGGTCTTCTTCGCCTGCGGCTATATTTTTTGCGACTTTCACAAGACGGTCTATAAAGCTCTGGTGGCCGAGTGTGAACAGCAAAATAAGACGCTCCTCGCCGTCGTGGTTACTCACAAGCCGACAGGTGGATAAAAGCGTTTCTGTTTTTAATTCACCAAGCTCCGCGAGAGTAAATGTAACAACCTCGTGAGTATCGTACTGCGCTACGAGCCGCCTTGCGTCTTCGACTTTAACAACGCGCTCCACGCCGTATAAAATATGCAATTTCTCGCGGCAAACAGCCACATAAACGTCAGAAAAATCGCCATCCAATGTCATGTCTGTATGGACTGCAAAAATCAAATCCTTAACAGGCACACCATTAGCGGCGAAAGCCGAACGCATATATTCAGGTACATAAGTAGTCATTAAAAAAATCCTTCCAAAGTAGTAATTGCAACCTCGCCATTATACTCTGTAGGGATTTTTCAAACAATGGTAAAAAACGTTTTATATTAGAATTTTATCTTTTACAGTATTCTGTAAAGTACGCCCCAAAAGCTGCGCAAGTCATAGCTCACATAATGGTGCGGAAAAACTATCTCGCCGTTTTTAAGGTCGCCAAGTGTAAACGAAAATCCTCGTGATATTACGGATGTGGCAAATACCGAAGGCCGCCTTACCTGCAATACAACTAAACCCAGCCTGTCGTCCGTTTCAAAGCCTTTCGCGGCAGCGTACAAATACAGTCCCTCGCTAATGATAATATTGCCTTGGCAATGTGTAACAAATTTTTCAAAGCCCTCGATATGGGTTCGGCTAAAATCGTTTTCGCGGACAATCATAGTTTCCATGGGATGATAAACCATCGGTTTTGTAAAGCCGATTGCACCAGCCAAAAATAAAAATGCTGCAATAATCACAACGGTAATCGTTGTTTTTTTGTTTTTTGAAAACGGACGAGTGAGGGCAATAATCCGTTCGTATATTCCGGTGGTTGATGAAGAGATTCCTGCTATATCGTAAACAGGTAGGGCTTTGCTTGCTTCGTTTATTAAAAGCTTGCCGTAATCAAGCTTTGGATATCGAGAAATCACACGCTCGTCGCACAAAAGCTCACGGTCGTGACGAATATACCGCACAGCCCTATGTATAAGCGGGTTAAACCAAAACACGCATTGTAAGCCCTGCAAAAACAGAAACAAAAGCGGGTCGCGCTGCTTGATATGTTGTTGCTCATGGGCTAATAACATCGCACGTTCTTCTGCTGTGTAGGTATCATTAAAATTTGGCGGCGTGTAAATGTGCGAGCGGAATCTATAAAAATATGCCGCGCCGCCTTTTATCGCACCTGCTTTAATCAGACGTATGGTTTTTACTCGCTCTATAAGCGTTTTTACTACATAAATGAAAAATCCCAAAAGCCAAATGCAAACAAATAAAATCAAATTTAATTCCAAAGCTTGGCCTTGCATGAGAATAACAATACTTCGCTCAAACGGTATAAATAATGCGGGGATACAAAATGCCCATAGATATGAGCGAATAGCCGGTTCAAGATTATTTTTCCGCGCAAGCATAATAAGCACTATCAATATTGAAAGTACCACGGAAGCAAACAAGACCCTGCTAAACAAAAGTGACAGTAAAATATTGGCCTGTCCTATTCTGCTCCAAATCACGACATGCCCTCCTTTTTAGCGTCCAATAACGCAGAAAGCTCTTTTATCTGCTCGCTTGTTAAGTCGCTGTCGCCAATAAATCTGGCTAACATACCACCAACATTTCCTTTGTAGTAAAGCGAAAGAAAATCTTGATTTTCTCGCCCGATACATTCATCCTCGCTGATTTTTGGCGCGTAGTGGTATATGCGGCTGTCGGTAGTGTCTACTGTAAAAGCTACAAAGCCTTTTGATACAAGCCTTTGCAAAAGCGTCTTTATTGTCCTTGGGCTTCGCTTGCTTTCAGCTTCTGCGTTTTCTACGATTTCGGCGGAGGTCATTGGTTTTTTGTGTTCCCAAAGCACCTGCATAATGCGCCATTCTGCGCTTGAAATATTGTGTTTCATATGTAACCTCCCCCATTCGAAAACATTTGTAGTCGATTTTATCATTAATAGCTAAAGTTAGCAAGCAGCCATGACGATATATGTAATGACTACAGATGTAATCAAATATTAAATTAGGAGGAAAAATATGCCGGGAATAAGTCAAGGCTTAATGATGGGCGTGTTAACTGCCCAAAATAACATTGGGTTAGCCAAGCAAAATCAGGCTACGGCAAACCAAAGATATCTGGCGGGGAGGGTTCGTGAGCGACAAGGAATAACAGACGGCAACCCGGACGCCATAAAAGAAGGACAAGAAATGCAAGCCGAGGGCAAGGAAATGGAATTAGGCACTTTTGAACATTTGAGCAATGCAATGTACAGCATAAACTATGTATCAAACGAATCCGAAGATTCATACGACGAAACCGACAACGAAACCGGCCAAGAAATATCCAATTCCGAGCAAGCAGGCGGCGAGGCTGATGGCGAGTTTAATGTAGTAATCCGTGGCGATGCCATTAGAGGAAGCGTAAACAGAACTGTTACTGCTCCTCGTCAAAACAGCGTTGATATTTCTGTATAGGTATTATGCCCACAAATGCAACCGCGCCGACAATAAGCGCGTAATTGCTCATGCGGCTAAGCTGCGAAATCCGCAAAAGCCCCGATGAAAGATAAGTGTCCGGCGGCAAAATACCCGTGCCGATAATCGTATTAAAAAGCGAGTGGTTAAGCGCGGAAAGATTTGGCAGCCATAGCAAAATATCATTCGCGCCCCACACAAATGCGGCAAGGCACAGCACCGCGCCCAAAATCGGAAGACGCTTTTGGGTGCGACGCTGTGCCATTTGCAGAAAATATATCATGGCTGCCAGTAGGATTACATATAAAAAAATACGGCTGCGGATGTTAATGCTTTCTACAAAGCGGCTTATGTCTATGATGGCGTAGTTTTCGGGGTTGCGGCCTATGTGCTCCAGCATTGTGTTGGCTGTGGCCTGCGCCAGCGGGTCGGGCGGGTAGGGGTGCAGGTAGATTGCGGAGATTGGCATGTTATCCTCGCGGGGCAGCCATGCTGTGTAGTCGCCGCCATCGCTGCGTACGGCGGTGACGATGTACTGAACTTCGCCTATGTGTACAGTTAGCCCTTCGATGTTTTCCGCTGTGCCAAATAATCGCCACGCCAATGTATCGTTTACCGTTATTGTGTTTTCGAGGTTTTCGTTGGTGTAAATTGCGGTGGCGGATGTTTCTTGCATGGATGACGCAAGCCATACCGTGCTTTGGTAAACCGTGGTAAATGTGTAATTTTGGAAGGCGATTTGCAGATTTTCG
>WQRQ01000022.1 GCA_009786685.1 Defluviitaleaceae bacterium
AGGCGCGGGGGTATACGGTTTGGGATGTTACTTCTTATGCGTTTATCAAGGACGGAACGCTTTTTATTCCTACTGCGTTTTGTTCTTATAGCGGCGAAGCCCTTGACAAAAAGACCCCGCTGTTAAAATCAATGGAGGCGATAAATAAGCAAGCCCTGCGGATTTTGCGGTTGTTTGGCAATTCAAACGCAAACGCCGTGCTTCCCATGGTTGGGCCGGAGCAGGAATACTTCTTAATAGATAAAAAAATATGCGCCCGCCGTCCGGATTTGACATACAGCGGCCGCACGCTTTTTGGTGCGCGTCCGCCAAAAGGACAGGAGCTTGACGACCACTACTATGGCAGCATAAAGCCCCGCGTGGCGGCGTACATGAAGGAACTCGAAGAAGAGTTATGGAAGCTTGGCATATACGCCACAACAAAACATAACGAGGCCGCCCCTGCCCAGCACGAGCTTGCGCCAATATACACAAAGGCCAACATAGCCACCGACCACAATCAGCTAACAATGGATATGATGAAAAACGTAGCCGACCGCCACGGGCTGGTATGTCTACTGCACGAAAAACCCTTCGCGGGGGTAAACGGAAGCGGCAAGCATAACAACTGGTCGCTTGCCACGGACAAAGGCGCGAATCTACTGGAGCCGGGTGAGACCCCGCACGAAAACGCGCAGTTTCTGCTTTTTCTCGCGGCGGTAATCAAGGCCGTGGACGAGTACCAAGACCTTCTGCGGGTATCATGCGCAAGCGCGGGCAACGACCATCGCCTCGGCGCAAACGAAGCCCCACCCGCGATAATTTCGATTTTCCTGGGCGACGAGCTGGAGGGTATTTTAAACGCAATCGAATCCAAAGAGGAATACGAAAACATAGAACACCACGAACTGGAAACAGGTGCGACCGTGCTGCCAAATTTCCTAAAGGACACAACCGACCGCAACCGCACCTCGCCCTTTGCGTTTACGGGCAATAAATTCGAATTTAGAATGCTCGGCTCGTCGTTTTCGATAGCCGGGCCGAATATTGCGATAAATACAACTGTGGCAGAATCCCTGCGCCAATTTGCCGATGAACTGGACAATTACAAAAAAGAAGAATTCACCCCACGTGTATGGAAAATAATCCGTCGTACCCTGCGCGACCACAAGCGGATAATCTTTAACGGCGACAACTATTCATCGGAATGGGCGGAAGAAGCCGCCCGCCGCGGCCTATCCAATACTCCGGCGGCGGCAGATGCCTTCTGCGCGCTAATCGCACCAAAATGTGTGGAGATGTTCACACGCCACAATGTGCTAACCGAGGGCGAGCTAAACTCGCGTTGTGACATCCACCACGAGAACTTCTGCAAAACGATAAACGTAGAAGCATACGCCATGGTGGAGCTACTAAAAGGCGCGATAATCCCCGCCGTCATAGCCTACCAAAACGAGTTAGCCGACCTGCTAAATAAAAAAAGCGAGTACAATACCTCGCTGGAAAAATATCTGCTGGAAAACATCTCAAACCTATCAGCAACGCTTCTGGAAAACCTAAAATCCTTGGAAAGCAACCTATCAGAAAAAACCAAACAAAGCCCAAAAGACCACGCAAGCTACTACAGCAAAAAAGTAATACCCGCCATGGCAGCCCTTCGCAAAACAGCCGACGAGCTGGAAACGCTGGTAGCAAAAAAGCACTGGCCGTTGCCGTCCTATGGGGAGTTGCTTCATAGTGTGAGATGATTTTTTAACTTGCGCCGCGTTCGTAAAAGCGAGGATTTTACCTTGCTTTCGCTTACGCGGTAATTTTTTGCTATCGTGGCGATGGAATCCGCATACCAGTACCGCCGCATAAAAATGAAGCGGGCATCCGCGTCGAGACCGCGCAGGAAGTCGCTTATTTCGTGCGCGGTTAGGTTGTTTTCGTAGGCGGCGTGTACGTTTTGGGTGGATGGGATTATTTCGGATAACTCGCTTAGCAGAAGGTCAACATTGCCGTCGCTTCGTTTTTTTGCGTTGTTTGCACGTAGCCTGTCGAGGGCTGTGTTGCGCGTGATTTTCGCAAGAAAGCTCTTGAAAAATGCGGGGCGGTTTGGTGGGATTATCCGCCATGCTTTGTGGTAGGTGTCGTTTACGCATTCTTCCGCGTCCTGCTTACCCAAGATGTTTTGCGCGACGGTTAGCAGGTAGGAGGCGTATTTTTTTTGTGTTTCGTGGATTGCCGCCTCGTCGCGGTCGAAAAACAGGTTTATTATTCTTGTGTCATCCATTGTGTTACCCCTTATTGTGTGAAAATAAATTCTTGCGTGATATTTGTTACTTCATCGTTGTCGTTTACCTGTACAAAATGCAGTATGCGGCGCAGTGTATGCTCGCCTACTTGCTCTGGGTCTACGTCATCAATAGTGAGGGCGGTTAAAAACACCTCGACATCGTTGGTGAAAATATTCTCTCTCCCATAAACTACAAACTCCGTGTCATCGGTGATTGCAAACCGGCGTATCTGCGGGTCATCATCGTGTAGTATAAGATAATGACGTATAAAGTCAGCCATAGTAAACTCAAGCTCTTCGATTTTGTCGTGGTCGGTAATCCATACAAGCCCCATGGGGGTGAGGTATAATGCCCTCTCCGCAATATCTATAAAAATCGCGCCTGTTAATGCGTTTTCGTGTCGTGCCGCCATTTCTCGTGCTGCATTGTGCAGGTCTCGTTGGATGTGGCGCAGTGCATACTCCGCCACCCATTCGCGTTGCTCGGCAGTCATTATCCCACCACCGTAGGCATGTGGTGCGTTAAAATTAGGCTCAAACGGCCGCCTTTCTCTTACTCGCCATTCATCCCCTTCATTATAAAAGTTTAACGATATTGCTTCCCTGTACCGCATGTTAAGCTCGCGTATATACACACTCATGGTCAACTGAGCGGTAAAATTGTCTGCTTGTGACGATGTAATACTAATATTATCGCTTAGCGTCCACTCAAAGTTTAGCCCGTCGGGATGTCCGAACAAATCTATATCCGGCCCTCGGGAAGTAGGGTCAAGGGTTTCGCGGCGGATAATCGCGCTTCTGGTAATGTCAAAAATATCACGGCGTGCCGATGCAAACGGGTGGTCGATGGAAATATCCGTGGCGTCGAATTGCCCCATATATGCATGGAAATTACCGACAAAGCCGTCGATTATTTCTCTTGTTAACGATACCAATTCGATAAGCTGAGGAGGGGGAATGCTGTATAGCTGTTGCATTCTGAATATGCGCCAACCATCATCCCGGCCATCCTCATTAACAAATGTAATATCCCATTGCATCGGTGGTATTTGTGCCAAATACTCCGCAAGCGCGTTTACCGCGTTATCATCGGGGGCGTCGTCCGATACGATAAGATTAAACGAAGTATCAAGACGTGCGGTAATGATGCCTTCTGTCGCCCACGTAATTTGGGTAGAATCCGGGTCAAAAAACATATGCGTCTCGACGCCTTCATGCGTAAAGCGTCCCTTTTGCCGCACCAAAATGCCGTCAATTTCCCGGTAGAAGGCCGCCGCGGAGAGGAACATAACAGATATTTCGGAATCCTCCAAAGATGCCATTACCGTACCCAAAAACTCATCAATATCCCTAATTGTCCTAAGGTGCGGAAAGTCGGGGTCGTAAACCACTACATACTCCCGCCCACCGTACTCTATCACACGCCCGTCGCTTGCCAGCCCATTGTGCATAATGTGCATTACATCGTTAAGCGCGGGTATCATTTCGCGGACTATGCTTAGTGCGCATTTGCTGTCCCGCAATTCATCCGCACCCGAAGGCATATACTGCATGTTGCGAACAAAAAAAGCAGAGCCTGCGATTACCAAAGCAAAACAAGCCGCCGCCGCAAGCCGTAAAAATACACCCGAGATTGTAATGTTGTTTGTGCCCCTGTTTGGGTATTCTGCGGTTTCCGCTATGATTTTTTCGTCTACGTTTCCTATTGCTTCGAATATTTTTTTTTCGTCCATGCCGTCACTCCTTTTTGCATTCTACTCATAAAGACGTAAACTAGCAAAAAAGGTTGCGCGGCTTGCTATAAAAATTTATACTTTAAGCGAATGGGGGCGTTGGCAATGGCAGATACTAAACGCATAAAATCCAAAAAAGTAAAAATCGGAATGGTGCTTGCGGATTCTATTTACAAGGTGGTGGGAGACGGGCGCATGATGATAGCGCGTAAGGACACCGAGGTAGATGAGAAAACGCTGGAAAATCTCGACCGTCACGAAATCTCGTGGGTATCGGTATATGAGCAGCGCGAGCCGGGTACGGGTACACGTTTGCTGGGAAGCAGCGTAGAAAAAAAAGCCGAAGAAATCCCGGAAATCAAATTTGAAGTAACCCCCGGTAAAATCACCGGTGCGGTAAAAAAAGACCTGAAGGCGGAAGCGATAGAAGCCATCCGCGAGCTTTTTACCGCGCTGCAAACGCCGGGTGAAAATGTGGATTTGACTACCACCTACAGCGTGGTGCGAAAGTTTGAGCATGTACTTAACAGGCTTGTGGCGGAGGTGGCCACGGGGATTTCCAAATATATTCATATACAGGATTTAAAGGTTGTGGAGGATTTTCCGTATTTCCACTCGCTTAGTGTTGCGATGCTGTCGGTGGCGACGGGCAAGGTCATGGGCTTTGATTTGGCACGCCAACGAAGCCTCGCACAATGCGCGATTTTGCATGATGTGGGCAAGCCGTATGTTCCGCAGAATATCACAGGGAAGAAAGGCAAGCTAACCGAAGATGAGTTTTCTGCAATGAAGGAACACGCCCAAATAGGCGCGACAAACCTAAAAAGCAAGGGCTTTGGCGACTCGGAGTTATGGAACGGTGTGCTTCTCCATCACGAAAAGGTAGACGGGACGGGATATCCAAAAGGCCTGTACGGTTATGACATCCCGATTTTCAGTAAAATAATAGCCGTCGCAGACACGTATGACGCGGTGACATCCATTCGCCCCCACCGCGCACCTATGACGCCCGCCGAGGCATTTGAGCTAATAAGCAGCGAGGTAGGCAAATCCTTCGATTACGATGTTGTGATGGCGTTTACAAAAAAATTACAGCTATACCCGGTGGGTACGGCTGTAGAATTAAACGATAATCGTTTGGTGGTGGTAATAAACAGTGACAACGTCCTACGCCCCATAGTGGAAGCAATGGACACAGGCGAAGAAATAGACCTCGCCGCCCCCGCAAATTTAAGCCTTGCAATTACAAAAGTGGTGACGAAGGGGTAGTTCACCCTGCCGGGGCGGGGCGGTTTTACCCCGCCAACGCGGAAATCTGTGTGTTAAGCCGCAGCAGCGCGTTTTTGTAGAAGCTGTACATGGTTTGGCCGTGGGGGTGCTTCCAGATTTCGCTGTCGAGTTGATTTTTTCTAACGGCGATTTTGCCTTGCCATTTTTTTAGCGCGATAATTAGTTTTTCTGTCGGCCATATTTCTTCGTGAGATTTGGCTTTTCTTTTTAGGGTTTTTTTGCGGGTGGTTTCCAGTTTTTTGTAGGTGGTAAACATGGCGTATTCTGGGTAGTCGGCGTGGTCGATTAGGTTTACAAAGGGTGGCCATGGGTCGTCTTCGAGGTCTTTTTCGTAGAGGTATTGCGCACCGCGTTTTACTATGGCTTCGCAGACGAGGACGCGTAGGAAATCGTCGGTTTGGTCGGTTTCTGTTTCGGTTTTGGCCAATTTTGTGGCGGCGATTAGCTTGGGACAGCGGATGAAAAAGTCCTCTTCGAGCTTTTTGTTGCTTTTTTGATATATGCGGCGTGCCTCTTCATTTAGTCGTTTTTGACGAAGGTTTACATATGTGTCGCCCCATAGCTTTTCCGGGATGGGGGAGGGGAGGTCGCGCCAGTTTTCGGTTTCGTTCATTACGAGGTGGCGGCCTACGCCTTCGCGGGTGTTTATTGTGCGCTCGTAGAGTTCTTCGTAAACGCGGATTGGGGTGTATGCAAACAGGGGGATTCCGTTTTGCGTATTAAGCCAGAAGATACGGTCGGTGATACAGCTTTTGCGGATATTAAAGCGAAGATTGGCCAGTGCGTGGCCTTGGTAGGCCTCAATCCCGCGCAGAATATCGGGCGCGTTAGCGGGAACGCTCACCATGCCGTAGCTGGGAAAGTTAAAAATCCCCGAGGCGTTGTCTAGGTCGAAAATCGGCTTTGCGTCGCGATACAGGCGTGGTGCGATTTCCGATTCTATTACATGCTCGACAAGGCGGTCTTTACCGTAGCGGAAGCCCGTAAACTCGGACATTGTGCGGGACAGGAACTCGCGGAAGCTGTCATAAATATGGTCGGATAGTGCTTGTGTTATGTTCAGGTCGTTATCGTTCAACCATTTGGCCTTATTTTCTGACAGGGCTTTGTTAAACTCGCGGTTTAGGGTGTCGTAGCCTATTTTTTTTAGGGTGCTTTCGATTTCCGCGGCGGTGTCGGTTACGCTTATTACGTCCCATTGGTAGCTTTTTGTTGTCTCGGTTGGTATGTCCTCCAGCAGCGTGGCGTTGGCCGTTAGTATGCGGTTTATTTCTTTTAGGATTTCCGCGAAGACGGCGTAGGTTTTGTCGTTTTCTTGTTCGAGGGACAGGCGGATTTCCTTGTAAACGTCGATGAGGCGTGTGTAGCAGTCTTTTTGCAGCTTTGCTTGGAAGGCTTGAATTTTGGCTTCGATATATGCGTTCTTTTTGCTTTCGCGATTGAAGAATAGAGCTTTGGCGGCTTCTTCCAAGCGGGTGTCGGAGGTGATTTCGTAGGCGTCCTGCTCTTGGGTTAGTTGGGCGATTTTTTCTTGCAGGTGCTGCCCGTAGGCGTCCAGGCGGGCAAGGAGACAGGGGTTTCGGTCGCTTGCGATTAGCCGTGTGGCGTAAAACGCACCTTGCTTTATAAATGTTTCGCGGATTTCGTTTTTGATTTTTTCTATCATGCGGGAGGTTAGCTCGCGGGATTCCGATAAGGCGCGTTTTGCGGCGGAGTATTGCTCTTCGAGTTTTTCTGCCACGTTTACGCGACGGGTTTTTATTACGTTTTGGTAGCTGTAGTAGTCGGTCTCGGCATAGTCGAGCTTTATGGGTGGGAGATTGCGGGCAAGCTCCGCGCCGAGCGCGTTTATGTCCAGTCCTACCGCGTCGGCAAATTGTTGCAGCTCATGGTCGTCCGGCTCGGCCTCAAACATGGGCGATAGCTCGCGGAAAAGAGAGTACGCCAAATACGAATTTATCCCCTCCGTAGGCAACGCCGCCGAAGACGCGCCTATTATATTGTAGGAGAAATTTGCGGAGTGGGGCATTCCCTGCGGGAGATTGGATTTCATTGTGCCGATATTGGAAATTAAATTGCTGTGGTAGTCTTGGATTGCGAACTCGTTGCCTGATTCTTTGTCCTCGAGGGCCAGGAAATTTACTATGTTTTCGGCGGTGACATTCATGCAGTAGTCATACGCGCCCTTTAGGAAGACGCCGTCGATATTGCACGCGCTTACGAGGTGGCAGAGATTAAACGGCGCGAGTGCGGAGTTTACCTCCAGCCGAGTGCCGTATTTTTGCGAAAATCTCTCGCCCATACGCTCCTCGATATTCATAAAATAGTCGAGTTCTTTTAATGCCGCGTAGCCGTTGCGCTGGATATATTCCTCCGTGTGGATGTTCATATTATTACCCGCAAGGTGAACGTCGGGCGTAAAGAGATAGCCCGTAATCTCGACCTTATCCACACCCTTGCTGCCGTATTCTCGCTCCATAATCCCGCGGATAATATACGCCACATCCAAAAACATCCCACCCCCCGTGCCGCCGGAAAGCCCCGACAGAAGGAATACAAGCAGCTTATTCTCCTGGTCTGTGCGAAGGCTGCGGATTTTGTTTCCGATTGCATCCACGACGGTATTTATTTTTTCGAACAGCAAAAGCCGACCGGCTTGGCGGTTTCCGCTCGCGCCTTTTGTGCCGTCGGTGATGGTTAGCTCCGGGTTTAGCCAGCTTTTTATATAATCCGGCATGGTGGAGCGGTTGTTTAATATCGCGCCGATTCCCGCGTTGGATAGCAGCACCATTTCTGTGTATGGGTCGAGGCTCATGCCCTTGTATTTTTTGCGGTCGTGTTCGTTGGTCTCCAGCGCGAGATATTCTATGTTGTCGGGCTTTGTTTTTTTCTGCTTTGTTACCTGATTGTCGGGCAGCTTAAAGCGGCGGTTTATCTGGTATTTTAGACGCAAAAGTGCGTCCGTGCCTGTTCCACCGAGGCCTACCACAAGCACGGGGTGGTTTATCGTATCTATCCGCGCCTTCTCACCAAAAATCCCGCCGCCAAGCGAGATGTCCATTTGTTTGATATTTTCATGGGTGATTTGTTTCATATGTACCATCCCCTTTATGATTTTTTCTTATAATCATATGCGGGGCGGGGAGGCAAGATTACAATTTTGTGTGTTAAATCCTTGCGATAATTTTATTAACTTGGATTTTCAATTTGCGTAAGATACTTGCGATTGATTTCAACGGCGGGCGCATCGGGTTTAAACGATGCCGCCCGCTCGTTAAATTTTTTTGCTTTCTTAAAATCGTTTAGATGGCAGCAACACACACAGCATTCGATGTTGGGAATATACCCCCAATAATCAGCAAGGATAAATCCTAACGAATCGGGCGTGTCCATGTTTGCCGCTATCTCGAACCATTTCAATGCCGCAGCATATTCCCCTGCTCGTTTGTAGAAGTACCCTATTTCGCAACAAATTTCCGCTCGCGGCGCATCATATTCAAAGCTCTTAAACAGAATCGGTAGTATTTTTTCTTTATTATTTAATGCCTTGTGGCACGCCGAAAGGTTGAAGCACGCCGCGATGTTATCTTCTGCCCAACCTTTTTTTGTTTCTAAAAATTTCTCAAAATAATATGCTGCCTTAATCCACAGCCCGTGGTCTTTTAATTCGCGGGCATAATAATATAACTGTCGGGGAGGTAGAGGCTTTCCGCTTTTTTCAAGAGCCATATAAATTTCTAAATTTCGGCGGGAAGCCCCTTCTTTTTTTGGTTTTCTATGATGAACAACTAAGTCGCTGTGGAACACGTTTCCCACTAACGGAATGCACTCATGCACCGGGTCCATCCACTTATACCCCTTCTCTCGTAACATAAGCCTCTCGCGGGTAGCGATGTTGACGGGGTTTTCGTTAGAATCAAAATCGGTTATATATTTCATGGTTATAATGTCAACTACGTTTTCCAATGTTTTTTTCATTTCAAGCAGTTTTTTCAACGAATCTTCAGGAAACACGTCGTCGGCATCAAGCCACATTTGATAATCCTTCGTTGCTTTAGAAAACGCAAAGTTACGTGCTTCAGAAAAATCATTAACCCAAACAAAATCATAAATGTTTTCGGTGTATTGCCGTGCAATTTCCTTTGTTGCATCTGAAGACCCTGTGTCTACGATGATGATTTCATCAACCGCGTCTTTTATGCTGTTTAAGCAGCGCGCCAGCACGGCTTCTTCGTTTTTCACAATCATGCACAGACTTATGGTGAACATAAAAACCCTCCCATTAAAAATTACGAAATCGCCACGCCTGCGCTTGCAAAACCGTTTACAGAGCCGATAATTGAAAGCACACTTGAGTTTTGTGCGCTGAAAACTAACAACAGCTGGTCACCTGCGGTAACGGGTACGCTTAATCCTGTGGCTGACCCACGCACAATTGTGCCTATGGCCACAATGCCGATACCGGGTGCAAGCTGAATTTTCGTTCCGGCGATGGGCGAATAAGTGCTGCTTCCTGCTGGCGCACTGTATAGTTGAGCATAAGCATACAGCGTTCCGATAGAAATGCTTGCCGCAACCATAACCGTAAATCTTGCATAAAAAGATGTGATTGTGCCGTTGCGCGGAACTACAAATGAATAATCATCTGCTTCAGAAGCAAGGGTAAGCGTGCCGCCAAGGGCTTGAGCCCCAACGGAACTGCTGCCGAAGCCCACATAGGTTGGGGTGCTTAACGCGCCCAACGCCGCTGTGTTAAGGGTGGCAATCGCTCCTGATGCATACGGAATGATTGCACTCGCGCCTGTTACGCCCGTTGCGCCTGTTGCTCCTGTTGCTCCTGTTGCTCCGGTTGCTCCGGTTGCGCCTGTTGCTCCTGTTGCTCCTGTTGCTCCTGTTGCTCCCGTTGCGCCGGTTGCTCCGGTTGCTCCGGTTGCGCCTGTTGCTCCTGTCGCGCCTGTTGCTCCTACCACTCCGTCTGCGCCTGTCGGACCTGTTGCGCCCGTTGCGCCTGTGTTTCCTGCCGGACCTTGCTCGCCGTTTACCCCTTGGGGGCCTGTTATGCCTTGTGGGCCTGCAATAGAGCCAACGTTTTCCCAAGAATCGCTAACTGAATCCCACACATAAAGGTCGGGGTTTACATAGTAAAATTCACCAGGTACGCCCACTGGAACTTCTGATTGCAAAGTGGCAAGGTCAGGATAAGAACCCACGATAGTGCCCACTGTTCCGGCCACACCTTGAATTCCTTGAATGCCTTGTATGCCTTCTATACCTTGCGGGCCTGTAGGACCGATGTCACCGTCTGCGCCTGTTGCACCTGTAGCTCCTGTTGCGCCGTTAGCACCGGTCGAACCTGTTGCTCCATCCGCGCCTGTCGGACCTGTCGGGCCTCCTGATGGACCTGTCGGACCTGTCGGACCTGTCGGGCCTTGCAAAACAGAAGCTCCTAACGCTGCCTGCATTTTTTCGGATAATGATTGTTGGTTATCCGCAACTTGCTCCAACATATCCTTTACACTATCATTTGCTTGTAAAATTTGGTCTACTGTAACATCAGGGCCGGTTACGCCCTCTAATGTTCCTAAGATATATTGAAGCTTTTCACCCTCGGCATTAATTATATGGCTAAGCCCCAATTCTTCCATAGCAATCGAAACCAAAATTTGGTTAATTGCGTCATCCCTCGTTAACGTTGAAGGGTCAATTTGAAACTTTGGTAATGACATTTCTATTCCTCCTTATTAAAAAATATTTACTACCATTTCCATCATATTCCGGCTCGTACAAAATGGTGAATGTGTCAAAATTTTTATATGAACATATAATTAAATAAGAAATTAAGAAACCACAGTAAGGAGAATTCAAAATGTCTATGCCCGCGTTTCCCGCTTTAAAAGACATACCAACGACGGAACAAGCCATAGGCTCGATAATAGCGTCAATTGCATTAGAAGAAACCGCGCTTAGTCATGTAATAAACGCAGAAAGTGAAAAAATACAATATGTAATTGATTACGCTCAATCTAATGAAAACGTGACAGTTGATGATATTCTATCGGTAAACAAAAGCGTAGAGGGCGTATTAGATAAAATCAAAACATTGCAAGAAATCTTAAAAGAGAAGCTGCAAATTGCTGTATCGTATGCGCCGCCACGCCCACCATGCCCGCCGCATCCGCCAATGCCTCCTGCTCCACCATGCCCGCCGCATCCACCAATGCCTCCTGCTCCGCCGTGCCCGCCGCATCCACCAATGCCTCCTGCTCCGCCATGTGTTTCAGAATTTATCACAGAATCGGGCTATAGTTGGTATGAAGGTTGTACTTTGTCACTACAAACCAAAACACGGTGCGATAACGGCATTTATTTTGCGCGAAAATGCGGCGAAGCAATGATTGTTCTTCCCCGTGGCAATAAATATGAATTGAATTTTGAATTAAGAGCCATTAATAAAAGCGGAACGCCCGCAAAAATTAAGGTGGAATTTCGTTGCGCTAATAAAACCATGCACTCAGAAATATTAATACAGCAAGATAATAATGAAATGGTAAATATGTATCACAAAATACCGCATGAAACACCGCAAGATACCGACTGCGGTGTAATATTAAAACTGATTGCGCCAAAAAATTTGTCTAGCGTTTACGGAAGAATTACAATACAGTAACACCTTAACCAATTGTAAACGTCAAACCAATGCCAACAACATTTTTTTAAAGCCCTACGCTTAACAAACAACATCCTGAAACCCAATTGTTGAAGTCGTGAGTCAGGTATTGGTCTGCCCCGTTTTGGAAAATCGAGTAAACACCGCATTTTGTCTGCGACTGTTTTACTGTTTTGCGCAATGTATAAAACAATTTCGTCTAAATCGTTTAGTGCGTGTTCTAAAATTTGAGGATTAGGCTTCATCAATAAGCCCTCGCAGTCTCGTATCAACTTCATCAATTGAGTCCGTCTTTGCTCCGGATAACCTATCGGCCTCTACTCCCAGTAATATTTCGCGCAAGTTCAACATTTCTTCCCTGAATTGATAAGCCGGAATGCTCATTACGACCAAGTCGCCTTCACCGTTTTTTGTTAGATACACAGGCTGCTGTTTTTGTTTACATAAATCAGAAATTGCATTGTATTCGTTTCTCAGTGCAGTTGACGGTTTAATTAACATGGCGTTCACCTCTCGTGAGATATAATATTGATAGAATTATATCGTTTAAGCGGATAAATTTCAAGTTCATTACGATCTAGAAAACCGCGTGGACTTTGCGGACGTCCAAAATCTTTCCGACGAAATTCAACGCGCAATCCGCACGCTCGCGTCACAACGCGGTGTTATATGCTTTCTTTAATTTCGCCTTTGCGGTAGGCTTCGAGGAGTAGCTTCAGGTCTCCGATTTTTTCGCGCAGGTTTTCGCCTACGTCGGTGTCGGAGACTTTTTTTCTGTTATCTTCGCGTTCTATATAGAAGGTGTCGCTTAGGATGTCGTCTTCGTTTTCCACTGCGTTTTTTATGGAAACAAACGGCGTGTGCGCAGAAAGCAGCAGCCCCTGGGAGTTGTAAATAAGCGTGTATCCCGCAATGCCCGTGACGCCCTGATACGCCTTTGTAAACCCGCCGTCAATGACGATGAGGCGACCGTTTGCCTTTACCGGGCTTTCGCCCTTGGTGGTTTTTACGGGGGTGTGGCCGTTGATAATCCGCGCCTCGCTTGCGTGCAGGCCAAACTCGCGCAAAATCATGCCGCATATCTCGGCATTGTTGCGCTTGGTGTAATACGGCGATTCCATCTCGCGAATAATCTCGGAAGAATCCGTAAAATACCGCTCGAAGGTAGTCATCACGTCCTTGCCATACAGCGGAGAATCCGCACCGCACCACAGATACCACATGAGGTCTTGCCCAAATTGCCTTTTTTTACTGCCAAGCTCTCCAAAGAATCCCCGCCGTGCTTCTTCCTCAAGTTTATCAAGCAATGCCATGCCGGCTAACGGCTCACCAAAGAGATTCACGACCTTCAGTTCTCCGCTTTCCGTAAGCGGAATCCCGCCGTGGAAAAGTAAATTGGAATTATAAATTTTGTACATGCTTCCGCGATTAAAAAGAAATTTAACATGCTGCTGCAATTTTGTATTTTGCATAAAGGAGAAACGAAGCTTTTCCATAACTTCGTCCTCTTCGGGGGTGAGTGCGAGTGGGTTTTCGGCAAGGGTAGGGAAGTGGCCGCTTTCCAAGTCGATTTTGTCCAGCAATATGCGGTCGTCCATTTTGTACTCGGGTCGACGGGCGATTATTTCCGCTTCTTTTTTAAATTGGATTATCGAGATGGCCTTGTGCATTTTTGCGATGAGGTCTAGTTCTTTTTCGGTTTTGCCTTCGCCGCGGTCGGGTGAGAAGCGTGCGCAGTCGTCGTGTCCGTATTGCTCCATTGCGAAGATGGCAAGCGGAGCTAGGTTTATTCCGTAGTGTTCTTCGATTGTTTCCAGATTTGCGTACTTTGCGGTTACGCGGATTACACTGCAAATTAGGGCGTCGCTGCCTGCCGCCGCGCCCATCCATGCTATATCGTGGTTGCCCCATTGTACGTCCAGCGAGTGGTAATTTTGCAGAATATCCATGACCTTGGCTGCGCCGCTTCCTCTGTCGAAAATATCGCCAAGCACGTGCAGGTGATTGATGGACAGGCGGTGGATTACGTTTGCGATTTGGATGATAAAATCGTCAGCGCATTTTAGCCGGATGATTTGGTTGATAATTTCGTTGTAGTAATTTTGCTTGTGCTTGTTTACGGATTCTTCGAAAATAAGCTCCTCCAGCATGGGGTTGTTTGGCGGCAGGGCGCGTACTACCTCGGCGCGGGTGTATTTGCTTGTGGTGCGCTTGCAGATTTTTAGAATGCGAAAAAGCTGGATTTTGTACCACTCGTTGGAAAGCTCGTTATTTTTGCGTGCGTGGGCGAGCTTTTCCGCAGGGTAGTAAATCAGCGTGGCCAAGCTGCGCATTTCCGATTCCATCAACGCGCTCCCGAATATTTCCTCTATGTAGTCCTTTATAACGCCCGAGGCATTACGCAAGACATGACCAAAGCTTTCGTCTTCGCCATGGATGTCGGAGACGAAATGCTCTGTGCCTTTGGGTAGGTTTAGCATGGCGGACAGGTTAATGATTTCTGTCGTTACCTCATTTATGTTGCGGTAACGCGACGCCAGTAGCTTTAGATATTTTTTTGTTTGCACAGCTAACACCCCTAAACGGTAATATCAACGGTGTTTTTCCCGGGTGAATCCTCTGAATCCTCTAAGTCTTCGATTTTTTCGCCTCTGAATAATTGCATAAACTCGTCGCCCGTGATTGTCTCTTTATTGAAAAGATACTCTGCGATTTCGTCGAGCTTGTCCATGTTTTCTTTTAGCAAATCCAAGGCGCGTTGGTAGCAGTCCTCTATTATGCGGCGTACTTCCATGTCGAGCTCCGCGCCTGTTTGGTCGGAGACCTGCAATACGGCGCGGCCGTCGAGATAACGGTTTTGTATGCTTTCCAATCCCATCATGCCAAATTTTTCGCTCATGCCGTACATGCTTACCATGGAGCGTGCCATGCTTGTGGCTTTTTCTATGTCGTTGCTTGCGCCTGTGGTTTTTGTGTTAAATTTGATTTCTTCGGCGGCGCGGCCTGCTAGGGCGGCTGTGATGTCTTCCAGCATTTCATCCATGGAATGCATAAATTTTTCTTCCTCGGGTGCTGCCAAAACATAGCCAAGCGAGCCTTTTGTACGTGGGATTATTGTGATTTTTTCTACGGGCTTGGAGTTGCTTTGTGCCACACGTGCTAACGCATGGCCTACCTCGTGGAATGCGACTATACGCTTTTCTTTTTCGCTCATTATGCGGTCTTTTTTCTCTTTGCCCGCGATTACTACTTCTACGGCTTCCATTAAATCTTCTTGGATTACTTCTTTTCTGTCCATGCGTACAGCGTGTAAGGCAGCCTCGTTTATCATGTTGGCCAAATCTGCGCCCGCCGCGCCAGGGGTGATGGCGGCGATACGCTTGATATCAACATGGTCGCTCATTTTTACCTTTTTTGCATGAAGCTTTAGAATATCGACGCGCCCTTTTAAATCGGGCAATTCAACATTAATCCGACGGTCGAAACGCCCCGGACGAAGAAGGGCTTTATCCAAAATCTCCGGCCTGTTAGTAGCCCCAAGAATCACAACACCCTTGGAAGAATCAAACCCGTCCATCTCTGCAAGAAGCTGGTTAAGTGTCTGCTCCCGCTCGTCGTTAGAACTCATTTGGTTGTCGCGGCTTTTGCCGATGGCGTCGATTTCGTCGATGAAGATGATACACGGCGACTGCTGGCTGGCTTGTTTAAACAAATCCCGCACACGCGACGCACCCACACCTACAAACATCTCCACAAAATCCGAGCCGGACAACGAGAAAAATACCACGCCCGCCTCGCCCGCAAGGGCTTTGGCAAACAAGGTTTTACCCGTACCGGGAGGGCCTACGAGCAATGCGCCGCGAGGTTGCTTCGCGCCGATTGCCACGTATTTTTCCGGGTTATGCAAAAAGTCTACGATTTCCGTTAAGCTTTCTTTGGCTTCTTCTTGCCCTGCCACGTCTTCAAAGGTTACGCCTGTTTTCTTTTCCATATAAACCTTGGCGTTGCTTTGGCCGATGGACATAAAGCCACCGCGCCCGCCGCCCATTATTCCTCCCATCATACGCCGCAAAAGCATAAACATAAACAGGATAATAAGCACAGGTACCACAACTTGGAAAAATACAATTTGCAGCCAGTTAGTGGTCACGATAGGCGCATAGTATTCGACCCCATATCTGTCGAGCATTGCACGTAGCTCGGGGTCGGGCATTCTGCCTGTGTAGACTATGAGATTGGCGTTATCCTCTTGCGCAGTCCTCGCCATACGGAATAATTCCATAAAAGTTTGCGGCGGCTCCGGCTCGGGGCGACGGCGTCCGTCCTCGGGCAAAAGCGTAATCGTAAGCCTGTCCGCCTGCACAACCACACGCTCAATGCGCCCTTCCGAAAGCATGGCGATAAACTCGCTGTACATGATTCTTTCAGAATCATTTCTAATCAGGGAGGTAACCAGCATGTTAATTAAAATAAAAATGGAAAAGGCCGTAACCAGCAAAATTATCCCGTTTGGCAATCTGGGCGGCGGCGGTGGGGTAGGGGTCTTGCGGTCTTTATTAAATTCGTCCAAGAAATGTTGCTCCTTTTAAATGGGGCTCCGCCCCAANCCCCGCCGCTCCGTCGGGCAAAGCCCGACTACGCTTCCTCGCTTGTCGCACAAGGCGCGACTTTGCTGCGGGGGCGCGCTTTGCGCGCTTTTACTGTGTTGCAATACTGTGGAAGCTATCTTTTAGTGCAGAGTACAGGTTTACATAAATTGGGTAGCGTTTATCGTAATTTGCAGCGTTTTCTTTGTTTGGCTCAAAGGTCTCGGTTACTTTTATGAGGGCGGAGCAGGCTTCTTCTACGTTTTTGTACGCGCCCGCGCCTACCATTGCGAGGATGGCCGCGCCGAAGGCAGGGCCTTCTTCCGATTGCATTTTTTCTACTTTAAGCTGAAGAATGTCCGCGATGATTTGACACCATAGCGGGGATTTCGCGCCGCCGCCGATGATACGGGCTGTCGTTACCTTTGCGCCAAGCCCGCGAACACGTGTAAGAATGTCGCGCAAGCTAAACGCAACGCCTTCTAGTACGGCCAATGTCATGTCTGCGCGGGTGGTTGTCATGCTCATGCCAACAAACGCGCCGCGTGCCATGGAGTCGTTATGCGGTGTACGCTCGCCCGACAAATACGGCAAAAAGTAAACGGGATTAACGCCGACTTTGTCGATATTTTTTTGCTCGGCGGGGTGGTCTTTTGTTGCCAAAACTTCTTCAATCCACCATTTATTGGAGCCCGCCGCAGAAAGCGTAACGCCCATAAAGTGGAAACGCCCCGTAGAATGCGCAAAAGCATGAATAGCCGCAGGCGAAGTATCAACGGCAAAATTATCCGCCGCAACAAACAGCACGCCCGAAGTCCCAAGCGAAACAGAACACATTCCCTCGGAAACAATGCCCGACCCAACAGCCCCAACAGCCTGGTCGCCGCCGCCGATTACAACCTTAGCGTTGCCGGAAAGCCCCGTCTCCTTAGCGGCCTCGGCAGTAACATTGCCCACAGCCTCATAAGATTGGAACAGCTTAGGCAGTTGCCCACGGCTAACGCCCATGATTTCTAACATTTTATCCGACCAGTCCTGTTTCTTAACGTCAAGCAGCAGCATACCCGAGGCGTCCGATACATCCGTAGCAAATACGCCCGACAATTTATAAGCGATATAATCCTTAGGAAGCATAATCTTCTTAACTTTAGCAAAAATCTCCGGCTCGTTTTCCTTAACCCAAAGAATCTTAGGCGCGGTAAAGCCCGTAAGCGCGATATTAGCCGCATTCTCAAGCAAAACCTCGCGGCCGATGGTATTATTAAGGTAATCGCACTGCTTTTGTGTACGCTGGTCATTCCAAAGTATTGCCCTACGAAGCACATTATCATTCTCATCAAGTAAAACAAGCCCGTGCATTTGTCCGCTAAAGCTAACGGAAGCTACCTCGGGCAAGCCTTTTGTAAGCTCGCGTAACCCGTCGGCAGTCTGATTCCACCAATCCTCGGGGGCCTGCTCGCTAAAACCGTTATCAAACATATAAAGCGGATAATCACGCGAAACAGTGCGCAAAACCGCTCCTTTCTCGTCAACCGCAACCAATTTTACCGCAGATGTACCAATGTCAATACCAACGTACATAATATCACCCTTTTATCTGGCCTTCGGCCATTTAGTATGTTTGTTAAAGTATAATCAAGATATGGGTAAAAAGCAAATAAATCCCACCCGCTGTCGGGAGGGATTTACCATTATTTACCTTGTTTTTTTGGCCAAAAGCTTTCCAAGCCGCATAAATGCTGGGGAAGTTGCTAAATACTTGCGTCAAAGCCGCCACCACAGCCGAAATTTACAACCTCATGCAACAGTACGGCGGCTATCAACATTTCTAACGGTAAGCGTTAAACAGGGGCGCGTCTGTTTGACGCTTGCAAAAAAATTAACTAAACAGTCACATCAAACTGACCACCATGCCCGTTGAGAATCGGGTCTAAAATCTCGGCAGAAACTCGCTGCCCCGGCATCCAATTTGGAACAGCCTGCCTTATGGCATCGAATATGCGATTCATCTCGCCTATAAATATCCCGCTCATTTGCCCAACAGCCGCCCACCTGTCCCCCACGGGTATATCGGGCAAAAAGCTATGAATAAGCAATCTGCTTCTTTCGCCGTCTACCCCGCCTACCCCGCGTGCGTCGGACATGCCGTATCGTTGTGTAAATTGCTGTCGCGCAAGTGTTATTAGGGCGTCTTCTGCGCCATCAGGTAAGTCAATATACCTTTGTTGCTTCGCATCGACAGGGTTAAATTCCAGCCCTTCTATCCGATTGCTCCAATGCCAGCCATTCGGATTTCTTGCAAATTCTCCCGAGATACGGGTGTTTACCCGCTCGATTCTGCCTTACATGTAGGTGTTAAAAAGCCGCATTACTTGTTCATGGTTTTCGTGTGTTAATCTCATAATATCACCCCTATTAAAATAACGATTAAGCGGGGCAAAAAATAACAACAGATAACGCCATGTTTACAATAAGGTCGGGGTCGATATTTCCCAGCACCTGAAACTCAAAGCCCCTGTATTCCCAAAAAACAGAAACAGGAAATCCACCCAGTCCATCCAATGCTTCGTTTGTTTGAGCAATAAACAAATGATACTCTATCCCATTTTCTTCGATGATGGTGTGTTCTACATAGTCTACAGGAAACACTTTGCCACTCCATATAGTATCATCTTCAAACCACTGCATCCAGCTTGCAGAAAATATAACAAACAAGCTGTCGGTACAAATTGTCGGGGTAGCCGAATACATGATATGCGAGGAAGCCCCCATATCGTAATCATAGTTATGCTCATAAAAAATTATCGGAAGGCCATGCGGAACATATTCGGGTTGCCAAAAATAATGCCGCGAAAGGCCACCATCTCCGTGGAAGTACAAAACAAAAGTGTTTTGCACCCAATTTATAAACCTTTCCAATGTAGCCGCTCTTACATCATCATTAAACATAAGCGCGCTAACCGCAAGGAATATAGCCACAATAAGTATGACAACCTTTGTGCTGATTTTCTTCTTCATTTTTTCTCTTGCTCGTTTAAGCTGCATTGCAACCGCAGTTTTTTCAATCGCCAACATTTGCGCAATTTCGTCATTGTTAAATTCCATCACATACCGCATTTCAAAAACGACCTGATACAGCGGCGGCAATTCCTTTATCAGCTTTAGCAGATACTCGTAGCCCTCTTTATCTTCAAATGATTTTTCCACATCGGAAATCGCGACGACGTTATCATCTATGGGGATTTCCGAATTCTTTCTACTGCGGATTGTATCAATGGCTCTGTTCTTAACCATAACAACTATGTAGCCGTCACGCTTATGCGCAGGCATAGAAAAATACTTCTCCCTATGCTCCATAATTTTAACAAAGGCACTCTGCACAACATCTTCCGCAAGCCCGATATCATGCGTGATATTGTTTGCAATAACCGTACACATTGCCCTCAGACGCTCATACGATTTCTCAAATACTAATGATTCGTCAGCGGTAAGTTTTAGCGATTGTTTAAACACCACGTTATTACCCCATTCCAAAGCAAAAATTCACTTCACAAAATTAGTAATAATAACAGACCCCTCGGGCGTAAGAATGGACTCCGGATGGAATTGCAGCCCATAAACAGGGTACTCCTTATGGCAGACCCCCATGATTTCGCCGTCATCGGTACAGGCGATAATTTTTAGCTCATCGGGCAATGTATCCTTCAAACCCGCAAGAGAATGATACCTCGCCGCCTTAATAATGGGGGACACCCCTGCAAACAGCGGGCTTTCGATTTCCACCTTTACTATAGAAGCCTTCCCATGCATAAGCTGCTCGGCGTACCCCACCGTCCCACCGAATGCCTCAAAAATCGCCTGATGTCCCAGACAAATCCCCAAAATCGGAATTTTGTCATAAACCCGTTTAACCAACTCGATACAACAACCCGCGTCGGAAGGCTTACCCGGCCCGGGAGAAATGATAATCCTCTCGGGATTAAGCCCCTCGATTTCCGCAGGCGACATCTCATCATTGCGAATAATCTTAATATCAGGATTAACCATCCCAATAAATTGATACAAGTTGTACGAAAAACTGTCGTAATTATCTACCAGCAAAATCATATTTCCACCTCTTTTTCGCTTGGCCTTAGGCCATTTTTCATGTGCCAAACTCTTCTATAGTAGCTTCCAAGGCCGTTTTCACAGCCATGGACTTATTAAGGCACTCCTGATACTCGGATTTTGGGTCGCTGTCCGCCACAATACCCGCGCCGCTGCGCACATACACCTTGTCGCCCTTTTTATATGCCAAGCGGATTGCGATACAAGTATCCATATTCCCTGTAAAATCCAGATACCCAACCGCCCCGCCATAAATACCGCGCTTATTTTTTTCCAACTCATCAATGATTTCCATTGCGCGTATTTTAGGTGCGCCCGATAGCGTCCCCGCAGGCAAAACCGCGCCGATAGCGTCCAGCCCGCCTTTACCCTCGACGATTTCTCCGCTAACCACGCTCCCGATATGCATTACATGGGAAAATTTAAGCACATCCAAATACTTTTCAACGCGCACACTCCCAAATTTACTGATTTTCCCCAAATCATTGCGCCCCAAATCCACAAGCATATTATGCTCAGCCAACTCCTTTTCATCGGCAAGAAGTTCCTTTTCCAACGCAACATCCTCATCATCGCTTTTCCCACGCGGCCGCGTCCCGGCCAGCGGGAAGGTATAAAGCTTGCCGTCCTGCAACTTAACCAACGTCTCCGGCGAAGCCCCCGCGATTTCAAAGTCCGTCCCGCTAAAATAAAACATATAAGGCGAAGGATTAATACTCCTTAAAATACGATAAGTGTCAAACAAACTCCCCTCAAAATCCGCCTCAAACCGATTGGACAACACAACCTGAAAAATATCGCCTTCCTTTATATACCCCTTAGCCTTTTGCACCATGCCGCAGTATTCGTCCTCCGTAAACAAAGCCCTAAACTCGGACTTTACATTAGCCGCCGCAATCTCATTGCGCGTGCCGTTTTTAATCATTTTCATAAGATAACTAAGCTCAACCTTGCCGCGCTCATATTCATTTTCCAAATTATCCGCACGAATATTAACAATAAGAATAATCTTCTGCCTAAAATGGTCAAACGCAATCACCTTATCAAAAAGCATAAGGTCAACATCCCTAAAATGACAAACATCACCGGACCTAATAGTAAGAGAAGGCTCAAAATACTTAGCAAAATCATAAGCAAAATACCCCACAAGCCCGCCACAAAACGGCGGAAGCCCGTCAATTTTAGGAGCTTTATTACAATCCAAAATCTCCTGCACACGCTTAACAGGGTCGTCCAGCGTACAAGCTTCCTCCCCGTCACCATCTGTAACCCGCACCATACCATCCGCGCAAGTAATCTTCATCTTAGGGTCAAACCCAAGGAACGTATACCGCCCCCAAGTCTTATTATCCTCCGCACTCTCCAAAAGAAAACAATGCTTACTAATCCCTTTAAGAATTTTCATAACACCCATAGGCGTATACAAATCCGAATACATTTCCACACTAAGCGGAAGCAAATCATAACCACACAAGGCTCGCGCCTCATCCAAAGTAGGCTTAAACATATCTCGCTCCTTCACACCCGAAAAAACCGCGCATTTGCGCGGTTTTTTATAAAAGTTTTGAGGGGGTGTGGGGGAACTTTTTCAAAAGTTCCCCCACGGTTTTATTATTTGTTCTTTAAATTAAACCAAGCACCAAGTCCCGGATACTCTGCTACATCATCCAGTTCTTCTTCTATGCGGAGGAGTTGGTTGTATTTTGCTACCCTGTCGCTGCGGGCGGGTGCGCCTGTTTTAATTTGACCTGCGTTTACTGCTACGCAGATGTCTGCTATGGTTGCATCTTCTGTTTCGCCGCTACGGTGGGAGACGATTGTTGTCATGTTGTTGCGGTGCGCAAGCTTCATGGCCTCGAAGGTCTCTGTGAGAGTACCGATTTGGTTAACTTTTACGAGGATGGAGTTACCTGTGCCGGTTTCTACACCGCGTTGCAGACGCTCGGGATTTGTAACAAACAGGTCGTCGCCAACGATTTGCACGCGGTCACCAATGCGGTCGGTAAGTTTTTTCCAACCGGCCCAGTCGTCTTCGTCGAGACCGTCCTCGATGGAGATGATGGGGTATTTTTTGCAAAGAGCCTCGTACATGTCTACCATTTCATCGACAGTGCGATAAACCTCTTTGCCGGAAGTTTTGCTTTCGCCTTCAAAGTAGTAGAGGCCTTCTTTGCCGTTTTTCTTGGCGTCGCCGTATAGCTCTGTTGCGGCTACGTCAAGGGCTATGCGGATGTCGCTGCCCGGCTCGTAGCCTGCTTTTTTAACGGCTTCGAGGATGAGGTCAAGTACCTCGTCGGGGGTGGCCAGGTTTGGTGCAAATCCGCCTTCGTCACCGAGGGCTGTTGCAAGGCCGCGGCCTTTGAGGAGTTTTTTAAGCGCGTGGTAGATTTCTGCACACCAGCGAAGTGCTTCTTTAAAGCAGCACGCGCCTACGGGCATAATCATAAATTCTTGGAAATCAACGGTGTTGTCGGCGTGTTTTCCGCCGTTAAGAATGTTCATCATAGGAACGGGAAGCTGTTTTGCGTTGAAGCCGCCGAGATACTGGTAAAGCGGCATACGAAGCGCGGCGGCGGCGGCTTTGGCCACTGCCATTGATACGCCAAGGATGGCGTTTGCGCCAAGCTTTGCTTTGTTTGGTGTGCCGTCAAGCTCAATCATTTTCATGTCGATTGCAACTTGGTCGAGGGCGTTCATGCCGCAGATTTCGTCTGCGATGATGTCGTTTACGTTGTCAACGGCTTTTTCCACGCCGAGGCCAAGGTAACGCTCGCCGCCGTCGCGAAGCTCTACCGCTTCAAACGCGCCTGTGGACGCACCCGATGGTACAGCAGCTACCGCGCTGGAGAGTTTGCCACCCTCGTCTTCTACAATTACTTCTACTTCTACTGTAGGGTTGCCGCGAGAATCCATAATCTCGCGTGCGTGTACCTCTACGATTTCGATAAATGTTTTAATCACTTTCTATTCCTCCTAGTCCGCGCAGTTTTTGCGCGGGTATTTATATTGTATTTCATTTTACTAATAATGATTTGCCCGTCATTTCCGGTGGTTTTGGCAAGCCCATGAGGTCGAGCAAAGTGGGAGCTATATCAGCGAGTTTGCCGCCTGGTGCAAGCTTTGTGTCGCCGCAGTTAAACAGGACAAACGGCACGGGGTTTGTGGTGTGCGCCGTAAATGGCCCACCTGTACACGAGTCTACCATTTTGTCGGCGTTGCCGTGGTCGGCGCATAGGAACATGCGTGTGTTGTTTTTAAGCATAACGTCCATTGCGCGGGCTACGCAGGTATCAACGGTTTGCACGGCTTCGATTGCGGCGTCCATCATGCCTGTGTGGCCTACCATGTCGCAGTTTGCAAAGTTTACGACGATTAGGTCGTATTTGCGTGACGCGATGGCGTCGGTTAGCTTATCGGCTACTTCGGGTGCGCTCATTTCGGGTTGCAGGTCGTAGGTGGCTACTTTTGGCGAGGGGACGAGGATTCTGTCTTCGCCTTCGTAGGGTGCTTCGTTGCCGCCGTTAAAAAAGAATGTTACGTGTGCGTATTTTTCCGTTTCGGCAAGGCGCAATTGCGTAAGCCCCTTATCCGCCAGATATTGCCCAAGCACATTGTCCATTGACTGCGCCTTAAACGCCACATGTTTATTTGGAATGCTCGTGTCGTACTCCGTAAAGCAGGCGTAGTACAGCGGAATCATCTCGCGACTAAACCCGTCAAAATCGGGGTCGCAGAAAGCGCGTGTGATTTCGCGTGCGCGGTCCGGGCGGAAGTTAAAGAAGATAACGGAGTCCTTGGCTTTGATGGTGGCAACTTTGTCGTTTTGGATAAAGGTTGGCACAACAAATTCATCGTTTACGCCTTTTGCGTAGGTTGCTTCCATGCATTCTACGGCAGATGCGGCTGTCTCACCTTTGCCTTGGGTTAGGACGTCGTAGGCGAGTTGTACTCTTTCCCAGCGATTGTCTCTGTCCATGGCATAGTAGCGGCCACTTATCGTGGCGATTTTTCCTACCCCTATTTTTGCCATTTCTGCTTCCAGTTCTTTTATAAAGTCGAGACCGGATGCAGGCGGAGTATCACGACCGTCCAGGAATGCGTGTACATATACCTCGGACAGACCGTTGCGTTTTGCCATTTCCAGCAGGCCGTACAGATGTGTGTTGTGGCTGTGAACGCCGCCGTCGGACAAAAGCCCGTACAAATGCAGGGCAGAGTTGTTTGTTTTTGCATTCTCCACCGCGCCCAGAAGGACTTCGTTTTTAAAGAAATCGCCGTCGGCTATTTCCTTTGTTATGCGGGTTAGCTCTTGGTAGACTACTCGGCCTGCGCCGATGTTTGTGTGGCCTACTTCGGAGTTGCCCATTTGGCCGTCGGGCAGGCCTACGTCCATTCCGCTTGCCGCTCCCGGTTGGAACGGATGTTTTTCCATCAGCCAGTCGAGGTGCGGGGTTTCGGCCATTTGGATGGCGTTGTTTTCCTTGTCGCCAAGGCCAAAGCCGTCCAGTATCATCAATACTACGGTGTCCTTTTGTTTACTCAAAGTGCACCACCTGTTCAAAGCTTGTTTTCAGGCTCGCACCACCTACGAGGCCACCGTCGATGTTTGGCATGTTGAATAACTCGTTGGCGTTATCGGGTGTTACGCTTCCGCCGTAGAGTATACGGGTGCTTTCGGATACGGTGCCAAAGCGTTTGCCTATCTGCTCGCGGATTGCGGCGCAGACTTCTTCGGCTTGCTCCTTTGTGGCGGTTACGCCTGTGCCGATTGCCCAAATTGGTTCGTAGGCTATTATGACTTTTTTGACGTCTTCGGCGGTCATATCGTCAAGGGCTACGGAAAGCTGCTTGCGCACTACGTCAAAGGTGCGGCCGCTGTTACGCTGCTTTGAGGTTTCGCCTATGCAAATGATAGGTATAATGCCCTCGCGCAAAGCCTTTAACGACTTAATGTTTACCTGCGTGTCGCTTTCGCTGAAATACTCACGGCGTTNGCTGTGGCCTATTATTACGTAGGGGATTTTCATTTCTGCGAGCATTTTACCCGAGATTTCGCCTGTGTATGCGCCTTCGTCTGCGTAGTGCATGTTTTGCGCGCCTACATGGATGTTTGTGCCTTTTAAGGCATTTTGTGCCGTTGGCAGATTTACGTAGGGTACGCAAAGCACTACTTCTACTTTATCTGTGTTTATTTTGTCCTTTATTTCGCCGATAAATGCCTCTGCTTTTGATGGCGTGAGGTTCATTTTCCAGTTGCCGGCTACTACTTTTTTGCGAGCCATTTTGCGTCCCCCTTATTTATCTTGGATGGCTGTTACGCCGGGTAGGTCTTTACCTTCGAGGAATTCCAGCGACGCGCCGCCACCTGTGGAGATGTGGGTCATTTTGTCGCCGTAACCGAGTTGGTTTACCGCCGCCGCGCTGTCGCCGCCGCCGATAATGGTGGTTGCGTCGTCCATACCCGCCATAACCTGAGCAAGCGCAAGTGTACCCTTTGCGAAGTTAGGGAATTCGAAAACGCCCATGGGTCCGTTCCAGATAACGGTTTTCGCGCTTTTTATTGCGTTGGAGAAAAGCTCGCGGGTTTTTTCGCCTATATCCAATCCCATCCAGCCGTCTTCTATTCCGCCGGAATCTACGGTTTTATGCTCCGCGTCCTTTGCAAATTCTTTTGCCACAACGGTATCTATTGGAAGGAGAAGCTCCACGCCCGCGTCTTTCGCCTTTTTAATCATCTCTTTTGCGAACTCAATACGGTCTTTTTCCAATAGAGAATTACCAACGCCGTGGCCTTGCGCCGCAAAGAATGTGTACGCCATGCCGCCGCCGATGATAAGCTTGTCCGCTTTACCCAAAAGGCTGTTGATTACGGGGATTTTGTCGGAAACCTTCGCGCCGCCGAGAATCGCCACAAACGGACGAACAGGGTTGTTTACCGCATTGCCGAGGAATTTTAATTCCTTTTCGATAAGGTAGCCCACGGCGTTTTCCTTAACGAGTTTTGCAACGCCTACGGTGGAGCAGTGCGCCCTGTGCGCCGCGCCAAATGCGTCGTTTACAAATACATCACAAATGGACGCTAAGTCTTTTGAGAATGCGTCCTCGTTTTTTGTCTCTTCTTTACGGAAACGGGTGTTTTGCAAAAGCGCAACATCGCCGTCGCTCATTTTGTTGATTTGTGCGCATACACCCACAGAACAACCTGCGTCATCGGCGCAAACTACGCTTTCGCAGTCCAAAAACTTTACTGTTTTGCCAAGGTGTTGGCTTAGGCTTACCGCCACAGGTGCGAGCGAATCCTTTGCATTTGGCTCTTTTGGCTTACCAAGGTGCGAGCAGAGAATCACCCTTCCGCCGTCTGCGATTAGCTTTTTAATCGTAGGCAATGCGCCCAAGATACGGCTTTCGTCCGTGATTTTGCCGTCCATCAGCGGCACGTTAAAATCGCAGCGCACCAGCACGCGTTTTCCTTTTACATTAATGTCGTCAACACTCTTTTTGTTAAGCATTGAATAACCCCTTTCCGTTGTTGCGGATTTATTTTTTTCCTGATTATTCTAGCATTCTGTTTGTGGGTTATCAAGGGGGAAATTAGCAAATAAAAATGAGACAAACGCGAAACACCGCGAAAGTCCCATTTTCTAAGAGTTTTATAAGGCTGGTAAGCAGATTTGAACTGCCGACTTCCTCCTTACCAAGGAGGTACTCTACCCCTGAGTTATACCAGCACGCACGAGCGGTTTTTGCTCGCGTACACGCACGTTCGTATGACGTGTGTACTTTTTACAACAGGCGAAAGGTTAGCATAGTTACGATGTTGTTGTCAAGAAGAAAATCTGGAGTCTTCTGCGGCGCGTTGATATTGTTGCAGGGTGTATTCTTCGAAGAATTGTCGTACGCGGGGTACGTGGCGTTGTGTTTCTGCGAAGGGGGGGATTCCGCCGTGGCGGCGGACTGCTCCTTGGCCTGCGTTGTAGGCCGCGATTGCCAGGTCCATGTCTTGGTTGAACATATCTAACATGCGGCGCAGATACTCCGTGCCGCCGTTTATATTTTGCCGGATGTCAAACGGGTCTGTGACGCCGAGGGACGTTGCGGTGTTAGGCATAAGCTGCATTAGTCCCATTGCGCCTGCATGGGATACTGCGTCGTGGCGGTAGTTGCTTTCTGCGCGGATTACTGCGCGGATTAGGTTGGGGTCTATGTTGTGGCGTACTGCGGCGAGTTCTATTTCGGATTCTATGGCTTGGCGCAGGAAGTCGTTTGCGCCTTCGCCGCCTGTGGAAAAATAATCCATTATCGCGCTGAAAGGAACAGCCCCGATACCGTCGTGGGCGGGTTGCACCCCATTGCCCGACGAAAAGCGCGCTGTGCTTGCGGAGTTATCCGTAACTGCACGCGAAGCAGAAGCCGCATTTGCCGTGCGCCCCTGCTGAATTTGGTTGTACATGGCCTTTCCGCCCGGTACGCGTGAAAGTATGCCGCTTACTATCTCGTTGTATAGATTCATTGGGTTAACCATTGTAATTCCCCCTGACGCTTATTTTACGGGATTTTTTTTGGATTTGCAAGAGAAACATTCCAAATTACGCCGCGTTTTGGGTCGGTGAGTAAAATATTGTCGTTGTAAAAGATAAAATCCGTGAGGTAGCTGTAGGGGAGGATGATTTGTTCTGCCGCCGCGCTTTGGAAAAAATCGAGGTCGTATGCGGGGCTTGCCATGCCTGCTATGGTGATGGCTTCTGCGTTGTTGTTGATGTCTATTCTTCGCAGTACGTTAAAATCCCATACATACAGGCCGCCATTATTGTAGCTGATTCGTGTGGGGCGGTAGAATAGGGGGGCTGTTCCGTCTATAAAGGCGTTTTGGTAGGCCGCGCCTGCAAGGTGAGTTAGCTCGCCGTTTTTGTAGTACATAATTATGCCCTGCACGGGGTCTGCCATAAATATACGCCCGCCGCCGATTGCGATTGCCGACATGTCCTCGGGGATTTCTGCCAAGGTGTGGATGTCGTCGGCGTTTTGGGTGTTTATTGTGCGGAGGTGCGTACGTCCTGTGCCGTAGTTGCGCTCTATGAAATAAATTAGGCCGTCGCTGATGTAAAAATCGCGCACGCTTTGGAATTGCGCGTTGCCGAGGAAAAAGCCTTCGCCGCCGTGTTCTGTTATGCGGATTATGCCGAGGAAGAACTCTCCTTCTTCTTCCCATGGGCTTGTTAGGATGTATACGTCGTTGTCGTAGGTGCGCACTGTATGCGGGCGCAGAAATGGCGGGTTAAGGGCGATGGTTTCCGATATGCCGTTGTGGATACGGCGGAGGCGGATGGAGTCGGCAAGGTATATCGCGCCGTTTTCGGCTACGGCCATGCTGCTTGGGGTTACAAACTCCGTGGTGGCTAGGCTGCCGTCTGTCCAATCGCGGTAGGCTGTGCCGGCAAATAGGCTTACTATATTGCCCGGGTGATAACGCAGAGAGATATTTACCATGCCGTCCATGGGCGCGACTACATTTACTTGCATGGAGATTGCGGCGTTTCTGTAGTGGCCGTGGATTGTTGTTTCGCCTATGTTTAGGCCTATTATGCGGTTTCCGTCTACTTGGGCTATGTTGTCGGCTGTGGCTTCCCAGCGCAGAAGCGACGCATCCATCGGGCGTGGCTCGTCTGTATTTGGCAGAAGGCGCGTGATTTGGATTTCGCTGGATTGCTGTAGCGATACCATCATCACGCCGGGGGTGATGTCCATGGTGGCGAGGACTTCTAACTGCATGGTGTGTATTCCGTACGTAAAGCCAAACACGGCCAGCGCAACCGACGCCGCAGACGCCAGCTTTGCCGTCCTTCTTGCGATTAGCGATTTTAGCATGTTTGGCTTGGCGTTTGCATGTTGTCTTTGAATGTCGATGAGCAGGGCTTCTACGGTTTGGTAGCGGTTTTCGGGGTTGATTTCCAGGCATTTGTAGACGATTTTGCAGAATGCGGGCGAAAGGTGATTTTTTAGACGATACATGGTTTCCGTCGTAGGGATGTGGCCGACGGCGGCTTCGAACATGATTATGCCAAAGCTGTAAATATCTGTGCGTTCGTCCAAATTCCAATTTTGCCGCTCATCGGGCAGGCTGTCTCCGAAGCGTTTTGCTACGATTTCTTTCGCCTTGCCGCGGACAATTTTTAGCTGCTCGGGTGCGGCGTAGCTCACCGTCGCACCCAGTGAATGAGAGGCGTCGGCTTGTCGGCGGGATATCCCGAAATCAATAAGTACAAGTTTGTTGTCGTGGGTGACGATTATATTGGAAGGCTTGAGGTCGAGGTGCAAAATAGGCCCGTTTTTATGCAAATACGAAAGCACCTGCGCAAGCTGCTGTGCCCAGTCGAGTACAACAAACTCGTGGATACCGTCGTTTGCGCGCAGCACGCGATTCATGCCCATGCCTTCGATGTAGCTTTGTACGATGTACAGGCCTGTTTGGTCGTTAAAAATATCTATGATTTTGGGAAGGCTTATATGGTTTAGCGATTTTAGAATATCGCCTTCGTCCGTAAGCTCACCCACCGTGGACGATACGTATTTTACAATCCACTCGTTGCCGACATTTGTTTTGCGAGAAAGGAAAACACGGCTCATTCCGCCGCCCTCGATTTCTCCCAAAAGCTCGTATTGGCCGTTTAGCGCGGTCGCGTCGAAATCTGTGACGGGCTTTAACGGCAGATGGCCGGAGACTTGGGTAAAGGGGGTGCTTGTTTGGGTGCTTTGCATGGTGGGGGTTAGCATGGTTGCGTCTGCCATGGTTGCGTCTATCATGGTGGCTTCTAACGCAGTGGCGTCTAGCGCGGTGGCCTCCGACGCCGATGAAGATTCGTCACCGATGTGGACAGAAATGCTCGATTGCGTGCCGCCAAAGGTTGCACTTAGCGATTCGAAGGCTTCTGTTTCCTTGTCGAGAATATTTTTGTACATACGACTTTTTTTGCGGGAGGCGATAAGATACACCACAAGCAGTAAAAATATGACGGCAAACGCCGCACCCAGCAAAATGAAGATTTGGTCTGTGTACATGGAAAATCCTCCTACCACAATCGCAAATACAACCGATAAAGCATAAGTGCCGCCTCGCCGCGTGTCATTGTGCCGGTGGGGGCAAAGTTGCCGTCGGCGCGGGGGATTACGAGGTTTTCTCGGGTGGCCAGGGCTATGTCGGTTATGCTCCATCCTGCCAGTTGCTCGTAGTCGTTAAATTCTGTGCGCAGCAGTGCCATGGGGTCGGCCGGGTCGCGATAGCGCATTCTGTTGCGCAGTACCCTTGCGGATATTGCCGTTAGCTGGTCTCTTGGGGTGTTCATATTTGGGGAAAAATGCGTGGGGCTTGTGCCGGTCATTAGTCTGTGGCGATACGCTGTACCCACCGAGCCGGAAAACCAGTCGCCGCGCTGTACGTCTTCGAAATTAACGGTGGAGTTTGGGTCGTAGATGCCCAGCATTCTGGTGTACATAGCTGCGATTTGTGCGCGTGTTACGGTTTGGTCGGGTGCAAAATGCGTGGGGCTTGCGCCGCTTACTATTCCCTGTGACGCGAGCGTGCGGATAGCGCGTTGCATTTCGCCGGAAAGATTTTGGACGTCCGCAAAGTCCACGCGGTTTTCTACCACTATAAATGAGCCGCTTTGGCGGATGCTTGACGTGATGGTTTCTGTTACGGGGTTAAA
>WQRQ01000023.1 GCA_009786685.1 Defluviitaleaceae bacterium
AANGACCCTTGTAGACCACAAGGTTGATAGGCGGGAGATGTACGCACGGTAACGTGTTCAGTTGACCCGTACTAATAGTCCGAGGGCTTGACCTTTTTAGGCTCATGCCACGCACACTAAATCGAGTAATACGATTTGATGAATTGCTTCATTACCCTTCTCTGTATTGAGTTTTTAATTGCGCCGCGCCCTAAAAGGCGGGGCTTTTTTTCTAGAAAAGTGAGGGATATATATGCAAAAGTGGGAATATAAGTATCTTGAGCTTTACGTAAGTTTTGACAGGGGCTTGTATTTTAGAGAGCTGTCTACAAACGAGATAATACAGATAGGTGACATTAAACGCTATGGCAAGGGATTGGCAAAGGTAGTAAATAAGTTTGGGGCAGAGGGCTGGGAGCTGATTAATGTCGTAGATGGTGTAGTAGAAAACGTATCTGAATATATATTCAAAAGGCCTATTATAAAGGACGCTAAATCCGTTATAAAAGACACGAAACAGGAGAAACTATGAAGTATGAGTACAAGCAAGTGCTGATAGACCCTTGGAAACAGGAAGCCGCCGAAGAGCAACTTAATGAGCTTGGCCGCGACGGCTGGGAAATGGTTGATGTCGCCAACATCGGCGGTACACATTACTTGGTTTATGCTTTTAAACGGCAATTGCGTAGCGAGTTTTAAATTTTTATATTGCGGGGTGTAGCGTAGTTTGGCTAGCGCGCCTGGTTTGGGACCAGGAGGTCGCAGGTTCGAATCCTGTCACCCCGGTTGCTTGGACGAGCAGCTCGCCGTAAGGCGAGCGACCGGTTCCGGTTTTCACGGCAATGTTTGTACCTGTAGCTCAGCAGGATAGAGCAACGGCCTTCTAAGCCGTGGGTCAGGGGTTCGAATCCCTTCAGGTACGGGTGCAAGAGGTTCCATTCTGAAGTCTTTTTTCCTTCGGAAAAAACCACTCCGTAAAAAAATGAAGTGGAGCGTTTTCATTTTTTTACTGCGTTGACTGCGGAGGGTGTAGCTCAATTGGTAGAGCGCCAGATTGTGGCTCTGGAGGCAGTGGGTTCAAAACCCATCACTCTCCCTTGGGGGTTGCCCCATTTGTAATAAGAACCATTAGCTCAGTCGGTAGAGCATTTGACTTTTAATCAAAGGGTCCAGGGTTCGAGCCCCTGATGGTTCATAAAATGGAACGCCGCGAGGTCTTGTGACTTTGCGGTGTTTTTTCATAGGAGGTTTTGTAATGGTTGCTAATCATTTTACGGCTACGGGTTTTGTGTTTGATGATGAGGGGCGGGTGCTTATGATTAAGCATAAAAAGCTGGGCGTTTGGCTTCCGCCGGGTGGCCATGTTGATGAAAATGAGTTGCCTTGTGCTGCGGTTTTGCGGGAGGTTTTTGAGGAGACGGGTGTGCGTGCGAGGGTGGTTAGCACGGCGCGGGGCGATGTGCAGGGGATGGAATTGGCTTTGCCTATGGAGATTTTGTTGGAGGATATTGAGGGGGATGGGTCGCATAATCATATCGATTTGATTTATCTTTGTCGCGCCGAGGGTGCGGAGCTGCGTCCGCAGGAGGCGGAGATTGATGGAATTGGATGGTTTTTGCCTTCGCAGGTTTTGGAGCTTGATACCTTTGATAATGTGCGGACTTCTGTGGAGAAGGCTGTTAAGCTGATGGAGGTGTTGGCATGAATGTGCTTGGGATTAGTGGGACGCCTCGTGTGGGCGGCAACTCGGAGGTTTTGCTGGACGCGGCTTTGGAGCCTTTTGTGGAGACGGGATGGGGCGTGACGCGGGTTTTGCTTTCGGAGAAGACGGTCGCGCCTTGCACGGGTTGCGAGACTTGTGTGGAGAGTGGAGTTTGTTTTATCTCTGATGATATGGTGGAAATTTACGAGGCTTTTCGGCGGTGCGACGCTGTGGTTATTTCCGCGCCGGCTTATTATCGGAATGTTCCGGCGCAGCTAAAGGCGGTGTTTGACCGTACCTTTGCGGCGCGAGGTGCGCTCGAGGGTAAGCTTGGCGGGGCAATTTGTGTTGGGCGCGGACAGGGCGGTGGGTTGTGTATTGTTCTTAATATCATTTATAATTATTTTTTATCCTGTGGGGTTTTATGTGTTCCCGGGGAGCTTAATGGCGTGACTGCCGTGGCCGATAAGGCGGGAGAAGTCGCGGCGCAACCGCGAAGACTGGAACAGGCGCGGGTTTTGGGACGGAATATTTTAAAATATGCGAAGTAGGAGCGGTTTTTGTGAGTAAAATACGATTGCAGTTTTCTAAGACGGGGACTTTGCGGTTTATCGGGCATTTGGATTTTTTGCGGGTTTTTCAGCAAACTATCAGGCGGGCGGGTTTGCCTTCGGCTTTTTCGCAGGGGTTTAATCCGCATTTGTTGATTTCTTTCGCGTTGCCTTTGCCGCTGGGCATGGAGAGCGTCAATGATTATGCTGATATTGTTTTGGAAGAAGAAGTGGCTGCGGGCGAGATTATAAAGCGGCTTAATGCCGCCGCGCCCGATGGTTTAGTGGTGAAAAAGGCATATCCTGTGGAGAATAAGGCCGCCTCAATTGTGAAAATTGCGGATTACATTGTGCGGGGTGGGGAGTCGAGCAAAGTACGCTCGACAGCAGAAGAAGGTCGCGTTGGGGAGTTTTTGCAAGCTGCCGAGATTATTGTTGCCAAGAAAACTAAAAAAGGAGTTAAGGACACGGATATAAGGGCGGATATTTTTGATTTGCGGTTTGTGGGCGGGGATTTGCATATGCGGCTTTCTGCGGGGAGCGAGCGGTTTTTGAATCCGCTTATTGTGGCGGGGTTGGTTTTTGGCGAGGGTGTGTCGCCAAGTGCGGTGTCGCGTATGGAGCTGTACCGCGAGGACGAGCGGGGTGGTTCGGTTACATTATGAAGAGATTGTTAATTAAGCATGGCGAGGGCGGTGCTTTTGTCGCGCTTTCGGAGGGCGAGCGGCTTGTGGAGCTGTTTATTGAGGCGGTGGGCGTTTGTGATAGCGGCTCGTGGGTTGGGCGTGTGATTGTTGGGCGAATAAAGACGATTTTGCCCGGGCAGTTTGCGTTTATTGACATCGGCGCGAAAAAAAACGCATTTATTAATCTGCGAAAAGGCCACGGTTTAAAGGCGGGGCAGGCCATTTTGGTACAGGTGGAAAAAGACGCCGTGGGTACAAAGGGCATGTATGTAAGCTTGGAAATCAGCCTAAAGGGGCGGTTTGTTGTTTTAAATAACGGGCAGGCCGTCGGTGTTTCTCGCAAGATAGAGGACGATAAGGAAGCCCGCCGTTTGCGTAAAATCGTGCGCAAGGTATTGCCGCAGGGCTATGGCGCGATTATCCGCACCAATGCGCGTGGTGTTAGTGCCGAGGTAATTTCCGAGGAAATTTTGTCCTTGCACGAGGCTCATGCGGATATTACGGCGCGGGCGGAGTTTATTAAGCCGCCTGCTACGCTTTTTCCTTCTGCGCGAAAAAATACGTTGTTGTCGGATATTCTTTCGGAGGATATCGCGGAAGTGCTGGTTGATGTGGCCGACGACGAGTTATTTGACGCCGTGGAGCAGGAAATCTGCGGAGTGCTGCCATCTATGGCGGGGCGGATTCAACGCCGACCGCTTAATCTGGAAAAGCAGGCCGTAGCCGCCTGCGCCAAGGAAGTCCCGCTGCCATGCGGTGGGTATATTACCGTGGAGCAGACAGAGGCCTGTGTGGTGGTTGATGTAAATACGGGTAGCAATGTGGGCAAGGTAAATTACGCCGAGACCGTGCTTGATACCAATTTAGAAGCAGCGACAGAAATCGCTGCGCAATTACGGCTAAGAAATCTATCGGGCATTATAATAGTGGACTTCATAGATATGCAAAACCAAGCCGAAGAAGCCGAGGTGCTTGAGCGGCTGGAAGCCGAAGTAAAAAAAGACCGTATAAAAACAGAAGTCCTTGGCTTTGTAGGCCTGGGCATGGTGCAAATGACAAGACAAAAAACCCGCCCGCCGATTAGTGAAACTATGCAAATAAAATGCCCCCGGTGCGGGGGCAGGTGAGGTTACAGCTGCAAATTAATCACGGAGTCATCGTCGTCGTCGTTTGGATATACGAAGCCCTGTATTATTTCATCTAAGTCCAGTTGTTTTTCTATGGCACTGTTTAGCCTGTCTATTTGAGCCTGTATTCTTTCCCGTTGGCGGGTTTGCTCCGGTGGGATTTCCAGGCTTTTTTCTGTTAGCTTGTCGCGGGCGTGGGATAGTAATAATAATGCGTCCGCCTGTGCGTTGTCTTCCTCGGGGTCGATTTTTAGCAGCTTTAGCTCTATTGCTAGGTTTAGGCGGTCGCGCTCTGCGCGGTTTTCCAGGATTGAGTTTATCATTTCTTCCAGCATGGCTACTCTTTGGGCTGTTTGCTCATCGCTTTTGATGAGGTTTTCTTCCAGTTGCTCCAGTTCTTCTTGTACAGCGGGGATTTCGGAGGCTATCTCGCGGATTTCTTGGTTTATGTGTGACATCAGTCGGTTGTAGTCGTTTTGGTCGAAGCTTTCCGGCAGAAGGCCTTGCGATATCAGCCTTGATATACGCTCGGTGCGTTCGGTGGCGGTTTCGTTTTCGCTTGCTGTTAGCGATTGCAGGTGGCTGATTTGTCCGCTTATGGCTTCTCTTGCCCTAAGGACATTGTCGCGCTGCTCCCTTGCTGCCGCGTTTGCGACAAGGGCTTGGTTTATGCTGCCACGGAATGCTTCTATGTGGGTTTCTTCCCTTTCGCGCAGGCGCAGTTCTCTTTGGCGATGATGTTCTTGTGCGTCGTTTCGGTTGCGAGAAGGCGCAGTGCGGCTTATGCTTGCCCGAAAATTGTTTCCGCTGGCAGGTCTTGCTTGTAAATTTGTGGGTGAAAAATTGATAGTCACTGTATCACATCCTTAGTCGTTATACAGTGACTATCGTCATTTTTGTTTAGCTGCATTAACGGGAAGTAACTTATCGCAACAAAGCGGTCGCAGGGTATGGAGTTGTAAGTATACGCACAGTGCAAAAGCCGATAGTATATGATTACCCATACATTATCGGCTTTTGCACTGTGGCGGTTGTTTCAGCTATGATTGTTATGTTTAGCCTTTGGACATTCACCAAAGTTTCCTTTTTGCACTTCGGACAAAGTATCGGAAAGTTTACAAAGATTGTGTCAACTCGCATTTTTCTGCGGGCTTTAATATCGCATATTGGGCAAATAAGCCATTCTGTTGTTATAATTAGTATTATCCTCCTTGCAAGACAGCTATAACTAGCCTTTATGTCGTAGCAGTTATATTATTTTTTGAAAGTGCTGTGCATATCTTGTACAGAAAATGAAAAGACTGCGCTTCATATCAAGAGTAAACTTCTATCGAAAGGAAGGTTGCAATGAATTGTTTTGAAGAAACGGAAATTGTAATTGAGTATATCGAGAACCATTTAGAGGGTGGTATAAATGTAAATTATATTTCAACAATAATAGGGATTCCCGTTGGGCTGTATCAGCGGATATTTTCGTATGTGTGCGGTGTTTCGATAGCCGAATATACACGAAGAAGGCGGCTTATGTTGGCAGTGCAAAAAATATTATCAGGCAACACAAACATTATAGACATTGCGTTGGAATACGGCTACGAATCCCATTCGTCATTTACAAGGGCTGTGAAGGAACATTTTGGTGTTCCTCCAAAATCCCTAACCTCGGAAATTTATCAAAACAATTATTTTGCACGATTTTCCTTTCACAAAAACGACGAATCATATCTTGTTATGAAGGAAAGAAAGATAATGGCAGAATTAGTCAAAATCGAATATACAACAATGTGTGAACGGAAAATAATTGGTGTAAGCAAAACGATTGAGGGCGTTGGCGGGCGCGCTTTGTGGGACGCTTATTTTGGCAAGGGTGTTGACAAGCTGTTGAATGACTTGGCACAATTCCAATGCACAGATATAGACAGCTATATTGGAATCGGATATGCTCGTGATTTCCCCGATGAAAAAAGTCTTGGCGATGAATACATTGTTGGCAAATATTTTACCGAAAACACCGTTATGCCAAGCGAATGGGAAAAAGACGGGTTGGTGTGTCGGACTATTCCAACAGCAGTTATTGCGAAAGCGCAAATAAAAGGCAAAAACTTCGATGATATTTTGAACAGTGCTTACATTCTCATAAATGACATTGCTCGAAAGAATGGTTATCGCCTTGATTATACAGACTTTTATTGGGCAGAGGTCTATACATGGGAACGATTTTGTAAGCCTATGGAAAACGGCGCAAGCGAAATTATACTGGATTGGTTCATGCCCTGTATAAAGGAAAATTCGTAAAGGAGATGCGCCATGAAGAAAGAATTATTGTTTCGTCAATTCCCATGTTTGGACTCTGATGATGTTGCACTAAAAAAAGTAGACCCAAGCGATGCGGAGGACTTGTATGCGATTTTAACAAACGAGAACTTGTATAAATATCGCCCCGGTAATCCGTTGAAAACCCTTGATGCTGTGAAAAAAGTTGTCGGACATTATGACCGAGATTTTAATAAACACAAGACTATTTTTCTTGGAATTTACCTAAAAAAAGAAAATAGTAAACTCGTTGGCATCGCTGAAATTTTCGGATTTGATTACCAAGCGGAGCGCGTTAAAGTCGGCTATACGGTCAATGAAAAATATCATGGGCGAGGAGTTGCTACAAAAGCCACAAAGCTCATGGCAGATTTTTTATTCAACACCATTGGCGTAAACAGCATACAGGCATCTACAATGACCGTACACGAAAAATCCAAAGCTGTCTTGGAGCGATGTGGATTTACGCATGAGGGAACATTACGCCAAGCCAAGCATTGGACAGGAAAAGGGATTGTGGACTTGGATATGTATTCAATCCTCAAGACCGAGTACCTAAGTCAATAATATTAAAGCATTATAATCGAATTGTTCGATTAGTGAAAAAGTCGGGAAATGTGCTCTCGGCTTTTTTAGTTAAATTTCAATTGTTGCAAATTCAAAACTCAATATTGAAAATCACGAGAAAATGTGCTATACTGATTACACGGAGGCGTTACGTTATGACGAAATTAGAATATACATTTAAGACAGACACCCTTTTCAAAATGTTGTTTGTAAAGTACCCCGATTTATTGAAACCAAGAAATAAGTAAGCTACCGCAAGGATAAAACAGAAAGCCCGACAGATAAGGATTTAACTCCTTATTTGTCGGGCTTTTTCCGTTTTCAAAAACAGTCCTTGACAACACAATCCCAACGGTTTTTTAAACTATTTTCCATGTCTATTCCTCCAAAATATTTTTTAGATTATATCAAGAAAAAAATATTATATATCATTGCATACCTCCAGTCCGCGACCAATAAAGGTTTTATCCCCTGCGATTTCGAGGTTGTTATTGCATGGGCGGGTATCAAGTACGTTGTAATTCTCTTTCTCTTGCGCCGTTATCCCGCTAAATGCAATTGGCAAGCCCGCCGACAAAAAGAAGCTCTTCCCGTCCTGCAACTGAAAATGTATATGCGGCTCGGAGCTGTTTCCGGAGTTTCCGCATTTGGCTATTATGTCGCCTTGCTTTACGCTTTCGCCCTTTTTTACGGTTATGCTTCCCTTTAATATGTGTGCGATTACGCTGTATTCGTTTCCGTTATGTTTTATTGTGATGTAGTTGCCCGCTATGTTTAATGCGTCGCAATACGCGTTTTTTCCGTCAATAAAGCTGTCGCGGAATCCGTCGTACATGCCAACAACCACACCGTCGGCAGGTGCGATTATATCCTTGCCGTAACAAAAGTAGGCATTAGCGTCTCCGATATCACCGTCGCGGGATTTGCCAGTGTCGTCGAGGATTATAAAATCATAGGCATATCGCTGGGAGGGTAGCTCCCATGAGTGGGATAGCTCCTTGTTTACGCCGCCGTTTACTACCGTCCACTTTCCGCTAAAGGGCAAAATATAGTTGCATTTTTGCTCATATGTTTCCTTAGACGGCAAGCCCTTGCCGTGCTTAATATGTGGTATAATCATGCCAACAATCTGATAAAACGACTGAAAAATAATGGAAACAGGATGCTGCAAAAAAATCAGCAGCGCGAAAAAGCTAAACGGCGTGAGATGGGGATTGCCGATAAACTGCCCCAAAATCCCCAGCGGAAAAAGCCAAACCAATTTACTCGCAATAGAAATAATCACGCCACCCGCCGCAAACCTGCGCAGTGCAATGCTTGCGATTCTGCAAATGGCTACGGGTATTACCAAAACTAAAATAACCGATATCAAAATTTCCATGTTTATCCCTCCATGATAATATTATACACGAAAAGTCAATGCAAAGAAGAGGAAGGTGCTCATATGGCGTGCTACAATCTACTATTAATCCTGCCCGACGAAAAAAACGAGAGGGCATTAACCGTGGAATACTCTAACCCTGTAGAGGAAAACGTAGGCTTTGACGAGCCGCAAAAATACAATGATTACTTCGAGCAGTTAACGGGAATCCCTGTTTACAGGCGGTACACCTTTAATATGGATGGAAAATATGTAGTATTCGTTTTCGAGAAAGCAAACCGAGGCAACGTCGCACCCCAAAACGGTTTTGTTTGGATGCCTTACGACGAAATTACTCAAAGTGTACAAACGCATTACAACACAAGCGAAAATATGCCGTGGGTAAATGAACGCGGCTTTTCGCCGTACATAACATGGCTGGAGGGCGTGTGCGATAAAAAGGGAATCCGCATAAACGGCAAAATAACTCAGCTAAAAAATGCGTATATGTCCACGGTCTTTTGCGCCCCGACGGACATCGGCAATATTTACATGAAAATCCCGTGCAAAATTTTTATAAACGAATTCGCCTTTACGCAAGGTCTAAAAGGGCTTGGCATAGTGGACATGCCCGAGTGGATTGATTTTTGCCCGGAACTCAATGCCATTTTAATGCACGACATGGGCGGTAATGATTTGCCGCAGCAATCGGATATAGCTACATTGCAAAAAGTCTTGTTGCGATATGCACAAATTCAAAAAGCGTCTATTTCGAGGCCGTTTGATTTCTCCCATTATGATAATTCTATTGCTACCGTTATTAAAAAGGCGTATGGGATTTCTAAAAAAGAGCCTGCGTTATTGCCGCAGTTGCAAATTGCGGAAAAGCTGATTCAGGCGTTGCCGCCCATCCCAAACACAATCCACCATGGCGACGTTAGGCCGGGTAATATCCGCGTCGTGGGTGGGAAGTACATCTTCTACGACTGGGCGTGGAGCGGGGTATCGCACCCCTTTGCAGAAATCGCGTCGTTTCTTCATATAATAAGGCGCAGCCTGCCCGACGAAGCTGCCAAAAACGCACTCACCGATTTTTACCTAAAGCAATGGCTGGATTACGGCACACTCTACCAATTAAAACGCGCCTTTTATGTACTCGACGCCCTAAAATATTTATTTTTTGCGGTAGACGATTACTCTTGGCTTAATGCTATAAAGCAATCCACCCCCGCGCCCTGCCCTATGTCTGCCGATGGCTGGCTTTTGGAAAAACGCACATACTACTTCGAAACCGTGCTTCGTAGATTTATCGAAAGCAACTTGCCTACGCCGGATTCTATCTCTGCCAACATGTCTACCAGTTCTTCTATAGGGTAATCGAAATCCCGCGCAACCCACATCCCGATAACGCCAAGTCCGCCGGAAAGACAAAACTGCACATAGTAGTCCATCTCCGCCGTACCCGAGATTCCGTACTCCTTACACCAAGCGTTTACGCACGCACTTTTAAACATCGTCGTAAGCCGCTCGTAAAAAGCCCCGTTTATGTTTCCGCCGAAAAACAAACGCGTTACCTCGCGATTTTCGGAGACATAGCCCAGCAAAATGTTAAAAAACACATGAGGCTTATTAACACAATCCACGGCAACAATCTCGCGGATTTCTTGCAAAATCGTGTCTTCCGTGTGGGTGTACAGGTCGTAAACATCCTTAAAATTAGCGTAAAACGTAGACCTGTGGACATCCGCCCGCTCCGTTAATTCTCTAACCGTGACGGACTGCAAGCTCTTTTCGTTTAAAAGCTCCACAAGCCCGTCCCGTAGGGCTTTTTTTGTTTTACGTACACGCCTGTCTTCGGACATAAGCCTCTCCCTTCGTCGGATAACCGACAAAACCGTCTAAAATTGATTGTTGTTATCCGTACATATGTCTATTATCATATAAAGCGCGGACAAATACAAATAATCTTGGAGGCTGGTATGTCACAACGCAAATTGCTTATCGTGTTAAGTTTATTTAATGCAACGGTTAACACATTGTACCTGGTGCGGTTTATCGGGATACTTCCCCCGGAAGAAGTCGTTTACGGGTATATTCCGTGGTTTATGTCGTTTGCATTGCCAAATGCCGCGTTTACCTTGCTGGCATGGTTTTTGGTGTACTCATTGCTTAAAAAACGTGATAAATTGGCGGTATTATCAGGGCTGCTAAATGCGGGAGGGTTGATATTCCATGCGCTAAACGGTTTGATGTTCGGATTTTATTCGGGATTTCTTACATTGATGTCATTTAACGTGGTATTCGAAATCGTAGTTTATATGTATGGATTAGCTCTCGCCGTTTTTTACATCATACAATTTGCACAAAAAATAAAGGAGTGAGCCAAATGCTAACCTTATATTTCTCGGGTACGGGCAATACAAAATTTTTAGCAGAAGCATTCAGCAAAAGGATGAATGCAAAATGCTATTCCATAGAAGAAGCCGCCGACTTTGCCACGGAAATCACCGCCCACGATACAATAGCCTTCTGCTACCCCATATACGGCTCCCGCGTGCCGCGCATAATGCGCGAATTCGCCCACACCCACATGGCACAAATCATAGGCAAAAAAATAATCATCCTCGTTACACAAATGGTATTCTCCGGCGATGGCGCAAGGGTATTTACCGACCTTTTCCCAAAAGGCGCGGTGGAGGTAATCTACGCCGAGCATTTTAATATGCAGCAAAACATGGGCAATATCCCGGTGCTAAATCTTATAAAGCCCTCCGACCGTTTTTATAAAAAAGTGGAAGCAAAGCTAAACAAGGTCTGCGAAAACATAAAAAACGGCATAATAAAAAAGCGCGGCTTTGCCAAAGGCTCGCTTTTGCTGGGATACATCCAAGGCAAACCATGGCAAAAGGACACAAGCGAAATCCCCGCCACACGCATGGAAAAAGCAGTAAAAGACGGCCTGCGCGTTAACAAAGACTGCAACGCCTGCAATCTATGCACAAAAATCTGCCCCATGAAAAACCTGGTTAACGACAACGGCCAAATAAAACACCAAAGCAACTGCACAGTATGCTACCGCTGCGTAAACCGCTGCCCACAAAAAGCAATCACGGTGTACATCCATACAAAACCAAGATGGCAGTTTACTGCAAAATAAAAAACGCAACAAATGCGTTTTTTACATACGATTATTTTTTCTTCCTGTCCAGGACTTTTAAGATAACTTTACCAACCTTCCGTGGAAGCCGTATAACCCGTATTTTCATTTCTTTCATACCTTCACCTCGCAAATACATACCAAAATCCCATAATAACCAATGCCGCCGCCAGCAAAAATCCCCAGGCAGGCATCATAAATTGCAAAATCATGCCAACGCCAACAAAGAAAAATATCAGCCCCATTAACCGTTTTTTACGCAACATACAAACGCACCTCCATGGGATTTTGCTTTATACGATATGATATGTAAAAATGTTAATCATGGTGCAGGTTTACGGATTGCATTAATTTTGTGTACATGATAAACTTTACCCAAGGCCAACCAAAAAAGCAAAAATTTGCAACAAAAAAGGCCGTAACGTCCGTGGAGTGCGCAAACACTACACGGCAACAGCTAGGTAATGCTTCAACCATCACCTAACAGCCACAGGAAAACCCCATCATTACGGCAATGCCAGTATACCATGTCATGCATATCCCTTTCAATAAGGGGACGCTTGGTGTACTGTGCTTGTTTGTAATATGGCGTTTATTGTGCTTACGCTATTATCAGCGCATAGGTGATGTCGGTAAAAACCGCCGTTACCCTGCGCTTTTTTGGTTGGCGATTACTTTTTTGAATCGTCTGGGGCAGGTTTATTAATAAAAAATAAGGAGGGAATGTATTATGCACCACACAGAAGCCGAAGAAGAAAAACGTCAACAAGAAGAAAGGGTACGCAAAGAGCAATCTTGGATTGAGCAGGGATTATGTAGTAACTGTGGCGGTAGTCCGGTCGGGCTATTAATAATTGAGTGTAGGAGTTGCGGCAAAAAACTGGGCGACAATTCTATAACCGGGTATTTCTTTCAAATCAACCAAGCACTCAAAGGAAAATCCCGATAGCGTTATATTCTCCTGCACCGTAATTTCCATTATCAACAATCTTGGCGAGGAGCAATTTAAAAGCGTTAAAGAAACTTTTGGCAACGCGCTCGAAGAAGCCCTTGACGAAGCATTCTGCCAAAAACTATATCAAGATTATCTGGACGACCCCGACCCGTAAAAGCACGATTCCATGACAGTAGAAGATTTCGCAGATTCGCTGGGGATTAACTTGCTATACTAGGATAAATAAAGAATACTGCTGGATTGAAGTTGTGCAGGTATTTCCGGCATGGGATTTTCCGCAAAATAAATTTTATCATGCTCCGTATCAATAAAATATTTAAAGTATTCAATCACGTTAAGCCCCAGAATACTTGTGTTTGTTTCAATGTGGGGGACGGCCACCTTCACGCCCGTGAGTTTTCTCCCGCCGATTGTAAAGCCGGGTATTTCTTTCAAATCAGCCAAACACTCGCCGGAAAATCCCGATAGCGTTATATTCTCCTGCACCGTAAAGCGATTATGAAATCCCAGCCTTGCAGCCGCGTCCCGTGTGATTACGGTCAAAAATGCCCCCGTGTCAAATACAAAATCCACGGGGGTATTTGCATAGTTATCAAAGTTATAAAATGTTGGCACATTTAAATGATAGTGTCCGTCTGCTTCCAGCGTTAAGCTCTCCACTGCGTCGTATTTCCCTGCGCTAAGCATTTAATGCACCTGCTGCACGCAGTGATGTAATAAATTTTTTCGTCAACAAACTTTTATCTGCCGTTATCCCGTATTCGGGTGAGTCATATTTCTCATAAATTCCATCCAGTGCGCCGTCATATTGCCGCGCTCCTATAATCACGGGTCTTCCGCTTAACAGCTCCATTGTTTCAGAAAAATTTGCATTTACCAAAAAAACCCAATAGCCTTCGTATAGCTGCCGTATTTCTTCCATAGGTAAAGGATTTTCGTGATTTACAAACTTGTATGTCTTATCCATCATAACGCCCTCCTTTTGGTGGATTTTATCACAAAGCGGCATAAATAAAAAACCCCTTTTATTGCCTGTCCCGTTGTGTTAAACTGTTATTGCAAAAACTAAATCTAAGAAAGAGGCGATTCCAATGGTAAAAGTAGGTATTAACGGCTTTGGACGTATCGGCCGTTTGGCGTTTAGATACGCCAGCACATTAAAAGATGTAGAAGTGGTAGCGATTAACGACCCCGGCATAGACCCGGAATACATGGCGTACATGCTAAAGTACGACTCCACTCACGGCAGGTTTGATGGAGAAGTAAAAGTGGCAGACGGCAAGCTCATCGTAAACGGCAAAGAAATTGCCCTATATGCAGAGTTTAAACCCGAAAACATCAAATGGGGCGCGCATGGCGTAGACTATGTAGCAGAGTGTTCCGGATTCTTCCTTTCGCAAGAATCTGCACAAGCACACATCAACGGCGGCGCGAAAAAAGTAGTAATTTCTGCACCTGCCAAAGACGATACCCCTACATTTGTAATGGGCGTAAACCACACAAAATACACAAAAGACCTAAATATCGTTTCTAACGCAAGCTGCACAACAAACTGCCTTGCACCCCTTGCAAAAGTTATCAACGATAACTTCGGCATTGCAGAAGGCCTTATGACAACGGTACATGCAACAACAGCTACACAAAAAACCGTTGACGGCCCTTCTCAAAAAGACTGGCGCGGCGGCCGTGCAGCAGCAGCCAACATCATCCCATCCAGCACAGGTGCAGCTAAAGCCGTAGGTCTTGTTCTTCCCGAGCTTAAAGGCAAGCTTACAGGTATGGCGTTCCGCGTACCCACAACAAATGTTTCTGTGGTAGACCTCACCGTGCGCCTTGCAAAATCCGCCACCTACGACCAAATCAAAGACGCCGTGAAAAAAGCCAGCGAAGGCGAACTAAAAGGTATTCTCGCCTACACAGAGGACGCAGTGGTTTCCACCGACTTCCTTGGCGAAGCTTGCACAAGCACCTTTGACGCAGCAGCAGGTATCGCTCTTACGGATAACTTCGTAAAGCTAATCGCATGGTACGATAACGAGTGGGGCTATAGCTGCAAACTCATCGACCTTATGCGTCATATGAACAGCGTTGACAGCAAGTAATTATAAAAAGCGCGAGGCATAAAACCTCGCGCTTTTGCTTTACAGCGAAATCAATGAGAAACCGTCCCGACAGAGCGGCGGCGAAAAACCGTGTTTTTCGCGGTTTTGCCGCGACAGGCGGGACGGATTTCGAATTATTTCGCTTTACATATAATTTTATCATCGCTCCAGCATAGCCAGCACTGCTTCCAGGGCGTCGCCGTTTACCCATATATCGGGGGTTAGGCCAATGCCTTCGGGGAGATGGCCTTTCGGGAAGACGGCCATATTCCCACCAAAGCTGAATGTCATGCCTGTGTGCGGCAGTGACAGTCCTGATATTGTCATGCCTGTGAGCAATGTGCCGCTTGTGTTTTGGCCTACTACCAGCGTGTTTTGCATGTTAAAGGCCATATCCACAAAATATTCTCCGGCGGAGGCGGTGCGGCGGTCTGTTAGGAAAATAAGCAGCCGGTCGTTTGGCACAATCCTGTCGGGGATGTAGCCGTACATAAAATGATTTTCGTCCGTCCACATGCCTTCGACTACGTCAACTTCCGAAAAATCGTGCAAATCAATGCCAAAATACTCAGTAAACTCGTCGAGGTAGTAAAATAAATCCGCGACCCCGTCAAAGACATTTGTAAAGCCACCTTTTTCTTGATTGACGACAAAAAAACCTCGGGCGTTAGTCGGCACTATTTCACCTGTCAGCAAACGCAGCCAATACTGCCCCAACGCGCCATTACCGCCGCGATTCTGTCGTACATCAACGATAATCACAGGCTCGTCGCGTAGCTTTGGCGCGGTGCGCAAAAAATCTTGCGCCCGCTCGCGATTTGTGCCTGCAAAGCCAAACACCTCCGAAGAAAACGGCCAGCCCATCTCGCGGATAGCCACCACAGGTATCCCGTCGCGGAAGGTAAGGCTGGATTCTCCCGACGCACGGCCGCCCATTGACCACATTCTTGTGAAAAGATAATCAAAAGCGTCGCCGTTTTCGTAAACAATCGTCACGTTGATATTTGTAACTGCCGAGTCTCGCGCCTGCACAAAAACAAGTGAGTAATAAAGCACACCATAGCTATCCAGCGAAAGCCTAAAAAGATTTTCTGTATCATCAAAAAGCGATACCCCATGCAAAATCAAATCCGTAACATACGCACCGCTATCCAAATTATAAAACCCGCCCTCGCTTTTGCCAAAACGCACATCGTGAAAGGCAATAAAAAATTCATAAAAATTAACCAGCGACCGCGAGCCCATAAAAAAATGATTATCATTGACCACAGTATCCAAAGCATTGTACATAAGATTTGCCACTTGCCCGATAGGCCAATAATCCTGCGCAACCAAAGTCGCGATTACCCCGTCCCTAGCCGGAATAAAAACCCCGTCCCCGCCAAAATAAATATAAGGCCCGTAAAATTGTCGCAAAATCTCAAAGAACAACGTAACATCATAAATAGCGTCGTAGGCACTGATAGTTGCTGTTCTTCGCGGGCGTTGTGCAAGGCGCGACAAATCCAGCGTCTGCGGTGCGCGGCCTTCGGTTAAGCCTGCCAAAAAATCATCGCCGGGCATGATAATCCCTTCGCGGCGAGCATGTGCGATTTCCAGCGCGTCGTCCAACGAAATTCCAGTATTTCCGCGCCCGCAGGCCGAAAAAGATGTTATTGACAAAAGCAGAAAAGTAACGCAAAAAATCATTTTTCTCATGCCAATCCCCCTAACATAGCCAGCACCGCCGTAAGCGCGTCGCCGCGCACCCAAACATCGGGAGCCAGTCCAATGCCTTCGGGCAAATGCCCCTTAGGGAAAACATACATCCCACCACCAAACTGAAACTGCAATCCGGAGTAGGGCAACATCAGCCCCGAGACAGTCACATTTGTCAAAAGCGTGCCGCTTGTGTTTTGTCCTACTACCAGCGTGTTTTCCATGTTAAATGCCAGGTCTGCAAATATTTCTGCGGCGGAGGCGGTTACGCGGTCGGTTAAAAAAATCAGTAGCTGCTCGTTGTGTACTATTCTGTCGAGCAGATAGCCGTATGCCCATGTGTTTTCGTCCAGCCACTCGCCTTCGACAAGACCCGCTTCATATATCCCGTACATATCAATCCCAAAATAATCCATAAAATATTGTGCGTAATAAAATATATCTTCTCCCCCAAAAACGTTGACAAAAAGCCCCGTTTTTTCGTTAGCCGCAGAAACCGCACGGAAATTAAAAGGCACAAACTCCTCGGTAAGAATAAGAAGCCAATCCGCCCCAAGCGAGCCGTTGCCGCCCATGTTTTGCCGTATATCAATAATAATCACAGGCTCGTCGCGCAGCTCGGGTGCGATACGCAAAAAATCCCGCGCAGTCTCGCGGCAATTTCCGCCTGTATGCTCCCCCGTAGAAAAAGGCCAGCCCATCTCGCGTACAGTCACCACAGGTATGCCGTCATGGAATGCTAATCCCGAGTCTGCAAACCTCGCTCCGGTCGGGGGGCGCATTTGCGCAAAACGATAAACAGTCTCCTCGCCGTCATCGTAAACAATAGGCACATAAATAAAGATTTCGCCGTCTTCGTCAAACGGACGGATAATCACAGGAGAATAATAAAACACCCCATCATGGCTAAGGGACAGCCTAAAGCCGCCCTCCGAAATATCCACCACATACCTACCGCTTTCCCTGCTGTAAAACCCGCGCTCGCTCTTACCAAAACGCAAATCGGCAAAAGGCGCGTAAAACTCATACTCATTAACCATGGAAGAGTTAAAAATGCGAAAATGATTATCATTCAAAATCTCATTAAGCCCGTTATGAAAAACCCAATATACAAGCCCGGTAAACAAATAATCATACACAGCAAATCGCTCGATTATCCCATCCCTAACAGGAAAAAACACATCATCCCCACCAAAAAAAATATAAGCCCCATAAAACTGCCGCAAAATCTCAAAAAATAAATTTACTTCGTAAACGGCCTCGTCAAAGGTAATCGCACCGTCGGGGCGGCTTTCTATTTGCGGCAGGTCGGGAAGGGCTTCAAAACGGGATAGGTCTAACTCTTGACGGACACGTCCTTCGGTTAGCTCCGTCAAATATTCATGGTCGGGCATGATAATCCCCTCGCGGCGAGCCATTGCGATTTGCAACACGTCGGATAATGTAATCACGGAAAATTCCATCGGGGTAGGGGGCGCAGTCGGTGTTTCGGCCACTTTGTAAGACGCCTCGTTTTGTTCTTCGTAGACGTTGATGTCAGCATTTCCGCGGCCGCAAGCCGAAAAAGATGTTATTGACAAAAGCAGAAAAGTAACGCAAAAAAATAATTTTTTCACAGCAACCGCCCCTTCCTTTATGATAATATATACGAGCAGTTGGCCAAAAAAGTTTATACAAAGGGGAAATCCAATGAAAACAAGAATAACAGCAGGTGCGTTTTTAACCTGCGGCGAAAAAATCCTACTAATGAAGCGCGGCCTACATAAAAAGCTGGGCCCGGGCAAATGGGCAGGCATAGGCGGCCACATAGAGTTAACCGACATAAAAGACCCCCGCGCCCTAAAACTAAAAAAAACCTGCCTCCGCGAAATTAAAGAGGAAGCAGGCATAAAAAAAACGGAAATCCAAAAACTAAGGCTACGCTATATAGCAATAAACCAAACAGAAAACGAAATCCGTATACACTATCACCACATAGGAGAACTACAACGCGAAATCCCCCTGCCAAAATGCAGCGAAGGCGAATTTTACTGGAAATACAAATCCGAAATCGCAGACCTTCCCATGTCTATCACAGTAAAAGAAGCAATAAGCCACTGGATAAACAATCCAAACAGCGACAGCATATATCTGGTTGCGGTAAACGGCGACATCGCTGCTATTTCGGAGCTGTAAAAAATCATGGCGAATATTTAAAGATTATTTGCAACAACCCAAAAGAAGTGCTAAAATGCATTTACTACAAAAAACCGTAGTGACCGCGAGGTGTACCACCACCAAGCGGCGAGTGTAGAGATTCCAGACATCACCACACACATAGGCTTTATGCCTACCACTACGCAGCCACAGTGTAGCACTGTTTTACGCCTGTTTCAATATTTGGAGCATGGCGTGGGAGTGTTATATTTGAGTTGCTGTAGTTTGTTTGAATATTCAAGGTGTGTCGTGATGGCAGTTTTTGCCGTCTCTACACGCCTTTTTTGATGGCTTGCCTACGGGGTTAGGTTTTTAATTACCCCGTAGGTTTTGCTAAAAAATTTTTTAGGAGGAGTTTATGATTAAAACAAGCAAAACGTTGTTATGCCTTGTACTTATTTTTATTCTTGGTATGAGCGGCGTGATTGCAGTAACTGCAGAAACACCAATCGCCGTAGCCATTGACGGGCAACACTTACAGTTTGACGTTCCCCCCACAATTATTGACGGCAGAACAATGGTTCCAATGCGCGTTATTTTTGAGGCATTAGGCGCAGAAATTTATTGGAATGAGGCAACACAAACAATCACAGCGACAGCCCAAAACCTTGTGATAACTACATCTATAGGTGTTACAACCATCTATGTAAACGGAATGAGAATAGGAATGGACGTCGCTCCGATTATTATAGGAGGGCGTACTCTTGTTCCCGTGCGGTTTGTTTCGGAAGCATTTGGTGCGGATGTCAATTGGATTGGCGAGCATAATCTGGTAATGATTTGTTCAGCACCCACGGTTTTTCAAGAAACGCATATGTTTTCGGACTACTACGGCCAGCCTGTAGACTTACATGATTTGCTGGACGAGTGGCATGAACGCTTTGATGATTGGTTTTCAGAATGGCATGGACAGCCGACAGGGGAGGAAAATTAAGATGAAAAATAAAATTTTAACGCTATCCTTAATATTTGTAATGATAGTTTCAGCATTTCCTGCTTTAACGCTAACCGTATACGCGGCAGATACAGAAGGCTGGCTTTGGCCTGTCCCAGCGAGGACACCCGACCATATATCATCTCGATTTGGCCCACGCACCGGAGGACACCATAATGGGATTGATATAGCGGGAAATGGACATACCGTAGTTGCTACAAGAAGTGGCGTGGTGGTGGTCGCGCTTAACTGCGGGCATGACGCTGTTCGTGGTAATGGGTGTCCATACCCATGTAGCAGAGGGAACGGAACACATGTTTGGCTAAGACACGAAACACCAGTAGGCATTTTTTACAGTCTATACGGACATCTCCGTAATGGGAGCGTGGTAATTAGCGAAGGCCAGCGGATAGCGCAAGGAGAAGCGATTGGAATAACAGGGACAACAGGATGGTCAACAGGTTATCATTTGCATTTTGAAGTACGCCAAAATGGCAGACGAGGGACAGCGGTAAATACTAACCCGATACAAATAGATAGCAGGGGTATACAGTATACATCTGTACGCAATCCAAATATTGACATGCCTACACCACCACCTACATTAGAACCCACGCCGTCGTCCGTAGGAGCGCAAATAATTCCCCAAGTTACAAGTTTTACATCAAACCGCACAACAGGCACAACGCAGGACATATTTAATTTTACGGCTACAACAAATGCGCCCGCATATCGCGTAGAAATTCTTTTTAGCGGTGATGAAAGCGGATATGGCAGAGGGACAATGAATATGCACGGGAGCAACAACGGCAGAACGTGGACGCTCAACGGCAACAGGCTTGTTGCTGGTACTCAAATGCTTATGGCTACCGCATTTACGGCAGATGGCACAGGCGGCGGCGCAACAGTGCTGATTGTAACAGCCAACGACCCGGCCGCACCAACCGACCCGCGAAGAAACCAAATTCAAAATTTTACCCCATTTGAACCCGCTCAAGAGCGTTTTGTAACGCGAGACGGTGCGCCAACCCGCGAAAGACCATACAACGATGGCAGAATTATAATGAGCTATAATTTTGGTGACAGTATACGTGTTACTGGTGTTGGTACAAACTCCAGAGGTAACAGATGGTACAGCGTGACGGGTGGATGGATTTACAGCGGAAATCTGTCTACAACTAATCCATTTATAGTTGCGACGCCAACCCCAACCCCAGCACCAACCTTGCCACCACCTCCCGTACCAACCCCAACCCCTGTACCCGTAACAACCCCCACCCCTCAAACACAAACCGTAACAATTCATTACAATACTAACGGCGGTAGCGGAACACCTGCAAGTCATTCAGCCACCGTCATAGACAATGTTGCAACATTTTGGTTAACAACAACAGTTCCCACAAGAAGCGGCTATGTATGCACAATGGACACCATCGCAAACAGCGGCAACTACAGCCTTTAGGCGTCCGATTGTACGTGCAGGTGGCGCAGACCACCGTATTTCTATAGAAATTAGTATTGCCGCGGAAATCCCCTTACACCTAATTTCAGAATACGGATATTATCTCACAAATGAAAATGGAGACCTTATATTCTTTGAAAGTCTCGGAAATCCAAATTTTCATACGCGCCAAGTTGAGATGAGGTATGTACCCTCGGGTGTGTATAATATATTTGCATTTTTTATAGCTAACGGCGAAGAACGCACCTCTGTTCCTGTAATGATTATCATGCCATAACCTCAGATAAAACTTTATAACAAAAAGGGCTTGCAGATGTTCTCATAACAAAGAAAACATTTGCAAGCCTGTTTTTATCATTTTATAACGTAATAACTTAGGCGAAAGACTGCTAATCATATAGGTTGGAACGCTTTTTTCATTTTCATCCGAACAAAAGATGGCGAATGTTTGCGAGTGCAAAATTATTGTGATACTATGAATCTAAGAGGTGCTTGCTATTCCCTGTTTCGTTCGCCGCGTAACACCCGATTGGCTGTTGGTATAATATTTAGTCCCTCCTTTACATATTCTAAAAAATCGACTTAATAACCAGCAGCAGCCCCAAAATCAAAACAGGAATCCCCACCACCGCCCCGATAATGGTAATCGTCAAAATCAGCCCAATAACCATAAGCAAAAGCCCTAAGACAATCCCAATCAACCGCCCGGTAAGATTAAACACCAGCCCAATCAAAGCCCAAAGCAACCTAAAAGGCAAAAGCAATAAATCCACCACAAAAAAACCTCCTTAAATTAAAAATCAAGCTAACCGCAACAAAACTCCCTCCACTATATATATGAGACAAAACCTTAGGAGATGAAGTTTTGGAAAAAGAGACCCTAATCACCAACGCGGCAAAATCAATATACACCTATTGCCGCGCCCGCACAAGCACCCGAGAAGAGGCCGAGGACCTGTCGCAAGACATCCTGCTGGAACTCCTAAAATCTCAGGGCAACCTACGCGACGACAAAGCATTTTACGGCTTTATGTGGGCAGTGGCAAGCAATGTGTACAAAAACTGGTGCAAAAAACGCGCCTGCCTTAGAGCGCAAGCGGCATTGGACGAAAACACCCCCGATACTTCCGCCCCACTGCTCGAAGCCCTCGAAAACGCCGCCGACATTGTTCTGCTTCACCGCGAGCTAAGCCTTCTAACGGCGCAATACCGCAAAGTCGTCGTCGCGTATTACTTCAACAACAAAAAAGTCTCCGAGATTTCCAAAACAGAAAACATCTCCGAAAGCATGGTAAAGTTTCTGCTGTTTAAAAGCAGAAAAATCATAAAGGAGGGTATCACAATGGAAAAACCAAGAGGCACACAAAGCTTTAACCCCGCAATACTAAAACTTGGGCTGGCAATCGGAAAATCATGGCGACCATATCTGGACTCCACGCAAATGGAAAAAAATCTAATCGCGCAAAACATCCTAACCGCCTGCTACTACGAGGCGTGTACCGCAGAAGAAATAAGCCTGCAACTGGGCGTAGCCGTCCCATATCTGGAATATCACCTGCAAGAGCTAACCGAAAACGGCGTCCTCCAAAAAACAAACATCCGTTACACAACCGCAATCACCATCTTCACAAAATCATTTATAGAAGAAGCCGACGCAAAAACCAAAACACTCCAAACCCAAATCGCCGACCTGCTCACCACCTTCTTGGACACGCACCACGAGCAAATAAAAACCGTCGGCAAACACACAGGCACAACCGACCCCGGTCTGCTCCGTTGGCAAATCGCCCAGCTAATAATCGAGCAAGCCACACTGGAAAAACGTAACGACCGCCTCCCGCAAAAAAATCACGGCGGCCACAGCCTGTTTGTCTGGGGCGAAGAATACCCCGACCGCTATGGCTGCATGTTTGCATATTACAAAAATAAACATGGAGACCAAGTAAAATGTTTAGAGTTTTTCTGCAACTCATTCAACGAGCGGATATTTGACTTTGGGTATTTCTGGAACAGGGACGACCGTGTGCGCCTGTTTTTGGAGACCGCAAAATACAAACACAGCGGCTTCCCGCCCGACGAGAAAATCGAAATAGCCGAGTTTATAAAACACGGCTACCTAAAAAAAGACGGCGAAAAACTAACCCCCAACGTCCCCATATACACCGCCCGCCAATACGAGCAAACCCTTGACCTGCTAACCGACGTAATAACCGACGTCTCAAAAAAAACAGACGAGATAATAAAAGTGGCAACCGAAATCCTCCTACAACACACCCCCGCCAACAAGAAAAAAGAAGCCGCCGAAATCGCCTTCCTAATAAAACACCACCTAGCCATGCGCAACCCCATAGAAATAATGCTCGGCAGTGGGTCGTTGCGAGCCTTCACCACAAACGAACACCCCACAACGTATATAACCCTAAAATAAAAAAAACTCGCACAGACTAAAATCCTGTGCGAGTTTTTTAATGACGGGGTCGAGGGGACGCGTCCCCTCGTGGGGGGTTGGGGCAAAGCGTTGGGGCAAAGCCCCAAGGTCTTAACTCTTTTTATTCAACAACTCCAACGCATTAACCAGCGGTGCGGGCATTTTTATTCCCATTTCGCCTGCGTTTTCCAGTATGCTGATGAGTTCGTTAAGGCAGAAAGCTATGATGACGGCGTCTCGGGTGAGGGTGTTTGTGCCGAGCAGAGCGTCGAGATGGACGGCTGCTATGATGAGCAAGAAGCAAGCGGCTTTTTTGAAAAGGCCGTGGATGCCGGCGCGGCTGGATAGGCGTCGGAAGGCAATGGCGTTGATAAGGCCGGACGCGAGGTCGATTGCCATAAGGACAACAAGGGTTTGGAGCAGCATGTCAAATCCGCCGAATAGGTATTGAAATATGCTGATGGCAAGCCCTGTTGTGTAGAGAGTGCAACCTTTGTAGATGGCGTACATTTTTTCACCTCCTTTCTTTTAATAGATAATCCACACTACAGCCATCAAAAAGCATCGACAGGGCGCGAAGCTTGTGTGCGGGGATGGCTGTACGCCTGTGAATCCAATCATTGAGCACATCGGCTGGTGTGTTAAGACGGCGGCATAATTCGGCCTTGCTCATATGGCGGCGAATGCGCTCGATTTCGATATTAACGTACATAGTTTCCCCCTTCGGTATTGAGGCAATAATGGAATGATTCGATTATTACACACCATGTGTACAAGGTCAAGAAAAAACGAAAAAAAATTCGATTTGCATAACGAGGACATTTTCTAAGAAAATGTCACAATTTCTCTTGCATTAAAAACCCGCTTGTAGTAAGCTTTCCTTAGCGAACATACGTTATGAGGTGACACTATGATAGCAGAACGCTTACGCATTCTTAGAAAAGAAAAAAACATGAGCAAGCGCGACCTTGTCTCAAAACTCCCCCTAAACTACAGCACCTACGCCAACTACGAATCCGGCTTCCGCGAACCTAACTCGGAAGTGCTGCAACTCCTCGCTCGCCACTACAACGTGAGCCTCGATTACCTGCTCGGCGTAAGCGAAAACCGCAAGAAAGCCGACGAAATCGCCATCCTAAACGAAGAAGAAAACAACCACATAAAAAAATATCGACAACTGGACACCCACGGGCGCGAGGTAGTAGACCTAGTCCTAAACAAAGAAGTCGAACGTGTATCCTTCCTAAATACACGAAACGAGCCGTCCCAAGCCTCCGACGACAAGTGGATTACCCTACGCGTCTACAACCAACGCGCAAGCGCAGGCCTAGGCTCATACCTCTCCGACGACTCCGACCAAGACCACGAAGAAATGCGCTTCGTAGCCACACAAGTATCCCAAAAAGCCGACTTCTGCGTTCGCATAAAAGGCGAATCCATGGAACCAAAAATCTGCGACGGCGACATAGTATTTGTAAAAGCCGTCCCAAAAGTAGACCCCGACAACGTGGGCGTTTTCGTATACGACGGCGAAGCCTACTGCAAACGCCTCCGCATAGACCAAAAACGTAACACCATAATCCTCGAATCCCTAAACAAATCCTTCGCCCCAAAACAAATAACCCAACCCGACAACCTAAAAACCGTAGGCCTTGTAATAGGCATCGCTGAATAAGGTTAAAGCCGTGGGCTCTGCCCACACCCGTAAACTTTTGAAAAAGTTTAATCAAAACTTTGGCATTAAAGGCCAAAAAAATCGCGCCCACGCGGGCGCGATTTTTTTACGTTGGGGGTCAAGGGGGATGAGTCCCCTTGCAGGGTGTGGGACAGCGTCCCACGGTTTTGATTACAAAAATCGTGTGGCTATGATACATAAACAGAAGATTATCATTATTGTTGTGGCATATGCGTCGAGGGTTGTTAATTTCATTTCTTTCATTTTGGTGCGGTTTGTGTCGCCGCGATAGCAGCGGGCTTCCATTGCGGTGGCGAGTTCGTCGGCGCGTTTGAAGGCGGATATGAATAGGGGTACGAGGATTGGGATGAGGGCTTGGGCGCGTTTTATTAGGCCGCCTGTTTCGAAGTCTGCGCCACGGGCTTTTTGGGCTTTCATTATTTTGTCGAGTTCGTCGGCCAGGGTGGGGATAAAGCGAAGGGCTATTGTCATCATCATGGCGATGTCGTGGGATGGGACGCGGATTTTTTTTAGGGGCTTTAGGAGGGATTCTATGCCGTCGGTTAGTTGGATGGGGGAGGTGGTGAGGGTTAGGAGTGACGAGCCGAGGATTAGGAGGATTAGGCGACAAATCATTTGTAGGGCGAGAATGATACCTTCGGTGGTTATGCGTATGAAGCCGAATTGGAGCAGGATGTTTTCGCCGGGGGTGAGGAAGAGGTTAATGCTCGCGGCAAAGAATAGGATGAATACGATGGCGCGTAGGCCGCGGAAAATTAGGGTGGGTGGGATTTTGGAAATTGTGATAAGGCTTGCGATAAAAAGTGCGGCGACGGCGTAGCCTGCGAAGTGGTTTGCGAAAAGCAAAATCGTGATATACAAAATTACGCTCACGAGTTTTACGCGAGGGTCGAGGCGATGGATGGGGGAATCGGTGGGGTAGTATTGTCCTATCGTGATTTTAGTCATTGCGCGTCTCCCCCTTCCGCGGCTGTATCGGTTTGAGACGGCGTTCCCGCCACGGGAGGGACGGAGGAATCGCGCAATGCGCGTGCGGCGGCTTCGACTGTGAAGATTCGTTTGGGGATGTTTGGGTTTTTTTCGTGAAGGAGGGACATTAGGCGGGTGATTTGTGGGGTGTCCAGGCCTATGTCGGTTAGGAAGTCGGCGTCGCTGAAGATTTCGAAGGGGGTGTCGTCGCGTACTATTTTGCCTTGATTCATTACCACTACGCGGTTTGCCATTTGGGCGGCGTCGTCCATGCTGTGGGATATTAGGATTATTGTAATGCCAAGGCGGGCGTGCATTTTTTTTATTTGGGCGAAGATTTCGTTTTTGCCGCGTGGGTCCAGGCCTGCGGCGGGTTCGTCGAGGATTAGGATTTCCGGGCGCATGGCTAGTACGCCTGCTATTGCGGCGCGGCGTTTTTCGCCACCGCTTAACTCGAAGGGGGATTTTTCGTAGAATTCTTCTCCCAGGCCTACGGTTTCCAGCGCGGATTTTACGTTTTTTTCTATTTCGTTTTCGGGAAGGCCGAGACGTGTTGGGCCAAAGGCTACGTCTTTGTACACGGTGACTTCGAAGAGCTGGTGTTCCGGGTATTGGAATACGAGACCCACGCGGCGGCGAAGGGCTTTTATTGCGGTCTTGTTTTCCAGTGCGTTTTGGCCTGCGATTAGGACTTCGCCGCTGGTGGGCTTTAGTAGTGCGTTAAAGTGCTGGATTAATGTGCTTTTGCCCGAGCCTGTGTGGCCTATGATAGCTACTATTTCGCCTTCGTGGATTTGTAGGTTTATGTCGTGGATGGCGGTTTTTTCGAAGACAGAATTTTGGCCGTAGATGTGTGAGACGTTTTTCATCTCTAGTAGGGGTTTGGAGGTGGTTTTTTGCGTTTTGGGATGAGTTTCTTCCTCTATATAGTGTTTTATTTTGGTTTCGCCAAAATGGCCTAAAAATTCTTCTATTGTTATTGCGTGTTTTTGGTGGAGAAGGTGGGCTAGTTCGGTGACTTGTGGGACGCCCAAGCCTAGGGTTTGCATTTTTTCTATATTGGCAAAAATTTCGTGTGGGGGGGCGTCCAGGACTACGTTGCCGTCATCCATTACTATTACTCGCTCGGCTTGGGCGGCTTCTTCCATAAAATGGGTAATTAATATTACCGTGATGGCATATTTTTTATTTAGGTGGACTATAGTGTCCATTACTTCTTTTCTGCCGGATGGGTCCAGCATTGCGGATGGCTCGTCCAGCACTATACAGCTCGGGTGCATGGCAAGCACGCCCGCTATGGCTACGCGCTGCTTTTGCCCGCCCGATAAATGGTGCGGGGCAAAGGTCGCGTATTCGCTCATGTTAACGGACGAGAGGGTTTCTTGCACGCGGCGACGGATTTCCGGTGGGGCTATGCCCAGGTTTTCCGGCCCAAATGCTACGTCTTCTTCTACTATCGTGGCTATGATTTGGTTGTCGGGGTTTTGGAACACCATGCCCGTGGACTGGCGGATTTCCCAAGTATTGGCAGGGTCTTTTGTGTCTAGGCCTTTTACCCATAGGGTTCCTTTTGTGGGTAAAAGCAGCGCGTTTAGGTGACGCGCCAAGGTAGATTTGCCCGAGCCGTTATGCCCTAAGATTGCCACAAATTCCCCCGCTTGTATGTTTACGTTGATATTTTTTAACGCAACAAGTGGGGGCTTGGAAGAATCATATTCTTCGTATATGAAGGATAAATTTTCGCTGTAAATCATGGGCTTATTGTATCATAAAGGCAACAATTTTCCAAATGGGACGCCTGTAGCGATGTCGAGCAAAGGACGCTCGACCTTGATAAATGTTAATATCGCGGGTATAATTGCCTGTGACAAAGTCCTAACATTTGTCAATTTTGAAAATTGCGATTTCGCAACATGTGTTTACAAAACGTAATTTTGAAAATCAAGAGGTGTGTATGGAGTGGACAAGGGCGCAGGTGCGCACTACGGAATACGGCTCGGAAATAGTGACAGCGGTTTTGATGGAAAATAACATCGTGGGTGTGGAGATTGTGAATGCTCGCGAGAGGATAAAATATTTAACGGAGACAGCGTCGCAGTGGGATTATGCGGAGGAAGATTTGTTAAGAGCCGACGGCGAGGATGTTTTTGTTGTTTTTTATGTAACAAAGGACGCGGAAGGGGAGGGGCTGCTGGGCGAGGTGCGCGAGGCATTGTCTCAGCTCTCGGCGCAGAGCGAAGACCTTGGCTCGCTGGATGTGGAGATTGAACACGCCGACGATGAGCTTTGGCTTAATGAGTGGAAGAAGCATTTTAAGCCGCTGCGTATTGGGCGAGTGGTGATTGTGCCGGAGTGGGAGCAGTATGTACCGTGCGAGGGTGATGTTGTGTTTACGATAGACCCCGGCTCTGCTTTTGGGACGGGGCAGCACCAGACTACGCAGCTTTGTGTTGACGCATTGCAGAAGCATCTGAAAAAGGGCGACAGGCTCGCGGATATAGGGTGCGGAAGCGGAATTTTGGCGGTGATAGGGCTTTTGCTGGGGGCGGGCAATGTGTTTGCTTGTGATATAGACCCTGCGGGCGCGATGGCTGCCACCAAGAAAAACGCGGAGCTTAACCCGATAAATTTAGGCCATTTGGTTATAAGCTCGGGCGATGTGCTTTCGGATACGGCTTTGCGGGAGGAAATTTGCCGCGAGCGGTATGATGTTGTGGTCGCTAATATCGTGGCCGATGTGATTATTGATTTAGTACCCTTTGCCCGTGAGATTTTGGTAGAAGGCGGCGTATTTATCGCTTCCGGGATAATCGAAGAGCGCGCAGAAGAAGTTTTTGCGGCCTTTGAAAAAGGCGGCGTGGAGATTTTAGAAAAAATTATGCTTGAAGGTTGGTACTCAGTTGTCGGAAAAGCTTAACAAAGCGAGCGCGGCTCGCCACATTTATTTTGATAACGCAGCCACAACGGCGTCGCTGCCTTTCACAACGGATAATGAAGGCTCGAGACGACATTCCCACCATAACCCATACGGCGTCGGGACATTGCCCGGCAATGCGTCGTCGGCTCATGGGCTTGGGGTGCGGGCTGAGCGGGCTTTGGGGGCTGCGCGAGGGGATATTGCGAGGGTGTTGGGCTGTGGTGCGGGTGAGATTGTTTTTACGTCGGGGGGGACGGAGAGTAATAATTTGGCGATTTTAGGCTTTGTGATGGCTAATAAGCGTCGTAATTTGGAGATTTTTGCCGAGGCTTGGGAGCACCCGTCGGTGCTTGAGCCTGTTCGGGCGGCTCGGGAGCTTGGTGGGGGGCGGTTGGTTTGCTTGTCGCATGTTTCCCATGAGACAGGGGATGTTTGTGATGTTTCGAAGGTCGCGCTTGCGGCTAAGAGGGATAATCCCGACGCTGTGGTTTTTGTGGACGGCGTGCAGGGGTTTTGTAAGGAACGCGTTAACCTCGACGGCGTGGATTTATACTCGTTCAGCGGGCATAAAATCCATGGCGGCAGCGGGGTGGGGGGCTTGTTTGTGCGAAAGGGCTTGCGGCTTATGCCGATGATGCTTGGCGGCGGGCAGGAAGGCGGCCTGCGTGCGGGTACGGAAAATGTAGGCGGCATTGTGCAGATGGCGGCGGCGGCGCGGGAGCTAAGCGCGGCGCGGGACGAGTACGCTGTGCGGGTTTCGGAAATTAAGGTCATTTTGATGAAGCTTTTTGACGAGCTTCCCGATTGCTTTGTTAATTTTATGGGCGAGGAGGTTTCGCCTTATATTTTGAACATGAGCTTTATGGGCATCAAGGGCGAGACACTGGTGCATATTCTTTCGGAGAAGGGGATTTATGCTTCGATGGGGGCGGCGTGCCGCAGTCGTACAAAGAAAAAATCGGTGCTGGAAGAAATGGGCTTTAGCGCGGAACGTGCGCAAAGTGCCGTGCGGTTTAGCTTTTCGCATTTGAATACGGTGGAAGAAGCGGAAATCGTGGCGGAAGTTATCAAAAAAAGCGTGGCAGAAATGCGGCGCGTGCTAAGGCGAGCGTAGCTAGTCGGGGAGAAAGTAATGGACGTTAAAAAAGTATTGTTGGTTAAATACGGTGAAATATCTTTGCGCAAAGGCAACCGTGCGCATTTTGAGCATAGGCTTTTGGATGCAATCCGTGCGCGGGTGAGTGGCTTGGGGGGCGCGGGTGTTATTTCCGTAAGGCGCGAGCAGGGGCGTTTTTTGGTGGAAAATACCGAGGGCGACCTTGATGTGGCGGCGGTTTTGCCGCGGATTAGGCATATTTTTGGCATAACGGGGTTTTGCCATGCGGTAAAAACCACTGCGCGGGATATCGCGTCGCTTTGCGAAATTGGGCGTGATTTTTTTGTTGGGCAGGGCTTTGACGACGTGACGTTTAAGGTGGAGACCAAGCGGAGCGATAAAAAATATCCCATGACTTCTACGGAGATTTCCATGGAGATTGGCGCGTTGATTTTTGATGAGGGCTTTGCGGTGGATTTGCATAAGCCCGACAAGGTGCTTTGGGTAGAAATCCGAAATGACGTGTACTTTTATATAGACAGTGAAAAGGGCGTCGGCGGGCTGCCGTATGGGTCGTCGGGCAAGGGTATTTTGCTGCTTTCCGGCGGGTTTGACAGCCCTGTGGCGGGTTATCTGATGGCGCGGCGCGGGGTGGAAATCATTGCGGTTTACTTTCATTCGCCGCCTTTTGTGAGCGAGCGTGCCGAGGATAAGGTGCGCGACCTAGCGGCGGAGCTTGCCAAATACACGGGAAGCGTAAAGCTGTACAGCGTCCCGTTTACGGAAATTCAGCTTTTTCTCAAGGAGCAGGTGAGCGAGGTTAAGCTTACGATTTTTCTGAAGCGAGCCATGCTGCATATCGCAAGCCGCCTTGCGGAGCAGGAAAAGGCGTTGTGTCTGGTCACGGGGGATTCTGTGGGGCAGGTTGCCAGCCAAACTGTGCATAGCTTAGCGGCGGTGGACACTGCGGCGGCATTGCCTGTTTTGCGGCCGCTCGCCGCCATGGACAAGCAGGCGATAATCGACATTGCGCAAGAAATCGGCACGTACGACATATCCATTAGGCCATACGAGGACTGCTGTACCGTTTTTGTGGCGAAGCACCCCGAGAATAAGCCCAACAAGGGAGCTATCGAGGGGATTGAGGCGCGGTTTGCGGGGGAGCTGGCTCGGCTGGTGGGGGAGGCTTTAGGGTCGGCGGAAATCTACAGCGTTTAGTGCGTCGGGCAGTCGCCGTGCGCGGTTATTCGTGCGAACGAATTCGCGTGGCGAATTTGTGAGATTGCCTTTGACGGGGGTGGGGGGTGGTGCGCCTCCTGTGGTATCGTAGTCGTCCATCGCGGGGATATCCCTTCGCTGCTAGAACNTGCGGCCAACCGCTG
>WQRQ01000024.1 GCA_009786685.1 Defluviitaleaceae bacterium
GCCGGGTCTTCGGATTCTTGTGGGGGTGGGGTTGGCTCGGGGGATGCTTCCGGGGTGGGCATTACTTCTTCCGAGCCTTGGCTTATTACATAGGTGATTACGGAGTTGCGCTCTATTAATTCTCCGGGGAGAGGGTCTTGACGCATTATACGGCCTGTGGCAAAGGTGTCGCTGTATGCGCGTTCTGTCGCGCCGGGTACGAGAGAGAACTCACGCAGTATGTCCAGAGCTTCTGCCTCTGTGCTTCCGATTAGGTTTGGCATGGCTACTTGGTAGTCGTCGGGACCTGTGGATACGGTTAAAATAACAGTGGAGCCGCGTGTCAGCATGTCGTTTGCGCCCGGGTTTTGGTCTACTACCATGTTGCGTGGGATTGTATCGTCATCGTAATCAGTTGTTATGATAATTAGGTCGAGGTCTAGTGCTTCCAGGATGGCGCGGGCGTCTTCTAAGATTAAGTTTGTTACGCGGGGGGCTATTGCGCGCTCGCCCGCTTCGCCCATGCTTACTACCAGATGAAGTACGTCGCCGGGGGTCGCTAAGCGACCCGGAGCTGTGCGCTGGTATATTACTATGCCTTCGCAGTCGCCGTCGCATTCGAAGCAATATTCGTGACAGTATCTGTTTTCGCGGTGGGGTTGCAGGTCTATCATAATGGCTGATAATTCTGCTTGTGCCCATGGCAGACCCACTACTTCCGGGGTTTCTACCATGCCTGCCGACGATGAAAATATATTGTTGTACAGGTGACGTGCCAGCATTCCTATGATGATGGCAAGGATGAGACCCAAGATAATGCCGCCGTATACCGCTATGCGGTCGGCTTTTTTGTCGCGGGGGGCAGGGGTCGGCTCTTCGTAATCGTCGTAGTCTTCCGGGTAGAAGGTGTAGTCTTGGTAGCCGTATTCTTGGCCTTCTTGGTATTTTTCGGGTGAGTTTGTCTGGGGACGGGCGGGAATTTCTGCGGAATTGCGCAACAAAAAGCCGCCGTCTTCTGCGGGGTTTTCTTCTTCCTCGGGCATTTCTTCGCCATTCAGGAAGGCTTGGCGGATTTTTTGACGGCGGATGGCTTCTCGGTTTTCGTCGCTGATTCTGCGGGTTTCTGCCGAGCCGTCATCGTTTTCTTCTACGCCTACAAACGCACCGCTTGCGTCGGTGAGGGCGAGCTTTAGGTCTTCTGTCATGTCGTCGATTTCTTGATATCTTTTGGAAGGCGATTTTTCCGTCGCCTTCTGAATTATTTTTACAATGCTGTCGGATAAATTTGGGTTAATCGAAAGGATGTCGGGAAGGGGGTCATTGATGTGCTGCAACGCAATGGAGACCTCATTTTCGCCCTCGAAGGGAAGCTGCCCCGTTGCCATCTCGTACATAACGATGCCCAGCGAGTAGATGTCGGATTTGTGGTCGATATACCCGCCGCGAGCCTGCTCCGGCGAAAAATAATGCACGCTGCCCATAGAGCCTGCCGCGGCATTAAGCGTAACATTTTTGGCGGCGCGGGCAATGCCGAAATCCGCCACTTTTACTATGCTTGTGGTTGTTATTAATATATTCTGCGGTTTAATGTCCAAGTGAATAATGCTGTTTCTGTGCGCTTCGGATAACCCTTCCGTCACCTGAATGGTAACACCGAGGGTGGTTTCGTCGTCAAATGGTGCTTTTTTGTTGATAAGTTCCTTCAAAGACGCGCCGTCTACGTATTCCAATACAATATATAAAATATCCCCGTCGCGCCCGTGGTCAAATATACTCGTTATATTTTGATGGTTTAGTGCCGCCGCCGCCCGTGCTTCTTTTGGAAAACGCTCCATTAGACTATCGTCTGTCAGATATTCTTCCTTCAAGACCTTTAGCGTAACGTATCTGTCCAACTTTGTATCATGCGCACGGTATACAACGGACATCCCGCCCGAGCCGATTGTATCATCTATTTCATAGCGTTCAGCAACCATATGCCCCGCTTTTAGCTTCACGCAAAGTCCCTCCTACCGATTTACGTCTATCAAAACTGCCGAAATATTGTCCAGACCGCCGTTGCCGTTTGCTTCTTCTATAAGATAGCGCGTACGATGCTCCACGTAGCCCAGGCCGTTGATTATTTTCATCATTGCGTCCTTATCTAACATATTAGTTAGCCCGTCGGAACATAACAAAATAGAAGCTGCGTCGCCAAGCTCCACTACTTTGGCGTCTGCTTCCATTCCTTCGGGCATACCCAGTACCTTTGTGATAACATTGCGCTTTGGATGCGTACGTGCTTCTTCTTCCGAAATACGACCTGTGCGCAGCAGCTCTTCTACAAAGGTATGGTCTGTTGTGATTTGTTTCATACCATAGTGGTTAACAAAATACGCACGGCTGTCGCCTATATGCACGTAAAATATCTTGTCATCCGTAATCGTACAGGCCGTAAGGGTTGTCCCCATGCCTTTCATGTCCTCGTCGGACGCGGCCTTTGCCGCGATTTTTTCGTCCGCGGTTTTTGCCGCACTCATCAGGAGGTCGAGGTAGTTTTCGGGCGTGACAAAATCCTGCATTTTATAGTCAAGAATGTACTTTGTAAAATGCTCAATTGCCATATTGCTGGCCACATCGCCCGCCTTATGCCCCCCCATTCCGTCCGCAACTATAAACAAATTAGGCAACGCGCCAAATTGTTTGTTGCACACGAATATTGCGTCTTGGTTCTGGCTTCGGGCTACCCCTACGTCCGTAAAACCGGCTGCGTACATAAGACTCTCCTTACTTTGTTACATAATTGTTACATTATAGTAAAAAGTGCGGGAATATGTCAACCTCCGTTTATAGTTGTTTAGTCAGCCGCCGTACGCAATTACTGTCCGACGTAAATGGGGTTAGTGTCGTGGGGGGATATTGCCATGCAAAACCCTTGGCAGGCTAGTGAGTACGCCGCTTGCAGCGGTTTATTCAAAAACATCAAATGGCGGCCGGGATGGAGGAGAAATTTATGTTTAACAAACCTGCACTTTATGAAAAAGGCACTATGGAGTTATGGACGGATGAGCATATTTCCAAGGGAATGCTCGACGCTCATCTTAATCCTGATGTTGACGGGGCTACACGCAAGCACGCGACTGTACGGGAAATCGTCAATTGGATTGGCACGGTTGCCCCTGCGAAAAAATATCGGGATTTGCTGGATTTGGGTTGTGGCCCGGGTATTTATGCGGAGGAATTTTGCAAGGCGGGGTATAATGTTACGGGGTTGGATTTTTCCGAGCGTTCGATAGAGTATGCAAAAGGGTCTGCGCGGGAAAAGAATTTGCCCATCACGTATTATCGGGGTGATTACCTTTCTATGGATTTTACGGGGAAATTTGACTTGATTACGCTGATTTACTGTGATTTTGGTGTGCTTTCCACGGAGGATAGGGCTATTCTGCTTAAAAAGATTAGCAAGGCGTTAAAGCCCGGCGGGTTGTTTATATTTGATGTTTTTACGCCGCATAAGTACGCAGGACGTGAGGAGTATAAAAATTGGGAGTATGCCGAAAGCGGTTTTTTCTCGGCCCAGCCACATCTATGCCTTAACGCGTTTTACCGATATGATGAGCAAAATACATTCTGCAAGCAGCATATTATAATGACGGAGCGGGATATTAAGCATATAAATATCTGGGAACATACCTTTACCAAAGATGAGCTTTTGTCGGATTTGGCAGGGTTTTCCGTAAAAGGATTTTACGGGAATATCGCGGGGACGGATTATTGCGAAAGCGGTAAAGAAATATGTGTCGTCGCGGAAATATGATTTCCGCAACAAATATCAAGAAGCTTAGTGACGCGCCTTGATATACTGTTTCTTAGGAAGGAGGAGGCAGTATGAATCAATGGAGCTTGTCCGTACAAAAAATGATTGACTGGATTGAGCATAATATCGAGGATAACCCTACCCTTTTGAAGATGTCTTCGGAGGTTGGTTATTCTCCTTATTATTGCTCTTTTTTGTTTCATAAGGTTTGCGGGCTTACGCTAAAGAGTTATTTGGTGGGTCGGCGGTTGTGCTATATTGCGTTGGCGTTGCGGGATACCGACGAGCGGATTATTGACATTGCCTTGCGGTATGGATTTTCGTCCCAGGAGGCTCTGACGAGAGCTTTTGTGAAGGCATACGGCTGTACACCGTATTCTTACAGGACTAACCCTAAGCCCATCAAGCTCTCCGTTAAACAGACTGTCCTTTTTCCCGACAAAAAAATTTTTGGAGGTATTGCAATGAACAATGTGAGAGAAGCAAACATAAGACTTGAGCATATCCCTGCTCATAAATATGTAGGAATTTGGGAAATGCGAGCAAAAGATTACGAGGAGTTTTGGGAATATCATAATTGTGACGATATCTGCGGGGTGATAGACAGTATGCGCCACGTCGCACTGGAAAGCGTAGACTGTCACCAAGCAGGCTGGTTTTACGAAGGTGGACAAAAGGGCTATTTCTACGGCTTTGGTGTGCCGCTGGATTACTCGGGAGAAATCCCCAAGGGCTTTGAGGTGCGCGAAATCCCTGCTTCTAATTATCTTGTATTCTTCCACCCGCCCTTTGATTACCTCTCCGAAAATAACGAGGTAATGAGCAAGGTGGAAAACCTCGCTTGGAACTACAACCCAAAAGAAAGCGACCGCTGGTGGATACGCAGCGGCTACGAATGGAACGAGGAATGCCCAAATTATCAAAGGCACTTCCCGGAGGTGCTGGGTTACGAGGTGCTTAGACCTGTGAAGAAGTAATTTTAAATTTTGGAGGACATTATGAAATGTTACGGCTATGAAACCGATTCCCAATTTATCCTTTGCATCGAAAATGTAGAAAGTGCCGAACTTGAAGATACTATCCTACACATGGCTTGGAGAAAAGAGGGTGACAAGTTTATCTTTCCGTTTCAACATAATGTTTGTCGCAATCAAGGTGAAAAAGACTTGATTGCGACAAACTTTAATCGCTTGGGAAAAGCGATGTTTGAGGCATCTTTACACGGCTTTGATTGGGAAAAACCTTTACAAATACTGGCGCAAAAATTTAATGATAACGGAATCGAATGGTATATCGTAGGTAGTGTTAGTGATTCTGTGCGTGGCATAAACGTAAAGCCATTTGATATGGACATCGTTATCCATACAAGGGATTATTACAAGGTAAAAGACATATGTTATTCTGCTTTTTCCGATTCCGTTATTCAGCCCTTTGCAGATATGCAAGGCGAATTGGCGATGAAATATTTTGGGCGTCTGTTTTTGGCCGGTGCTACGATTGACATAGCGGCAGATGAGGGATGGAATTTAGAAAACCGACAGCCTAAGTACGAAAAAATCACATGGAATGGCCACGAAATATATTTGGAATCCCTACAGCTTCGCTACAAAATCGAAATTGCACGAGAAAGAGCCGATAGAATCAAGGCGATTGAGGAGTATATTAACCGCAACGAAGCTTTATTGGCGCATCTGATAAATAAAAAAATATTTAGCTATAGTGCTTCAATATGTAAGCTAGATAAAGGGGGGAGCGGTGCGTCATTATATATCGTGGAAGATGCCAACAAACATTATGTTATAAAGAACATAGAAATTGATAAAATAAATAACAAATCTTTAAACAAATCTCTAAAAAGAGAATACCATTTTTATAAAATATCAAATAACTTTAAATTATCGTTTTTACCGGAAGTAATCTACACAGAACAAAATGAAATACTCGGTATAATAATCGTATTAAAACATTACAGAGCTATTGCCTACCCTGAATGGAGCTTACAAAAACAATTAGAATCTGTTGACATTATTGCACAGATACACGGCATGAGTAAAATATTTATTGATAGGCTTAAAATAAAAGCTGAGCCGATTGATATTGACATTAAAAATCTAAATAAGTCATATGCAGATTGGCTACGCATTGTAAATAAATTCGATAATGACTTTGACAAAAGCATTGTCGATAATATTTACAAAGACTTCCATCAATTTGTTGACTTTATCAACTCCAACCGTCAATACTTTTGCCATGGGGATTATTATGTTGATAATTTTGTGTTGGACGAAAATGATAGGTTAATTTTAATTGATTGGCAAAATTATCATATAGGTGGAAAAGATGAAATAGCGTTTTACATCAGCATAGGCAATGACTGGGGCGTTGACATTAAAGAGGAGGAAATAAAAAAACATTATTGCGAACGGCTTTCTTTTTATACCAAATCTGATATCTCCATGCACGAGCTTGAAACCGAATGTAACGTATCTACAGTATTTGTGACATTTTTGCATTGGGGTAATTATTTGCAAGATTCTGATATTGAAAGAATTAAGCCAATATTTAATAAAATGGCAAGCTCTTACAATAGCGCGAAACAGGACGGAGGATTTTATGCGGATTAAACCTCGGATTTCGTCATTGCTCAAGAAATGCAGCCTCATAAAAGGCGATATGCATTTTTCTCCCGTCAATGCAGGTGCAAGTGGGGCTGTTGTTTTGTCATGCAATGACAAATATATTGTAAAGTATGCGCATTCATCCATCATTGACGAGGCGTTGATGAATCAATTCCGAAATGAATGCGCCTTTTACAAACGATATGCGGGACGTCTTGACTTCCTCCCGGAAGTCGTTTACCAAACCACCAACGACGATGAGACCTTGCTTGTTTTAAAAAAATACGACACCATCCCACCGCAACGCTGGGATAGCGCGTTGCAGAAGAAGGCCATGGAGCTTTGCGCACGTATCAACGCATTGAAATGTGCCGCCTATTCGACGCATTCTTGGTTGGAAACCGAAACGGAACTCGGTCGGTATGCGATGATAGAGTCTTATGAAAATTGGAAGAAGCTATGCGATAAATTTCCTACGCAAATGGATGTAGCTGTATTGAAAGATATGTACGAAGATTTTTATAAAATCGCGGCATATGCAGATGAATTGCCTATTCCTAACACCTTTTGCCACGGCGACTTTAATCCGCCTAACTTTTTGCTGGATAGAACACAGCTGCTGGTGTGTGATTGGCAATATACGCATATCGGCAAGGGTATCGGTGCGGTGGCGTTTTTTTGTGATAGGGGCAGCGACCAAGGGCTGACGATTGACAGAAAGGCATTAATTGCGTGCTACAGCAAGGCGTTGCATGAAAATTTGGGTGTAACCGTTACGCCTGACACCCTAACCCGATATGCCGACATATCGGGATGGCTGGTTACATTCCGTTTTTCTGCGGAGTATTTGCAGGATTCCGATAGTGAGCGGGTAGCAAGAATCTATAATGACATGGTTGAAAAATATATGACGTTTTCTAAACTCGCCGCAGCATTACCGCTGTAAAAAACCCATCGGCCTCCGCGCTTGGTAGGGTTTGCTCCGTGCTTTCGATTTCGTAGTTTGGTACGGCTTCTGTTAAAGAGTTTATTATGTCCATGTTTTCTTCGGCGGCTACCGTGCATGTGCAGTATACGAGCTTGCCGCCGGGCTTTACATATTTTGCGGCATTCTCCAGCATACGGGCTTGTTTTTTTGCCAGTATTTGAATGTCTTCCGGTTGGCGGGTAAATTTTATTTCCGGGTGCTTGCGGATTGTGCCGAGGCCTGAGCATGGGGCGTCTACGAGTACCGCGTCTGCCGTGTTTACGAGGTCGGGGTTAAAGACAGTGGCGTCTTGTACGCTTGGCTCTATTATCGTAAGGCCGAGGCGTTTTTGTGTTTGGCGGATTAGTTCTATCCGATGTGGGTGGATGTCAAATGCCAAAATGCGGCCTTCGTTTTGCATTTGGAAGGCCGTAGCAAAGGATTTTCCGCCGGGGGCTGCGCACATATCTATGATTTTTTGGCCGGGCTTTGCGGCCAGCGCGTCCACCGCCGCCATTGCGCCGGGGTCGGTTACAATAAAGTGGCCTTCTTTGAAGGGAATGAGACGGGTGATATCGCCTGTGTGACGGAGCGTTAGCATAGGCGTAGAGCGGGTTTGTACGCTTTTTTCAAAAACATCTACGTCCTCGGCCTTTAGCGCAGCAGTTAGGGTTTCTACGTCGGTTTTGCATGTGTTTGGCAAGACTGTAATGGATGCGGGCTTGTGGCTGTTTTCGCAGAATTCTATCGCGCCTTTGCTTCCCAACCATTTTATTAGCGAATTTATCATCCACGCGGGATATGAAAAGCGCAGGGCCAAGTCCTTGGGGTGAATTTGCGGTTTTTCCGGCTCGCGGACTATGCTGCGAAGGATTGCGTTAACAAAGCCGGACAGACGCTCAAAATTATGCTGTTTTGTTAGCTTTACCGCTTCGTCTACGGCGGCGCGCTCGGGGATTCTTTCCAAAAAGCGGATTTGGCATACGGATATCCGCAGAATGTTTCGGATTATCGGCTTTAGCTCGCTGGTTGGCGTGTTGGAGAAGCTTCCTATTATGTGGTCTATCAGGATTATATTTCGTAGGGTTTCGTTTACCATTTCTGTGATAAATGCGCGGGCTTGGGGGGTGGTTTCTGATTGCGCAAGGGCTTTGCGAAGGGCTATGTTTGCGTACGCACCGCCCTCCATTATTTCCGATAGCACCGCGACGGCTATTGCTCTGTCTGATTTTTTCAAAATTTACACTTCCTACATATGGTATTTACGACTATACTACCACTGTTAGGAGTGGTTGTCATGCAAAGTGTTTTGATTACGGGAGCAGACAGGGGCTTGGGGCTTAGCTTATGCAAGGAGTATCTCGCCCGCGGCCGGGAAGTTTTTGCAGGGAAATACATGGAAGACTACGACTTTTTAGAAAACCTGCGGCATAAAAACTTGCACATTTTGCGGCTCGATATGGGCTGCGAAGAAAGCATAGCCGAGGCGGCGGAAAAAATAACCGCCCTTGATATGTTTATCTCAAATGCGGCATTGATGGGGAAGGTGGATTGCTCGTTATACGAGCCTCCTATGGATTTGGAAGCGGTATGGAGGGCTTTTAATGTAAACGCGGTAGGTCCGCTTACGCTGGCTCAAGCCCTCGCGCCAAAAATGCGCGGCATAAAGCGCATGTGCTTTGTATCCAGCGAGGTGGCATGTATCACCCTGATGAAAAACCGCTACAACGATACCTTCCCCTACCCCATGAGCAAAGCCGCCATGAACATGGCCGTGCGGGTTTTGCACAATGATTTGTACGAGAAGGGTTACACCTTTCGGCTATTCCACCCCGGGTGGATGAAATTCCGCGAGAAGGATGGCACTCTGGCCGAGCAGGGCAAATACGACCCCGACGACATAGGCAAAATCGCAGCAGCATACTTCGAAGAGCCTTTGCGGGACGAAAATCGTTTGGTTATGGTGGATTATGACGGCTATGAGTGGCCGTTTTAATACTCGTCGCTTAGCAAAAAATCTGCGATATTCATAGTTTTTATGCCTTTGTAATTACCTCCCGCAAATTCGTCTGTGCGTAAAACGTATTTTGGGTAATTGTCGGCTATGCTTAGCAGTCTTCCGTATTCGCGTTGCTCTGTTTCTTCGCGTTCTATGCGTTCCGAGATTTGGATGTATATTTTGTTTTCTTGTTTCGTTGCAACAAAGTCTATTTCGGCGTTTCCTATTTTTCCTATGTGGACGTCGTATCCTCGCCGCAATAATTCCAGATAAACGACGTTTTCCAGCATAGCCGACACGCTGTCGGGAGTATAGCCCAAGACGCTGTATCTTAACGCGGTATCTGCAAGATAAAATTTTTCCTGTGTTTTTAAAATTTCCTTGCCCTGTATATCGTATCGAGAGCAACGATGTAAAATAAACGCGCTTTCCAATTTGCTCAAATAATCGTACACCGTTTCCGAATCAATTTTGCGTTGCTCGTTTTTTAAATATTTAGCAATGGACGACGCCGAAAATGTTCTGCCAACATTGTCAAACGTAAACTTAACGATACGTTCCAGTTGGTCTATTTTGCGGATTTGATTTCGCTTTACGATATCGGTAAAAATCGTAGAGTTGTAAATATCCTTTACAATAGAATAAACCTCGTCCTGCGAATACTCATGCAAATGAATCGCCGGAAAACCGCCAAACCTAAGATAATGCGAAAACTGCTCACCGCCAAATGTTTTATACTCGGCAAAAGACAACGGAAACACCTTAAACGAAATATAACGCCCCGTTAAATAAGTAGATATTTCCGAAGAAAGCATACGAGAATTTGAGCCGGTCACGTAAATATCCACATCAAAGTCCACCATAAAAGAATTAACCGCTTTTTCCCATGATTTTACTTCTTGGATTTCGTCTAAAAACAGGTATGTTTTTCCGGCTGTTGCTAATCGGCTTTTTACGTCTTGGTACAATGCTTTTGCCGTTTTTATTTCCTCGTGCTGCATGGAGTCGAAGTTATAAAAAAGGATTTGCTCCGCCGAAACGCCACTGTTTTTTAGCTCCTCCGTAATCATTTTTAAAATGGTGGATTTTCCGCAACGCCTTATTCCTGTTAGTATCTTTACAAGCGGCGTGTTTACAAATGGCATTATTTTTTTTATATATTGTGGTCTTAAAATCATAAAAATCACCTCGCGAGCCAATTTTTATATGAATTATACCCTTAAAATATGAATCCGTAAACATTTTTGCGGATATAACCCGATAAAAAATAATTTTCTTTGGAGATGATTCTATGAAAGGTACAGTTTTAATCACAGACGTACAATCGGATTTTGGAAAAAACCTTGCGACGGTTTTCTCGCGGGAAGGCTATAAGGTTTATTTAACCGACGCGATTTCGCCTTTGTTGGTGAAGAAATTGGATTTTCTTGTGGATACCACGGATTTTCGAGGTAGCGAGAACATGGAGCAGACATTCCGCGAGAATGTGATAAAGCCCATGGCCACGCTGGAGAAGTTTTTGCCGCAGCTCGACGCAGGCGAGGGCAAGCGTCTGTTTTATGTATCAAGCGCAGAGGCCTCCATTAACGAAACCCGCGAAAAAAGCGGCTTCGCGTATAAAATGAGCAAAGCCGCCTTGCATCAGTTTTTGCAGATGGTGCGTAATCGTCTCTCGCCCGAGGGCTTCACCCTGCGCGTCTTCGACCCGATGAGCGGGGAAATCCCCGCAGATACCGCCGCAGAAAGCGCGTTTCTATACATCACCCGCCGCAGGGGAACGGAAAACCACGACCCAAACCGCGACGACGAAACGACGCTGGTACTGCGCGACGCCGAAGGGCGTCAGCATTCGTGGTAGCTGGAGTATGAATTTTCCATAGCATTCTCTTCCTACGCCCATAACGCAGGGTTTGCCCTGTGTGCCAATGCCCCAAACGCTTTTATGCGTCCACTTCGCACATCTTGCAACGATATACATTCCGAAAGCGGAGTATTAATACCCTCCGTTAGCTTTTCGTTCATAATTGGGATAGATTCAAGATAGCTTTGGTCGTCTGACATCAAAATCCCCTTTCGGTACATATTTAACGTGAGTATAGCACATATCACATCGTTTTCAATAACTCCAACAACGCGGTTTTTTGCTCCTTGTTGAGCGTATTCCAAATATTAAGCATCTCCCTTTGCTCTTTGTTTAATGGGACGGCCTCGTCACCATCAGCAAAAAATTGGGACATGCTTATGTCTAAACCTTTACATATTGCTTCTAACGTGGGGATTGTGGGCTGGTTGTTTAAGCGGAACAAATTGTTTAACGTACCTTCATGTATACCTGATTCTTTTGCAAGCTTGTAATTACTCCAACCACGACTATCACGAAATTGTTTAATTTTGTCCAGTGCCGACATTTCCACTCCTCCATTCTGTTTCATATTGCACGTATCAAAACGCGCACGTAACAATTAATTGCACTTGCAAATACGCAAATACATATGTATAATTGCACATAAATATATGTATACAAGGAAGGAAACATTTTTTATGAAAAACATTATCAGTACAAAAATCGTACTATCAATTCTTTTATTTGGGTTTCTCGGAACACTTTGTGGGGCGGCTATCTCAATAATCCTCGAAAACTACACGCATGGCTTATTTGGGTCTATTGGAGCTGGAGCGGGTATTGTTTTTGGGGTTGTTGATGGGGTATTTTTGAGAAGAAAACCCAAAGAAACACAACAAATAGCCAACGATAGCGATACATTACATGTCGATTCCGATGTTACTCCACAAGTGACACAAGGAGGAGGAAGTGCAAAAGACCGTAATTTTATGTTGTCCGTGGTGGCTTCTATAGCAATTGTAATATTTGCGCCTTTTAATTGGATTACTGTTAGCGGTGTCCGACAAATTCAGGGTTTTTGGGGAAGCACAATCGTTACGCATGAGGAGAGTTTTAATTTATTCACATCATGGTCACAATGGGATGAACTCCGTGAAATCGCTAGTGAGCTTTCGCATTCTTTTGGAATCTCGGCTGATGAAATTACGATGATGTGGATGATTATTTCGGCTCTTGTTGTTTTATTTATATGGTCGGTTGTTTTACAGGTAATAGCTATTAAAGAAAATCATGCAGGGAATGATAGTTATACGCTTGCATGTTGGGGATACGTGATAACCATAACCGTTCCGATTGCATATTTTCTCATGTCAATATATGTAAATGATGATGACATTATAGTACGACCAACCATTTTTTTTATACTTACCTGTGTCGCAGGGTTAGTCGGACTCATCGCCAACAAAAGTACCGTAGCTAAACCGACTGCTTCCGGCGTGGGTTACTGTTCGTCCTGTGGACAACGATTACCGGGACGCAGTGCCGCGTTTTGCGCCAGTTGCGGAGCCAAGGTTAATTCCAAGTGAACACTAATCTATTCCTTACGTTTTACCGATGTTGGTGTTCGTCCCGCGCTGTGGTATAATCACAACACCCCCCACCGAAAGGAAGATTAACCATGCCAAACGCAATCTGCAACATCTCCTTCAAGCTAAAAAAGGGAGCGTCCGTACCCGATTTCCTTCTTGCGGCAGAAAAACTGAATGCCGAGCATATCTCAAAACAAAAAGGCTACATCTCATGGCAGCAGCTTAATGACGGCGACACATGGGTAGACCTTTTGACTTTTGATAGTATGGAGGATGTGAAGAACTTTGAGGAAGGCTCGGCAAACCCGTGCGAGGCGGCATTGCATTTTTATTCCTTTATTAACATGCCGAGCTGCAAGGTGCGGTATTATTCCGTCGAAAGAAGCTACGGTAAGCCTACCGCCCTTCGATAATATCCTGATACGACACCGCCCGCAGTATCGTGATGTCTAAATTTTTACGAGCGTTGAGGTCTACGATGTAGTCCGTGTCCAGCACACGTACGGTTGGGCGTAGTTTGCTGCGGGTGTTTTCCATTACTACGGCGTTGTTGCCGTTGGATAGCTTTACGCATATTCCTACGGGGTAGAATTCTATTCGGCGCAGCAGGGCGGCTACTATGTCGTATTCCAGTGTTCTGTTCGCGCTGCCCATTATGAATTCGCAGGTCTCCGCCGGGGTTAGCGCGTGACGGTGAAATCGCTCGCTTGTCATTGCGTCGTACATATCCGCTACCGCTATTATTTTGCTCCATAAGGGGATTTCGTTGCCCTTTAGACCCAAGGGGTAGCCGCTTCCGTCGATTCTTTCGTGGTGGAGTAGGATTGCTTCGCAGATTTCTTCGTCTGCCGCGCTCATTTTTATTAGGCTTCTGTAGCCCAGTTGGGTGTGGCGTTTTATGCTTTCATGCTCGGCCGGACGCAGAGAAATCGGCTTTTGCAGAATTTCTTCCGAAACAAGATACATACCGATATCGTGCAACGACGCGCATTTGCCAAGCACAAGCACCTCATCGGGCGGCAAGCTCAAATACTGCCCGATGGCCATAGAAATAACAGCCACACCAAGCGCGTGCCTGTAAATATAAGCAGCCATATCGCCGCTGTCAGAGCACAAACCGCTCTGACGATGCAAATGGAATACATTTATCTGCGAAGAATAATTCTTTGGCAGCTCGCTTAAAATCTGCCCGAGGATATCATCCAGCCCGTTAACTATTTCGCAAACTGCGTCCTCGTCCAACCCGCTAAGCGAAATCTGAAAATTCTTCATGGTTTTTAAGACTTCTTCCTTTGTCTTGGGTGCGATTACCGAGCGGGATTTTTGCCCCACATTAACAGTCCCCAACGGATTTCTCCGCCCGCTGTTAATCGCCGAAGGCGCGTCAAATGGCTTTTGTGCGTACAAGTTCATTACGCCCCGCTTTTTTAATTGGTATAAAAATTGCGCCGTTACACGGGTTCCTTCGCATAACAACGGAGCAAAAGTATTTTTTTCGTCATAAATATCTTGTTTTAAAACCATACCGGGTGTAACATCATCAATAGAAAGTTTAAACATACATATCCCCCTCAAAGGAAGGTGTACCATGTTTGACGCAATCAATCAAGTCCTACGCAAAATAAAAACAGAACTCGGCTCGGAAATCTTTAACGACAGTAGTCGGTTTTCCTCCGCACTAAACGACCTTTGCGACAATAAAAAGGTGCGCAATCTCATTCGAGTAGCGGTGTGCGACCTGCGCGCATATACGCGGCTAAAAAATGAATGGGACAAGCACACCGTGTTAATTCTCGCGCAAGAAATGTCCGAGGACTATATGATTCCGCACGAAATCTCCGTAGGAGTAATAGAATGCGTAGCCGACCTCATAGGCCACAGCCCGCACACCCACAAAATTCCGCCGCGTCCCGCCAAAACCGAAGCAGCAACCTGCGTAATCCATGCCCCGGGCAATATAGTACGCTTTGGCTTTTGCAACTGGCGCGTGATGGACGTACAAAGCGGCAAGGCATTAATCATAAGCGACAAGATACTCACATCGCACCACTACCACCAAGAACTCACAAATATCTCATGGGAAAACTGCACCCTACGCCGCTACCTAAACCACGACTTCTACAATACCTTCTCCGAAGAGGAAAAAGAGCGTATCGTAAAAAACCGTGACAAAATCTTTCTGCTAAGTGTGGAAGAAGCCAAAAGATACTTTGGCGCAGGCGACCGCTACAATAGTCATCGCAAAACCGTAGCCACAAACGGCAATCCAACATGGTGGTGGCTGCGCACCCAAGGCGAGGCCCCGGACTTTGCGGCATATGTAAACGCCGACGGCATGGTATGCCCCGACGGATTTTTGGTAAACCTAAGCGGCGGCACAGGCGCGGGGGTACGACCCGCGCTGTGGATTAATCTGCAATGAGAGGTGAAATATGTTTAACGTACTCAACCAAGTGCTTCAAAAAATAAAGCTTGATCTTGGCACAGAAATTTTTAATGACAACGACAGATTAACCGCCGCGCTAAATGATATGACCGACAACAAAAAAGTTCGCAACCTCACCAGGATAGCGGTGTGCGAGCTACAAGCATATCAACGCCTAAAAAAAGACAATCACATAGTTTCCACCCTTGCGCGAGAAATGTCGGACGACTACATGATTCCGTACGAAATTACTTCAGATGTAATGGAATGCATAGCCGACCTGATAGGCCACGACACGCATTTTAATACACTAACGCCGCGCCGCACCAAACCGGAAACAAGCGAGATATATGCTCCCGACAATATCGTAAGCTTTGGCATATACGACTGGCGCGTGCTGGCCGTACAGGATAACAAAGCCCTGCTCCTTAGCGAAAACATAATAACCTCTCGCCCCTATCACTTCGAGTACACCGACATCGTATGGGAAGACTGCACCCTGCGCCACTACCTAAACAACGATTTCCGCAACACCTTTTCTGCCGAAGAAAAAGAACATATCATTGACCACGAAATCTTTCTGCTAAGCATAGAAGAAATAGAAAAATACAAAGTCCGCAGCCAAGCCACAACAGAAGACGGCATAGCGGCATGGTGGTGGCTGCGCTCCCAAGGCGACGACACAGACTGCGCCGCATATGTAAACGCCGCCGGCATAATAAACACCGACGGCATATCGGTAAACCTAACAGGTGGAACGGGAAGCGGTGTGCGTCCTGCGATGTGGGTTACTGTGTAGCAGCGTTTTTATAATAAACCTCCTGATGGTGCTTTAGCAGCCCTATTACATCAAGCTCGTAGGGACAGTTTTCTATGCAGTGGTTGCATCCTGTGCAATCGCTTATGCGACGCATATTCTCCTGCCACTCCTCCTCGTAGAATTTTGCGGCAACCATACGCCGCAGCAAAAATTCCATTCTGGCGGCCATGGGAATCGGAATTTTTGCGGGGCATGGCAAACAGTAGCCGCAGGCTCGGCAAAAGCTTGCGGTAAATTCTTTTTTATCGGCATCTATTTCTTTTTGTAACAGCTCGTCCAGCTTGGGCGGGTTGTTTTCGTATCCGAGGATTTCTTCCAGCTCCGCCATTTTTTGTATGCCCCATATCGGCACTATTTCCTTGTATTGGCGCAGAAAGGCAAAGGCGGCCTTTGCGTTGGAGAGGATTCCGCCGCAGAGGGCTTTCATGCCCAGGATTCCTACGTTGTGCTTGCGACACAGGTCTATTATGGCAAGCTCGTCGTCGGAGGAAATGTACGAGAATGGGAATTGCAGTACGGAGTATAAGTCGGATTGTACGGCTTCTGCGGCGGTGTGGGTTTTGTGCGCGCTTATTCCTATGTGGCGCACTTTGCCTTCGGCTTGCAATTTTAACACGGCGTCATACAGGCCATCCTCGCCGCCGGGGTGCGGCACAAAGCTTGGATTATGAAATTGAAACACGTCGAGATAGTCCGTGCGTAGTTTTTGCAGGCTGTTTTCTATGTTTTTTACAAGCGCGGCGGGGGTGTCGGCCATGCATTTTGTACATATGATAATGTCCTTGCGGATTTCGTGTAAGGCCGTGCCGATTCTATCCTCGCTTGTGGTGTAGCCTGTGGCCGTGTCGAATACATTTACGCCGTTTTCTACCGCGTGGCGCAGTAGCCTTGTGCTTTCTTCATAGGGAATCCTCTGTATCGGGATACACCCAAATCCCGTACGCCCCGCCGTTAGCCCCGTCTTGCCAAATGTAATCTGCTCCATCATATTAGCTCCTTATCCCTCATATTTTCAAACCATTGTATATGAAATTTTACCTCCGCGATACCATGTTGCAGTGTTAGTATCGCAACTTGCTTAGCTGATACGCGGTGAGCTTGTTCATCATTAGTATGCCTAAAATGATGTACTCCATTATATGGTCAACCTCTTTCTGTAGGCGACGATGGTTACGGCAAACATTACCACTAAAATTCCGTCCCACCAAATAAGGGTGAGATGCAGGTCGTTGCCTTGGATTTCGTAGTTATTCATATCCTCGTTAACCCCCACCCCCGTAGAAGTAGAGCTTTGCACAAGAACATTTACCAAAATACCCGGCACTATAAAGTTAGCAAAATTATAACCACCGACATCCATAGAGCCACCAAACACGTTAATAAATATTAGCATAAGCACGGCGGGTATCGCAACGCTTATTACCATACCGCCCTTTTTAACCTCAAAGCTTACCCCTTTTAAAACCGCGTGGTCTTTAAAGGATTTTTTTAAATTTGAAACGGAAATTATGGATTGCATGTAATATCTCCTCCCCTTGATATACCTAATAGGTATATGTCAACACTTTTTTCACACATTGAAAATTAAGAATGGGCGTGGGATAATATTGGCAGCCATCATAAACTGGAAAAGTAACGCATAAAGAAAGGGGAATGCAGCATGGACGCAATTTTTTCCGTGATTATTGTATGCCTGCTATGCGGCGCGATACTTGCGTTTAATTATTATTTCTTCACAAAAATCATAAAAAAAGTCGCCTGTATAAACACAGCCGAGCATAGCTCACACCCCTTTATAAAGCGGTTTTTTATGACGTATGTATTAGAACACACAGGGCTTACCAAATGGTTTTTTACTTGGTACATCATCAGTGTGGTGGCTACATTAACGAGCTTATTTTTGATTTTTGTAGAGGTATTTTTCGAGTTAGTTTTTGGTCGCATATTTGGCGATAATTTTATTTTTGTGCATGATTTACTTGGGGTGTTTATGCTTGCGTCGCTGCCTGTGAGTATCGTACCGGCATTGCCGTATTTATTGCGCCTGCCTAAAAACAAAAAGCCGCAGCCTGCAAACCAAGCAACGCGGCACATAACCATCCGTCGAGAAAAATGCAAATTATATGCCCTATGGGTAAATTACTGGTGTGTTTTAGATTTTGACACGGATAAAATCCCGACGCCATGTACAAGCGACATAGACTGCATTGACTGCGACAATGAGCAATGCGATGACTTCAACAAAAATTTTGCCAAAATGATGAATGCCATCCCCATCAAAAACGGAGAAACTATCTCCATAGAAATAGACGACCATAAGCACGAGCTATTTATATATTTTGATAATCGGCTAATCAGCAACAAGGTAATAATCCCCGCAGGTAGCGTGGATGTGGCATATTCCATCAAAACAACCGGCGGCATATTAAAATCGCCAAGCATTACAATCGAGGAGCTGTTATGAAAAAAGCACTGGCACTATGCGGCGGCGGCGGAAAAGGCTCATTCCAGATAGGGGCATGGAAGGCGTTGCGCGAGAAAAAAATCGACTTCGCAGCAGTATCGGGGACGTCGGTGGGCGCGTTAAATGCGGTTTTATACGCATTGGGCGATTTCGAGAATGCCGAAAAAATATGGAACGGAGTAAACCACGGCAAAATGCTTTCGCTAAACCGTGACGGCACGGAGGGGTATTTTTCCAGAGACGGGCTGCGGGAGATTTTTTCGGAATTGGATTTGTCCAAGCTGGACGATTGTAAAACAGAAGTTTTCGCGACGACATATAACATAGACAAAAAAAGAAGCGAGTTTTTTAGGCTAAACGGCAAAACCAACGACGACAAAATCGCAATTCTGCTCGCGTCGTCGGCAATGCCCGTAGCCTACGAAAGCGTAGAAATAGGCGGCCACAGGCATATGGACGGCGGATATATCCGTTCGGAAAACACTCCTATTGAGCCGCTATTTATCGGCGGGTACAGGGATATTTGGATTGTCGCGCTCGAAAGTGATTTTAATATTTACAATATCGCCCGTTCGCCGCTGTTTCGGCGGCCCGCCAAACGAATTGACATCAAACACCGATACCCCGACTGCGACTTCGAAATAATAAAACCGCTGCGGGACATAAGCGGTTTTTTCAACATACGCGCTCTGGATTTTTCCGAAAAGGGAATCCGCAACAGGCTGGACGCGGGATACATCGACACAATAAAAATTCTGGAAAATGAGGGGATTATCTTGAAAAATAATCACAGCAATATCAACTTCGCAATCCGCAAAAAAATGCAGTCCCTGTTCAAAGACCAGCGCGAACTGGAAAATTTCATAAAATGCACAAGCTTTAGCAACGTAAACATAGAAGTACAAACCATGGGCGGCAAGGTTTTTTGGAATAACATAGCAGAAATCTTTGGCTGGGTGGTACAGCAACGCTGGAAATTTTCCCACTACAGAATCCTCGACCACAACCACGTAAGAAAAGCATGGACAACCGACCCCATGGAGCTGCTCGAAGCACTGGAGCTTTACGAAAAATTTAGGGATGAGGAGGAGCAAAATGATTAAAAAGACTATAATACGGCGTTCGCCGATTTCGACTGTATTGCTTGCAGTGATGATTATGGGATTTGCCGCATTTTCCATTGGCTGCACCTACGCACTAATCCACGTTACCGAGGGCATTGGAGAAACTATTTTTACTATCGCACTCATGCTTTTTGGTGCAGGCATGGTTTATTATCTCCTCCCGGATATATGGCGGCCTATTGTCATCATATCAAACGAGGGGATAACAATCCCTTACGGCTACGGAAACAAGGTCGATTTTATACCATGGTACAACGTACGCAAATTAGAAATCTTGGACAAATGGATAGTGGGTGCTACAAACAATAGATATATAGCCGTGTTTGCGCACAAACCCGAGGACGTAAAATTTGCAACCAAAAACTCAAAAAATGTAGCGATTGGATTATTTGGCAATCGTCCCGACGTCCCCGCCTTGGTAATAAGCACAAGCCTTACATTTGTAAAAACCAAGAAAATCATGGATGTGTTGCAAACGTATCGTAGGTAGACAGGATGATGAGGATGAAAAATAGTATGGTAATATTTCTTATATCGCTTACGGCATTGCTTTTGACGTCATGTGGCGATGAAGGTATTGAATATGATGTGGCGCATCATGTTGAGCATATCGAAACCGACGAAGTCACCGTCGAAATAATCCCCGCAGACGAGTGGGGACAGCCTTTGGTAGCCCCCGACACGGGATTTCCCGAAACAGTAAAAATCCATCCCAACATGCCCGAGTTTACAATTACGCGCATAGTGGGCGATTATATGCCGGAAGGCTATCTCCAATGGTTTCCCGAGCCGAGAGAGGTAAGCATCCTTATTGCAGATGAAAACGGCGAGATTATCCAAGAAATCCACGGGCTAACACAAAGCACCCGCAACGTAAACGGCGGGCTATCTTTTGATGACTATAATTTTGACGGATATTTGGATATGCGGCTTATGCAATGGCAGGACGGCGCGGGCGGCTTGCTTGCACAAGAATATTTTTGGTTATGGGATTCTGCGGCAAAGCAATTTGTTTTGCACGAGCAGTTGGTACAAATCGGCCATGCCGCATGGCTGGGCGCAGACCAAGAGCGGCAACGCATTTATGTAGGCAATCGCTATAGCGGTGGTCATCATGTACTGGAGTACGAGTATGACGACGGCGTATTTTCCGTAGTATATCGTGGGCTTTCGCAGGTTTTCGATTGCGCAACCGAAAGATTTGTTGTCACAAAACATGCACATCTTGTGCCGGACATACTCGACAATACAAACGTATACACCGTTAACATAACCATAGAAACAACAGTCATAAACAGCGAGGTAATACAAGAATTTACGGAGCTTGGCTCAAGCTATATGAATCCCCCACTTTTTGGTTGGCAACCCCACCCAAATGATTTTAACCCGTTAAATTTTCATGTGGAGTATCTACGCGGCTCGATTATAATGGGTTTGCGAAAAGTACCCGGAGGCTCTTTGATGAACGACCCACACCATTTCTGGATTTGGGACGCAGAAGAAAGACAGTTTGCCGAGCACACGGGATTGCGGGAGCTAAGTGACTTCGGCACTGTTTCCTTGGGTTGGAATCATTGGCATGGTATGGGTTTTATTCACACCGTTTTTCGGATGTCGCACGGGCTTTATATTTGGAAAAGCTACGATTTGATTGACGGCGAGCCGATGCTACTACAAACACGGGAGCGCGTGACATATTTTGACGGAGAAGACTGGCGCATAAAAGACATAATAACCAACCACACCGACGGCATCGTGGAATACGAGTTTGTATACTAATCAAACCCCATTTATTGGCAGCTGGCGCGTTCGCTCCGCTCACTGCGCCGTAGAGGCGCGGGAAGCGTTCGCTCTGCTCACTGCGCCGTAGATGTTTTGGCTAAAACCGCTCCAACCCGCATAAACACAGGATTGTTGTCTTGAGAACTGTCCCCCTGACAACATACATTTGTACAATCGGAGTAAATCGATTATAATATATTGGGGGTGAAGATAAAATGACTAAAAGCATAAGGCAAATTAACATATGCACAATGGCGGTGATTCTTGTTTTGTCGCTTGTCGTATTCCCGCTTCTTTGTATATGGTTTTGGGATATGTGGAGTGTCCACCCACCTATGGAATTTTACAGTTGGATGTCGGGCATTATTCTTTTGTTTTTGTGGATTATAACATTAGTTATCACGGTGAAAATCAAATCAAGGTTGCTATGTTATGTCTACATCATTTATTGGGCGGCACTTACGGCTTTTTACGGCAGTTTTATATTGTCGGGTCGCATCAGTTTGGATAATTTCCAAAGAATAAACGCCGTTGGCAGTCCTAATTTTGTTTTGTCAAGCCAAGGCGCGATACTTACATTGCCGGAACAAATTTTTGAATTTTTTTTGTGGCCATTTTTTTTCGTATGGCGTACAACCTTTACAAATCCGTTTCAATTCTTAATTTTCTTGTTGTGCATGTTACTTGCCGGAGTTTTTGTAAAGACGATATGGTTAAAAAAAACGGCAATTGCAACAAACTCAACCCTTCCGATGGAGCGTTATTAACCTCCGGCTAGTGACATAAAGTAGCCATTCGACTTTCAGCACATCAGCCATACAAAATATCTCACCCCCTTTTGTATGTTATCAAAAACTAATGTTTCTTATAAATATCATTTCTTTTTAGACCATTCTTTTTCGCGGATTGTATCCAGTTAAAATGAGCCGCTGTTTTATACAAAAATTTGGGGAAATTAGGTTGTGCAAACAAATCATCACCCGAAATTTGTTTATTTATGTTTTCCGCCAAAGTTTCCAAAGCAATACCTATATTTTTGAGGACGGCAATACCGATTGGGGAAGAATTAAGCATACCCCCTGCGCCGATGCCTAACCCTTGCCCCCACCTTATACCCGCCGCGTCGCAAAAATGCTGAATCATATTTAATGCCAAGGCATTTTGTGTTCCCTCGTAAAACCCATTGTTCGCAATGGCATATAAAACAACATTTGGATTTATGTTTTTTAACTCGTCCTTTACTTCGCAAAGCAATCGAAGCAAATGTGACGGTATTCCGTCAACATATAGCGGGAATACAATGACAGCTACATCAGCACCCCTAACCCCATCAAGAAAAGCCTGTTTACTTGCCTTCATTGCCGTTATAGTAATGTATTCGTTCAAATTCCCTAACAGCTTATGAAGTGCGTTAATTAACAATTCACTTGAGCTGTTATCGCTTTTTGGACTTCCATTTATAAATAAAACTTTCATTTTAAGTCCTCCAATAATTCTATCGTGGAATGATAAAAGTGGACGGAAAGGTTATCCGCGCCCAAATTGATGGCATTTGCCTTTGCAAGTTTTTGAGCGGTGGATTTTTCCTTGTCTGAAATCACATTTGCATATAATAAATATTTTAGGCTTGGACGCTTCTTGTATCTTTGCTTGTGGTGCATTTCGCCATTGACATTACAGAAAAACGGAAGAATAAAACCGATACTGCGGTCAAAAATAGCTTTTATATTGGGTGACAAACCGCCAAATACAAGTTGACTTATAATTATAACTTCTTGTACATGGGGTATTGTTATCGCAAAATCGCTATCATTATCATTTATTACACATTTCCCCGGAGTTTTTATCCAACAACCAAAACAACCCAAACATGGCTTGACTTCATGACTTGCTTGAAAAATGGTATATTTTTCTTTATTCAAGGCAATTCCATTTGTATCAATGTCTTGTAAAACTAATGTATTTGTCATTTTTATTTGCCCCCAATTTTATTTTTCTTATGCTTTTTTAATAAAAAATCAAAGCTATGCACCCGACACCTATTAGTGGGTATATAAACTGTTTTCTAACATTGCATACCTCCCAAGAAATATGATTTTGACAATATATCGTAAACATTTTCTTCCCATTCTTCAATGTTGACGTTGCTCGTCATTATCGCTATTGAAGCCAACCCATGTACAAAGGATAAATGTGTTATGATTATTTTTCTCCATAATTCATTTGCGATATTTATTTTTTCTAACAAATGCAACATAGTATCTTTATATAATTCAAAAGGTTCATATTCGCTTGGATTTTCATCGAAGTCAATTAGTAAATTCATACGATTAAATGTAAAATGGAAATATTGCGGATTACGCACAAAGAACATCACATAAGCGCACCCCATATTTAACAAGCCTTCGGGTGTGTCATTTAATCCAGTCAAAGCTTCACTTAAAACTGAAACAAATTTATCTGTTATATGTTTTTGAATAGCAGAAAGCAAATCATCTTTATTTGCAAAGTGACTGTATGGTGCTGCGTGACTGACACCACAAGCTGCCGCTAACTGTCTTAAAGAAAGCGTATTTATTCCCTGCTCGTTAATCATCTCGATACCTTTCTCAATCATAGCGGTGCGCAAATCGCCATGATGATATGAAGTAACGCTCATTTAACAGCCTCCCATCTTAACGATGCAAACATTGTAACGCACAATCTTTACAGTGTCAAGTTAATAGTTGCTTTACTCTATCCATGCCCTGTGTCCTAAAACGCCAACATAGGAAAACCGCAATGAATAAATGAGTTCAGGGTACGCTATATCCATTTATTGTCAGCTAGATGTTTTTGATAAAACCGCTCCACCCCGCATAAACACAGGATTTTTGCCAAAAGAACTGTCCCCGTTTAATTATGGAGATAACTATTGATTAACTCCCTCGCCACCTCCTCGCTAAAAACCTTTGCGCTTACTATATCGGTTATACGGTCTTTTATAGCTGCCATATCGGGTTTAAATTGCTCGACAGTAGCAATTTTTTTTTGGCTTTTTAGCTTCTCTTGCAACTGCTCACGTTTTTCCAAAAATTCCTGTTTTGTTATTTCGCCGTCCAGGCGTAGCTCTATTAAATAGTCTAATCGGGCTTTTATTTTTTTTATTTTTTCCTCGTTGGCTTGGGGGTTTGGGGTGGCTAGGATGGCCTCCATTACGTCGCAAACAATTTTTTCGACCGACGACAATTTGCTAACCATTGGCTTTAACCATTCCAAAAACTCTGCCTCTATTACTTTTTGGTTAACCATTTTTGCGGCGCATTCTTTTTTTATTGCCTTTGCACAACGCCAGCGTTTTTGCTTTTTTGTGCTTCGGCTTACTAGGGTGCTGCCGCAAAGGTGGCATTTTAGCTTACCCGAGAAGGCGTGTCGGTTTGTGTAGCGGGTGTTTGGCCTTTTTGCACGGCGGGCGATTTCTGCCTGTGCTGTCTCGAAAACATCACGCGAAATTATCGCAGGTATGATATCGCGGAGCGTTACAAATTCCTCCTCGCCCTTGTTGCGCTTTGTTTTATGTGTTAAAAAATCCGGCGTTATAAATTTTTTTTGCTTTAGGTCGCCGCAGTATTTTTCGTTTTTTAAAATCCGTTGGATTGCGGTGGCGTCCCATGTTTTTTTGCCGTAGGCGGTTGGGGTGCTTTCTTGCTCCAGCTTTTGGGCTATGGTGTTTAGGCCTTCGCCTTCTATATATGCTTGGAAAATTTTGCGTATTGTCTCGGCTTCGTGCGGGATTATTTCCAGTTTACTTTTCCCTACCTTGCGATACCCCAAGGTTTTTTGCCCAAAGATTACTCCATTTTCCATGCTCCGTTTTTGTCCCCATTTTACCCGCTCGGATACTTTGCGGGCTTCTTCCTGTGCGCAGCTTGCCATTATCGTTAGGCGAAACTCATCCGTGGATTCTCGGGTGTCTATGTTGTCGTTTATAAAAATCACGCCGACGCCGATTTCCTTCAGCTCGCGAGTGTATTTTAGCGTGTCAATCGTATTGCGCGAAAATCGGCTAACCTCCTTTGTAAGAATCAACCCAAAAACCCCCTCATGGGCGTCGTCGAGCATTCTGTTAAAGCCCTCGCGCTTGCGCGTGGATGTACCCGACAAGCCCTCGTCTACATACATCGTAGTATACTGCCAGCCGTCGTAGGCATTTATGTATTCCATAAAAAACTGCTCTTGGTTTGCCAAGGAATTCTTTTGGTCGGTGCTATCGGTAGACACTCGGCAATATGCGGTTACCTTCAGCATTTTTTTGCACCCGCTTCCGACTGCTTTAGGGCTTGTTCCATTTGTTTTTTACTTATTAAACCCCTTGCGTGCAGGTCCTTGATTATTCCCCTTTTAAGCCGATATTCCAAGGTTTTTTTATCCATGGTTTATATATACGCATCGCAACCTTGAAAAGATTACAATTTTGTGACATAATTTAAGAAAATGTCAACGGAGAAAATTATGGAGACAGAATTACAAAACATCATACAATTTTTCAGACAAAAGCCCGGCTTTAAACGGCTGCTTGCTGCTATGCTGGATGTATACATGCAGCACAACAGGGTGTTTGGTGCGGCGCGGCTTTCCGAGCCAAGCACGGAAGAAGAAACCGTGATTTCGGAATTCTTTAAACGCGACTACTACGACCAAGCGTTAATCAGAATAAGCCTTGCGGATTTCGAGCGTCAAGTGCATAAAAACTTCGGCACAACCATACCGCTGGAAAATATTTTATCGGCATACGCAGGCAAGCCCATAAAGCCGCCAAAGGTTAATAAGCCCGGCACTTTCTCCGCTATGGTTTTATCGGAAGTTTTTCCAAAGTTCGAAGGCACGGCGGCCGAGCAGTGGGTAAAAGAAATTTCCCTGCAAACACGCCGCGCATACCGCCCATGGGCGGAGCAATATATAACAAGCGCGGAAAAAGTTTTAACCATGATAAGCACCGTGGCAAAAATCATTAATACGATGAAGGACGAATACACAACTCTGTCCGAATTTTCAATAAAACACATGGACGCGGAAAACGCGCTGGATTTTACAAGCCCTCACGGCCAATTATTTTTAAAGGCACTGGCAAGCAAATTTAAGCAGCCCGCGCCGGAAGCCATAGAAGACTGCATAAGTCTGCATCTGCGGGCAAAGCTGATTTCCTGCGGGATGTTAAGCGGCGTTACTGTAAAAACCGCAGGCAAATCGCAGGCGAGAGTATTAACATTGGAAAACCTGTACATCAACCCCAAATTAGACGATTTTGGCGAAAAAATCTTTATCGTGGAAGACCCACTGATTTTCGCAAAACTATGCACAGAAAACGCCACGATAATTTGCCCAACAAGCGGACACAATGCCGCGTTTATGTACCTGCTGAAACAACTCGACACACCCTTTTACTACTCGGGCAACATGACATACAAAGGACTGGAGCAGGCGGACAAGCTTTATCTGGAATTCGGCAAAAGCTTCATCCCGTGGCGATACGACCACGAGGACTACGAGCTTATTTTAACCGGGGATTTCATGTTTCTACCCGACGAAAAACGTAGCCTTGCACTGCATAATGATACCCTTGCGTCATTGCTTTCTCATATAAGAAAAACAGGAAAAACCGCAAACAGTATGCCACTTGTACCACGATACTTACAAGACATCAGGAGGTAAAAGACATGGAAAACAAAGTAGATGTAGTAATCGGCGGAGAAATAATAACCTTAAAATCGGGCGAGCAGGCAGATTACCTGCAACGCATAGCGCGTTACACCGACAAAAAAATCGAAGAAATAAAATCCAAAAGCGTAACGGCGGCCATCGACGACCATGTACGCAGCTTATTAATCGCGCTTAACATCGCAGACGATTATCACAAAACGCTGGACAAATTTCAAAAGCTGGACGCGGCGTACAAAGAGATAACAACCGAGCGGGACAAGCTAAAAGAAGACCTCGACAAAGCCCAAAAGGAACTCGAAGAATTTGTAAAAAGCTTTGACGCAAAAAACGCACCCGAGGCAGAAAACATCCTAACCCTGGCACCCCCAGCCCCACCACAAAAACAACCACTAAGGAAGGCACGCTAATGAAAACGACGGAAAAAATCGCCGCTCTACGCGCCGCCATGGCCGAGCGCGGCATACACGGCTATTTAATAATGAGCGGCGACGCACATGCCACCGAGTATGTAGCCGATTTTTGGCGCGGACGCGAGTGGATAAGCGGCTTTACGGGGTCTTGCGGTCTGGTGGTGGTAACGCCGACAGAGGCAGGGCTTTGGACGGACGGGCGATACTTTATCCAAGCAGAAAAAGAACTCGCGGGCAGCGGAATCAAGCTATTCAAAATGGAAGAGCCGGGCGTACCCACCTACCAAAAATACTTACAGGACAATCTACCCGACGGCGGAAAACTCGGCTTCGACGGGCGCACGGTAACGGCGACTTCTTTTAAGAGCATAAAAAAATTTTTGGACAGCAAAAATATTACTTACGAATACGACGACTTAGTGGGAATGATTTGGCAAGACCGCCCACCGCTTCCCACAGGGAAGGCATTTTCGCACCCGATAGAATTTGCGGGTAAAACTTCTGCGGAAAAGCTCGCAGAGGTACGCGCAAAAATGAAGGAGCAAAAAATACCCGCATACCTTGTCACCGCGCTGGACAGCATTGCGTGGCTATTAAACATCCGCGGGGATGATATAAAAAGCCTGCCCGTAATTTACGCATACGCACTGATTACGGAAAGCGAGGCCTTCGTTTTTGTAAACGGCGCGAAGGTTACCGACGTGGACTTACGTGGGTTTACGCTGTACGATTACGACGCGCTGCCCATGTTTTTGAAAACATTTGACATCAAAAACATCTATTACAATCCAAACACCACAAATGTTTTACTCTCCGCCGAAAACCAAAACACAGTAAAACCCGAAGCGGATATCATCACTCTGTTAAAAGCGGTAAAAACCCCGCACGAGCTAAAAAACATCCGCAACGCATATATAAAAGACGGCGTAGTAATGGTAAAAATGCTGCACTGGCTGGAGAATGCAGGTGTAGGCACAGCCTCGCCACCGATAACCGAGGGTATGATTGCCGACGTTTTGCAAAAATTTCGCAGGGAACAGAAGCATTATTTATGCGACAGCTTTAATACGATTTCCGCATATGGTGCAAATGCCGCGCTATCGCATTATAACTGTGACGGCGCAGGCGAAGAATTACGACCCGAGGGCTTCTACCTAATCGACACGGGCGGGCAGTACCTCGACGGCACTACCGACACCACCCGCACCATCCCGCTAGGCAAAATCACCGACGAGATGAAACGCAATTACACGCTGGTGCTAAAGGGCAATATCGCGTTGTCGCGTGCGGTTTTCCTAAAAGGCACAACAGGCTCCGCGCTGGATATTTTGGCGCGTATGCCACTAATGGAAAGCGGCAAAAACTACCGCCACGGCACAGGCCACGGCCTGGGCTACTGCCTGGGCGTCCACGAAGGCCCGCATAATATCGCAAACAAATACAACCCCGTAGAGCTGGCCCCGGGAATGATAATATCAAACGAGCCTGCCGCCTACAAAGAAGGTCACTACGGAATCCGCATAGAAAACATCATCGCCGTAAAAGAAAAAGAAAAAACAGCCGACGGTGTTTTCCTGGAATTCGAAACACTGACCCACTGCCCCATAAATAAAGAAGCCATCGCCACAGAATTGCTAACGCAAATCGAACGCGACTGGCTAAACGCCTACCACAAACGCACCTACGAAACCCTTTCGCCCCACCTAACCAACGCAGAAAATGACTGGCTGAAGAAGGCGACAGAGGTTATCTAAGCCCTAGGCTTTTTCGTGCCATGCTTTTATAACCGTTTCAACTTGTGCGATTAGCTCTTCTTTATTAGGAATATAATAAGTATATCGCGAAGCAAAAATATTGTTGGACAAACCGCCCAGCGCGTACTCCGCGTCTACGCTTTCCTTGTCGGTGCATAGGATAATTCCTATTGGGGGATTGTCTGTTTCGTCATTGACTTCCGCATTGTAATAGTTTAAATAAGCGTTTAACTGCCCGACAGCTTCCGGCAGAAATTTTACCGTTTTTAATTCTATAAGCACATAAGCCCTAAGAATTTTATTGTAAAATACCATATCCACATAGCGGTGAGTGTTGCCGAGAGTAACACGCTGCTGTGTACCCACAAACATAAACCCCCTGCCCAGTTCCAGCAAAAATTTTTCGATTTGCTGCACCAGTGCCTTTTCCAAATCGTTTTCCAGCATGGGTTTGCTTTCGGGGATTCCTAAAAACTCGAATACATACGGGTCTTTTATTATGTCGGAGGGGTTGGATATTTCTACTCCATGCTGCGCGAGGGATAGCACCGTTTCCTTGTTTGTTTTTCCTTCGGAAAGCAGCAATCGCTCAAAAAGTGATGTGCCTATTTGCCGTTTTAGCTCCCTAACCGACCACCGCGAATTTACCGTTTCTTTTTCATAAAAACTGCGTTTGCTATCGTCCGAAATGGAAAGCAACTCGCAATAATGCGACCATGTTAAAATGCCAGACGCGTCTGGCATTTTTGAATATGAAAGATAAAAGCTACGCATATTTTGTAAATTTGAACGCGAAAAACCCTTACCAAAATCTGTAGTCAGGATTTTAGACAATTCTTTTAGTGTCTTAGCTCCATAATCGGCACGTGCATTATTATTCTGCTCATGCTCCACGATAATACGTCCGATACTCCAATAGGTGTTTAGCAATTCAGCGTTTAAATGTTTTGCCACATTCTGCTGCGCAGTTTGCAAGACCTGCTTGATTTCCAAAATTATTGGATTAGATAATTCATTCATGCTCCGCACTCCTTTGGCAAATCTTCATTTATTTTACCACGCGAACGCAAGGTTTATTAATCCTCGTTGTTATCATCCGCTCGCCCGGTGCTACTATCGCTATCCCCGGCGGATATTCCGCGATTAGCTCGGCGGAGATTCTGCCTATGGCTTTGTCGGCGGGGATGATTTCGGTTTGGCGGCTCATGGCTTCTCGCGGGGTAAGCACCGCTTCGGGAATGGCCGGAGAAAATCCAACAGGCGGCAATTTGCCGCCAATTGAAAATTTCGCCGCCGCTTTTTTTAACCGCGCAAAGCCCTCGTCCGTGTCCGCCACAGAAGTCATTGCAAGTGCAAATCGCTCGTTTACCATTTCAAATTCAATTTTTGTTTTTTTGACCAAAAGCGTTCCATCATGCATTAACAGTAGCTTCCCGGGGTCTTTTTTTTCTTCTTCCACGAGCAAATCCGCTAGTTCCTCACGCGCATTTTTCAGCCGCCGTACATAGTTTTCAAACAACTCCGGGTTGCCCCATAATTTTTCCAGCATAAAGTCGCACGCCGCCATTAACGCGTACGAGGGGCTTGTAGTTTGCACCGCGTTGATAAAAAACCGCAACCGCTCCGTATCCACACGTTCATTCACATGCAAAACCGCACAGCCAGACACCGCAGGCAGTGTCTTATGCAAGCTGTTAATCACAATATCCGCGCCCTGTGCCAAGGCCGACTGCGGAAAATAATTATGAAAAGAAAAATGCGCCCCATGCGCCTCATCCACAACAATCACCCCACCACGCCCATGCACAACCTGCGCAATGGCGGCGATATCGGAAACAAACCCCTCATAAGTAGGGCTAACCACAAAAACAAAAGCCCCCTGCGGAATCCCCACAAAAGTATCCGCCGAAACACCCCCCGCCAACCCACAATCCAAAATCTTAGGCAAATAATATGTAGGACG
>WQRQ01000025.1 GCA_009786685.1 Defluviitaleaceae bacterium
CCGTTATGGTAGCCTATGACCTTAAAATTGGAATACCGCGCCTCCATGTTTTCTTTTGCCTTTTCTGCAACGCCCGGTGCGCCTCCTAAGAAGTACGCGGTGCGGGCGGTTTTGCCCCTCGATATTTTTTCCAGCAGCGCGAACATCGTATCTACACCGCGTACCCGCTCGGGCAGACGCTGCCCCAAAAAAACAGAGGCCATCACAATGCCCGTTCCGTCGGCAAGCGACAGGTCGGCATTGCTTAAAGCCTCGAAAAAGGCGGGGTTGCGGCGTGCTTGCATAACCCCCTCCGGGTTTGGTGTTGCGATTATGTGGTTTGAGGTTTCGCCCAAATGGCCTAAAATTTTTTCTACGGCTTCGGCCTGCGTTAGATTGGCAAACGGGATGCCTAAGATATCAACCGTTCCCATCCTTATGCGTCCGGGAAGTTAAACAGCGTGTCAAATTTGGTGAGTAATACAAAGTCGCCGCGCACTTTTATACCGCCTATCATAAAGGCTTTTTGTGCCGTGGTTTTGTTGCTCAGGACTTCCTTCCAGATGGTGGTGTCGGCCATTATCGTGATATCGGGTGCGGGGGCTGTGCCTTCGGTGTAGGTGCATTCTGTGCTGTGAATGTACAGGAAGCCGTCAAATTTTTCGTCCCCGGAAATATTTAACTGAATCACCGCTTGCAGCCCTGCCGAAAGCGACGACTGAAAATATTTTGGGATATCACGTGTGAGCTTTTCGATTTCTGTGGTGTCGGGCTTAGCGGGGGCGGCGGCAGGCGCGGACATAGGCGCGAACGGATTGCCTTCCGGGACAAATGCAGGTACTTCTGTCATAAGCGGAGGTGCTTTTGGCGCGGTGAGTGCGTTAAATGCGTCCGCGCCTTCCGATAAAATCGGGTCTTTTGTGTATTTCTTCGAAAATAGGAATGATAGCTCGTCGATTTCTTTTTCTTCCGTGTCGGAGAAGGGGGTTAATTTGCTTGGCTCGGGCTTTGTCGGTGGGGCTTCTTGGGGGGCTTCGGCAGGGGCTTCTGTTGCAGTCGGCGGCGGCGCGGTAACGCCCGCTACATAATCCGTTGGGATGATGTATTGGCGGTTTTTATGCACCGCTCTGTAAAAATCCTCGGTTATGCTGTCCGCAAAATCACCTGTTGTGCCTTCATCAAGGGTGCTTAAATGCGGGGCTTTAAGCCCTATTTTTGCCGCCGCATATCCACCAAAATGCTGCACAATTTTTGTGAGATAATCCAGCGCAGATTTTTCGCCGCCCTCGCGTGACAACACCATCAGCATACAGTGCTTTCCTTTTAAAATGTCGGCATACTCGGTATGCTCCAAGTATTCCAGAAACGACTGCATAAGCGCGGTAGGCGCGAAAACCTGCGCCGTTGTCGCAAAAACTACGCCGCTTGCTTGCCTTATTTTTTCGAAAACGCCGTCCATTGCACCTGTTGTGTCACCGTCGTAGTATGGCGGGTGCAGCGCGGCAAGGTCGATTGTTTCTGTTTCCGCTTCCAGTTCTTCGAAAACGGCTTTTGTGCGCTTTATCAGATTTCCCAGCCCGTGGTCGTAGCTTGCGACGCTCCCATAAATATACAAAATTTTCATTTTCACCCTCCAAACTTCTGATATAATCCGGATTATAACATAGATGGGTGATTAGATGAAAAAAATAATTTTAACAGGCGGCGGAACCGCCGGACATGTTATCCCAAACCTCGCGCTTGTGCCTGCGCTAAAGGCCGAGGGCTTTGAAATCCACTACGTCGGAAGCCACACAGGCCCGGAGCGTGACCTCGCAGAAGCCGCAGGCTTACCGTTTTACGGAATCTCCTCGGGAAAGCTGCGGCGGTATTTTGACTTAAAAAACATAACGGATATCTTTCGCGTAGCGAAGGGGCTGGGCGACGCATTAAAATTGATAAAAAAAATAAAGCCCGACATTATTTTTTCCAAGGGCGGCTTTGTGGTAGTGCCTGTGCTTGCGGCGGCGCGGCTATGCGGCGTACGCACAATAATCCACGAGTCGGACATCACACCCGGCCTCGCAAATAAACTCGTAATGCCCTTTGCGAATAAAATCTGCGTCTCCTTCCCCGAGACAATAGGCTTTTTGCCGCAGAAAATGCGAAAAAAAGCGGTACTTACGGGTACACCAATCCGCCAAAGCTTATCGGACGGCGACCGCTTATACGGAATAAAAACGGCAGGCTTTGAAATCGGCGGAAAGCCCGTTTTGCTGGTAACAGGTGGCAGCCAAGGCGCAACGGCAATTAACGCCTGCGTGCGTGAGGCCTTGCCGCAGCTAACGCAAAAATTTAGAATAATCCACCTTTGCGGAAAGGGAAATCTCGCAGGCATAAAAGATGAAAATTACGTGGAGTTTGAATATTTGAACGACAAAATGGCGGATGTACTGGCCGCCGCAGATGTAGTAATCTCCCGCGCAGGTGCTAACACCATCTTCGAATTGCTTGCACTAAAAAAGCCGCATTTGCTAATCCCTCTTCCAAAAGGAAAAAGCCGCGGCGACCAGATACAAAATGCGGAATCATTTGAAAAGCAAGGCTTCGCAAGAGTGTTATCGGAAGAAAAAATGACAGCACAATCCCTAACAGAAGCCGTAGCGTCCCTATACAACGACCGCGAAGGATATATAAAAACCATGACGGCACATACCGTAAGTGACGGCGTAGCAGGCATTATGCAGGAGCTTACCGCATTTTAAAGTGACCGGGTTATATATTTTCTCTTATGCTAACCTTAAACTCCCCGCTTGTGAAGGTTAGCTTACATATGCCGCCGTTTTTTAGCTCACCGAAGAGGACTTCGTTTACCAAGAGTTTTTTTATGTCGTTTTCTACGAGGCGAATGATTTCGCGTGCGCCGTAGGTTTCCGAAAGGCCTTTGGCTGCTATTTGGTCGAGAGCGGTCTTGCCTGCGGTGAAGGTGATGTTTTTTGCCGCAAGCTTTTTGGCCAGCTTGTCCAAGGATTTTTTGGCTATTTTAAGAGCCATTTTTTTGTCTACGGATTTAAAGCGGATTACCGCGTCGAGGCGGTTGCGAAACTCGGGACTGAAGATTTTTTCTACGGCCTTGTCTGCGGCGGCGGCGTCCAAGTCGCCGCTAAAGCCTATTGTTTGGCGGGTCATTTCTCGTGCGCCTGCGTTTGAGGTCATTATTATGATTACGTTTCGGAAGTCGGCTTTTTTGCCTGTGTTGTCGGTTAGTGAGCCGTAGTCCATTACTTGCAGCAGCACGTTTAGTATGTCGGGATGGGCTTTTTCGATTTCGTCGAGGAGCAGGACGCAGTGCGGGTTTTTGCGGATTGCGTCGGTGAGCAGGCCGCCTTCTTCGTAGCCTACATAGCCGGGAGGCGAACCTATTAGGCGAGCTACGGCGTGCTTTTCTTGGTATTCACTCATATCGAAGCGAGACAAATTAATCCCAAGCAACTCTGATAACTGCTTTGCTACCTCGGTTTTGCCGACACCTGTAGGACCTACAAATAGTAGGCTTGCTACGGGCTTGTCCGGCTCGTTTAGGCCTGCGCGGGATGAGTGAATGGCGTGGGTTATGCTTTGTACGGCTTCTTCTTGGCCGAAAACGCGGCTGCATAGGTCTTCGGAAAGATTTTGCAGGGCAATCGTCTCGTTTGCCGCAACGCTTTTTTCCGGGACTTTTGCGGCGCGGGCGACTACTCGCTCCACCGCCGCCTCGGTGACGGTATACGGTTTTTGAAAATTTAGACGCGCAAAAACACCCGCCTCATCCATCGTGTCGATGGCTTTGTCGGGCAAAAAGCGGTCGTTCATGTGCTTTGTGCTTAGCGCGACTATTTTTTCCAAGATATCGTCGGCGTATTTTACGCCGTGGAATTTTTCGTAGTTTGGGCGAAGACCTTGCAGAATACGGACGCATTCTTCTTCGCTTGGCTCGGAAATGTCGATTCTTGCAAAGCGGCGCGCCAATGCGCGGTCTTTTTCGAAGTGCTTCTTGTATTCCTCAAAGGTCGTGGAGCCGATAAAACGGATTTCTCCGCGAGAAAGATACGGCTTTATTATGCTCGTAGCGTCCATGCTGCCGCCCGATACCGCGCCCGTCCCCACCACTGTATGAATCTCGTCGATATACAAAATCGGCTTTTTTAAATTTGCCACAGCCTCCAGCAGCTTTACAAGCCGCTCCTCAAAATCACCGCGATAACGCGTGCCCGCCACAAGCGCACCCATGTCCACACGCAGAATCTTTACATTTTTAAGCGACGCAGGCACATCGCCGCTTGCAACACGCTGCGCGAGGCCTTCCACGATAGCCGTCTTCCCTACCCCGGGGTCGCCTACATGCACCGGATTATTTTTTAAGCGGCGGCACAGTACATGGACGGTGCGTTCCAAAATATCTTCGCGCCCCACCAGCGGGTCAAGCTTTTTGGCCTTAGCCGCCGCCACCAAATCCACCGTATACTGCGAAAGATGCTTGTCTACACCAACCTCCTGCTTATCCTTCTCCTCCGCAACCTGCGGCACATTACCCATATTATCCAATATTACCTGTTTACCAACGCCGTTTTTGGCAAGAATATACTGTGCAAACGATTCTCGCAGCGAGAAAATCGCCAACAAAAACTCCATCATCGTAACCTGCGATTTGCCCGCATTACGCGCATTTACCGCCGCCAAATCCACCATCTGGTTAAACGCAAAGCTTTCCATGGGCGCGGCGGTACTGCGTATCCGCGGTAGCTGCTCATTAAAAAAGTCGTTTAACTCTACAATAATAGTCTCAAGATTTCCGCCGCCACTCTCCACAAGCTCCTTGCCGTCGTCAAACATCAACGCGCTGTACAAAAAATGCTCCGGCATAATATACTCATGCCCGTGCAGCCGCGCCTCGTTAACCGCCACCACATATATCTGACTGGTTAGATTATCAAGCTTCACGCTAAACGCCTTCTTCCCTAATCGTAAGTTTTAACGGAAAACACCGCTCCGCTGCCATTATATCGGCCTGTGACTTTTTTGTCACCGCAATATCGTAAACGTACACCCCGGCCACACCATGCCCAAGCTCATGGACTTCTATCATAAGAGCCGCCGCCGACGGTGGCGTTTTATGGAAAACACTCACAAGGACTTCTGTCACAAACTCCATCGTGGTTACGTCGTCGTTGTGGATTACCACAGCGTACATGCTTGGGGCTTTTAGTTTTACGTCATGCTCTAGTAGGTCTTGTGTCATTGTTCCCATATATCTTGCTCCTCTTTAGAAAGTATTTCTTGGTTCGTTTCGCCGTGCGTGGTTATTTTGCTTTTGGCGGGGTTATAGTGAGTGCGCCCGATTGGTTATCGTGGGCGTCCATCGCGGGGAAATCCCCCCGCTATGTCGAGCGCACTTCGCTCGACCTTGCTAGAACCTGGCGGCCAACCGCTGCGGGGGGAATTCCCCGAGATGGACTACATGGGTTATCGGGCGACCCCTTTGGGCGGCAAAATAACCACGCACGGCGAGCATCCGACGGAAATTTGGTTAGTGTTGGGCGAGGGTGATTGTGTCGATGAAAAACCTTAGGCAGTCCAGTGTCTGGGAGGCTTTGAGAGGTTTGGCCCAAAACATCAACCATAAAATGGTAAACACCCGAAACCCCGGTAACTACACGGGCTGCACCGCTTTTATCAAAAACATCTATACAGGAAAAGTAACGCCGCTCTCCACCCCCGCACGAAAATGTACTATATTTTTGTGCGAGCGTGCGGAAGCCGACGCGGTTTTGCCTTCTAGCGTAGTAGCCCGCCTACCATGTAGGCCGGCGCGGGGAATTCCCCCCGCAGCGGTTGGCCGGAGGTTCTAGCAGCGGGGGGATTTCCCCGTGACGGCCGCGCATGATAATCCCGGAGACGCACGACACCCCATTCCCGTTTAGGCAAAACCGCGTCGGCTTCCAAAACTCCCCGCACGATTAATTTGATTTTACAACAACATATCTGTTACAATCAAGAAAAGCAATGACAAATTTTAGAAAGTTGGCAATTTTTGTGGAAGAAAACTATATAAAGTATATAAATACGCTGCATAATCTCTTTGAGGATGGCTTTATGGAGGCCTACCGTACCGCAAATAATAAAAAGCGGCGGCGGGTTTTGCCTTATTTGCAGGCGATTCATCGGCGGGGGTATTATGCTACTTTGGTGGAGCATACGCCTCTTTCTCCTGCAAATTTGGCTGAGTGTATCGGGGCGCATTTTGGGGAGGCGCGGGATAAGTACCCTGTGGCTGTTTTGCGAACGCCTTCTAAGGTGCAGGGCGTGGATTTGCGTGTGGTGGAGTATACCTTGGAAGACCATCCTGCCGTGGCGGATATGCGGCTTTTGATGGATTATTGTGTGCCGCATATTGATTTGCATGAGAATAATTGTCTTACGGATACGCAGGCCTTGGAGGTTGCGGAGTTTTTGAGTATTAATGACCCGCATTATGCCTCGTTTTTGCTGGAGCTGGCGGTTTGGATGAAGATGCTGTCCAAAGTGCCGTCGCTTTATGTGCAGCGAATGCAGCTTTCTAAGAAGAGTGTGGATATTTTGGGGCAGTCTGATGAGGATTTGTTGCGTGATATTATTGACGCTGCGGTGCAAATGACTGCTTGGGGACTGGGGAATTCTATTCCTATGCCCGAGCATATTTTTACGGAGTCCTTTGTGCGGTCGTTGCTTACGCACCCGCTGGAGACGGATGAGATTTTTGCTCGTGTGTTTGAAGTGATGGGCTATGATATAGACGATTTGCTGGAAATCGGCAATATGCCTGTGCCTGATGGCATGTCGCCCGACCATTTTGGCGTGGATATGGAGCTTTTGTCGGGTACTTTTGTGATGGGTATTGTGCTGGACAGATTCTTTTTTACGCCGTTTGGGCATTTTTTGAGGCTTATCAGGCCTCTTTACGCGCTGCCGTTTGCGTTTTCGGAGGAAGTCAAGGACTATATTAATGTATGCGAAGACCCTGAGGAGGCCTTTGTTGCGTTTTTCGCGCCTTGCAGTAGCTATACTCTTACCGACCTTGGGCTTGAGGTGCTGGGGATTGCTAAGAATAAGGAAAATTACTTTGACGCAAGTGAGCTGCAATTTGAAAATATGAAAGACACGATTTTTGTAGATGATGAATCGCTTAAAACATTTGTTGAGATGGCAACATTTTTGTCGCCGCTGGCTTTTGGCGGCAAGCTGCCGCGTTTAATTTATACATTTAGAGTGCGACTGGAGGCGGATAACTCGGTTTGGATGCACCTTCATGTACCCGATAATTTTACGCTTGCCGAGCTTTACGACGAAATTACGCATTATTTCGAATTAAAAAATAACGACGACTACAGCTTTTTCCATGATAAAATAGAAAACCGCTTTGCAGAATATCCCTCCGCAAAGCGCGCCGCAAAATCCAAAAATCCAAAGCCACCCGCAGATGACAGCCACTTGCACGAGCTTGATTTTGAGCATATGAATCATCTAATCCTCGCGGCTTATAACCAGAATTCTCTCTTTGCAAAAGAGCCGCCCACCATCCGCCTACAGCTCGAACGCCTTAGCGAAAAACCCCCGGAACCGGGCGAAATGTACCCCCAACCCGGCAGAATGAGCAAAAATATGCGATTGAAAAATATTTATTGACAAGCACAATCCAAAAGTGTAATATACCCCTCGTGGCCCAGTAGCTCAGTTGGTTAGAGCGCCGGCCTGTCACGCCGGAGGTCGAGGGTTCGAGTCCCTTCTGGGTCGTAAGGTCGAGCGAAGTACGCTCGACAGGGAAACACTCCCGTTGAGGGGTGTTTTTCTTTTGTTTTCAAGGGGTTTTCAAAACAAGCACACAATTATATTTTTGGTTTGGTTGCCTGTACCTTTGCAGAGGCTTTTTTGGTGTGCCGAACTGTGCAAGCGACGAAATAAGTAGCCCAATGTGGATAGACCTATCCGCAGACATCCGTGGGCTACACTTTTTTGAGCCGTTCGCCGAATCACTTAAAATTTTGCAGTTGATGAAACCCGATTTGTTTGGTAAACTTAACGAAAGCACCACAGCACCAACACACCACAATGCCAACGCACAAAAATGGATTACCATTAACGGTGCGGCTGTTCCCGTGGACGGTGAAGGGAATTTGCAAGGCGAGGTGGGGAATAATATTATGGAAGATGATAATAATGCCGCCCAAATGGGGCAAACTAAAAGCAACGCCACATTTGGACGTGGATTCGAGAGCGATTCTGCCGCTGAACATTTGGCGCGGCGGCAGGAAGAAGGGCATTATACTTCTCTCAATGTAGAGCAGTATGAGGCGCAGGCACTTGAATTGTTGCAAAAAGAAGTTGATGGTGACATTGCCGGATATGAACTGTCAAACGGCAAAGTTGTCCGCTGGAATAAAACCACCAATGACTACGCCACAGGATTTAACGGAAGATGTATAAAGACGATGTTTCCTTTTCGCGGGGAACAGGAGCGATTTGATAGATTGCGAATTCGTGATGAAAAGGAGGCTGCAAAATGAATACACTCCATGCTTGCCCTTGTTGCGGGGAAAGAACATTACCGGACGTAGGAGAATTTGATATTTGCAAAACCTGCAAGTGGGAAGATGACCCCCTCCAAAGAGAAGACCATGATGACGATATGGGTGCTAATATGTTAAGCCTTAATCAATATCGGGAAAAATGGCAACGCAACAATGAGCCGTTAACGCCAGCCCGCAAACCCGCTTATGCGGCAGCGGCAGTATAAAATAAAAATTTAGCGTTTAGAACGCCTTGCATATGCAGGGTGTTTTTTATTGCCCGTCGGGAGGTGGGTCTTTGAATATTTTGATTCTTCGATTAGTGCTTTCATTTTTTCAATGCTCTTAATCTCGATAGCCATGATATGCACTTACTTTCTTTGTTGTAAGGCAATTTATACAGCGTATTTTTATAAGTCTATCTATTTTAGATACCGCGACGTCTGTGCGTTCCACATCTCGGCGTATTTGCCGTTTTGGGTTAGTAGCTCGCTGTGGTTGCCTTGTTCGGCAAGTTGGCCGTTTTCCATTAGGAAGATTGTATCGGCTATGCGTGTGGTGGATAGTCTGTGGGATATGAAGACCATTGTTTTTTCGCTGTCGGCGGTGGTATGGCGAGTTAATTCGAAATCGGCCTCGTCTGTCGCGGCAAGAACGCCCGAAAGTACACTTTCGGATGCCGTTCCGCCGAGACCGCTTCTCATTGAACTCGCCGCTACTGCGTGGTTGAAGTGGTATTCTGCGATGGGGTCCAGTGCGCTGGATGGCTCGTCCAGGATGATAAGCGGCGAGTGCTTGTGGAATGCGCGGGCTATCGCCAGCTTTTGGGCTTCGCCGCCGGAGAGGTTTACGCCGTTTTCTGCAAATTCTGTGGTTAGGGGTTGCTCCGTGCCTAGTGGGAGGGAGGCAAGCTTTTCGGTAAAGCCTGCTTGCTGTAGAGCGGGGGTTACGTCGGCGTGGGCTTCGTCTGCTATGTCCAGCAGGATGTTTTCTCGGACGGTTGCCGCAAAGATTTTGTAGTCTTGGAAGATTACGCCTACTGCGCGGCGGTATTCTTCCAGATTGTAGTCCTTTATGTTTGTGCCGTTTAGTAGGATTTCGCCTTCGGTTGGGTCGTATAGGCGCATTACCAGTTTTACCAGAGTGGATTTTCCTGCGCCGTTGTAGCCTACTATTGCGGCTTTTTCGCCGGATTTTATTTTTAGGCTTACGTTATTCAGGGCGTAGGGAGTGTTTTCGGAGTAGCGGAAGGATACGTTTTTTAGCTCGATTTCTGCGGCGTTTTCTTTGGGAACGGGGAGGTTTTTTTCGCTTACGATTTGTGGCTTTTTCTCCAAAAATATGTTTATGCGCTCCACGTAGCGGCTGATGTCCGCGATGTCTGTAAATGTGCGCGACATATCGGTCATTCCGTAGCTTAGTCGCCGCGCCGTGCCATGGAAAATAACGACGTTGCCCATGGAAATCCGCCCAAGCACCGCCGCGCTTAATACCAGATACGCCATATAAAGCGCGTTAAAAATAAAGTTGCCGACAACGTAGCGGCGCAGCCAGCCCAAGACGGTGAGTTTTTTTGCGTATGTCTCGTCAATCGTCTGTAGCTCGTTGTTTATTTGTGTATGCTCGCGCTGTAGGCGGTCGGCGGCCTCGGGGTTTAGGCGCAGCTCCTTTGCGTAGTCGGGCAGGTAAAACACGCGGTTAATGTATTGGAATTTGCGCTCGATAGGATTCTTTTGCATTCGGATTTTGAAGTTTAGCTTGTTTACTGCCGTTTCCAGTAAAAATTGCAGCCCAAACGACGCAAACACAAATATAAACGAAATCGGGTCCACAAATATGAAAAACCCGCCCGCAAGTACCACTCGCGTAGCCGCACCTACAAAATGTTCCATTGTCATCAGGATTTTGTCGATTTGATTGTCGCTTTCGTTTATTGCCATGATGTAGTCGTTGTAGAATTGCGGATTGTCGTAGGCATCGAGGTCGATTTCTCGCGCTTTTTCGAAGAGAAGGCCTTTTAGCCGTCGCCGCATTACCGGCAGGGCTTTTGGCGCAAGCTTTTTTTGCCTTGCGGAGTCGAAGAATAGGTGAATGACTTCGTACAGACAGAATACGCCGAAAAGTATCGCGACATTTATGAAGGGCAGGCCAAACTCCGCCGCGTTTAGTGCGTATTGGAAAAATACGGTGAAGCCCAAGAAAATGCCTAATTCTTTTCTGAATATATCGAAGGCATAGGCCAGTACATAGCCCGGTGCGGCGGTTAGGCAGATTTTAAAGAGGAACCAGTTGTTTGCCAGCATTTTTTTCATGCTACTGCCACCTCCTCGTCTGCTAGGTAGCTTTGGGCTTGCATTGTGTACATTTCTGCATATTTTCCGTTTGCTGACATTAGGTCGCGGTGGTTGCCTTTTTCTATTATTTCGCCGTGTTCCATTACGTAGACTATGTCTGCGTCGGCAACCGAGCTTAGCCTGTGCGAGATAAACAGCGTGGTGTGGCCTCGGCTTGCCGCCATTATTCCTGTGTATAAATTGTACTCCGCTATGGGGTCTAATGCGCTGGAAGGCTCGTCATAAACCTGTACAGGCGCGGGATTTGCAAAGGCGCGTGCGACTACTACTTTTTGGATGTTTCCTTCGGAAAGCACCGCGCCGTCGTTGTCAAACTCTTTTGTTAGGGTGGTGTTTATTCCGTTTTGGAGGGCGTTTATTTCTTCCCATACGCCTGCTTGCTTTAAGGCGGCCTCGGGGTCGGACGCGCTTTTTTCCAATAAAACATTGTCGCGTACGCTCATGGAGAAAATTTTATAATCTTGGAAAGCCGCCGCAAATAGCCGACGGTACGCCTTTAGGTTGTACTCCTTGATGTTTATGCCGTTGACTACAATCTCGCCCTCGGTGGGGTCGTACAGGCGGAAAAGTAATTTTATCAACGTGGATTTTCCCGCGCCGTTATGCCCTGCGAATGCAACCGTTTCGCCGCCGTTTATGGTAAACGAGCAATTTTTGATTGCATGGTGTCCGTTTTTGTACACAAATGATACGTTTTTAAACTCGATGGACGCGATTTTTTCGGCGGGTTTTAGGCCATCTTGGTCCTCGGGGATTTCTTCTTTGTATTCTAAAAAACCGCGTAAATAATTAATAAACACGCAGTTTTTAATCGACTCGCTAATCATGCCAAACAATCCAATAAAAATCCACGAGGTCGTAACCATTGCAGAAAACAAAATCGCAAGCTCTGCCAGCCCAATCGACTGCGTAACCATAGCCCGATATGCGGCATAAATTACAATGCCCTGAAATACCAACGAAAACGTGGTGATGTTTTTCAGCCATAGGGATAACGTACCGCGCACGGCAAATTTATCCGCGACGGTGTGATTGCCTTTTACAGAATCGTCAAAACGCCTCATCATCAGGCGGAAGATGTTTGACATGCGGACTTCTTTTGCGAATTCTGCCAGATACATCACTCGCGTTACATAACCCGCCTTGCGGTTATGGGGCGTGTTTTCGGCGTATTGCTTGGCCTCCAGCTTGCCCATTATCGAGCCGAAAAAGAAGTTACCCAAAATCGGTGAAATCACAAACAGCACCGAAAACGGGTCGATTGTAAACATTACATAAAACGCTACGCCGCTGGCGATTACCCCTGCGATTATCCCGGAAAATGTTCCGGTGGTCGAGGTGATTCTGCCGTCGGCGTCGTCCAGTGCCATTGTGTATTTGTTGTAGAAATCCGCGTCCTCGTAGCAGCGTAATTCTACGTTACGCGCCTTGGCATACAGCCGCGCATACAGCCCGCGCCGCACGGTATTGCCCGTTATCGGATTAACACACATGTCCACATAGCTCGAATACAACGCACACACCCCAAGCACCAGCGCGACCACAATAATAAATGTCATTATCTCCGAAAGCGGAGCATCAGTCTCCAGCGCGTGGACTATATATCGCGCAAAAAAAATAGAGCCGAAAAGCCACTCGAAATAGCCTATCGCACTGTTTATCGCCGTATGTATAACCCGACTTTTACTAAGCCCCCACAGCGTTTTTACCGCGTAGAGGTTTTGTTTAAAAAAATTCATAGCCATTTTGTAGCAACACCTGCGTTCCTCTGTCAAAATTTTCTGATTTTAAAAGGATGTAATCCGTGTTGTATGTGGAAATTACAAATACGCTTATTTTAGCTTCTGCTAATAGGTTTGATATTTTTGCGATTACACCAATCATTCCAAAATCCAGTATGCCCGATATTTTTAATGCCTTCCAACCCGCCTCACACTCGGTGGTGTTAGGCGGGGTATGCTCTGTTTCGCATACAAGGGAAATCTCGTCGTCGGTTTTGGATAGGAAAATAAATTCTTGGGTGAAGTCAACATGGGCGGTGCTTGATACCTTGCAGACACTGAAATTTTGTTTTAGCTTTTGAAATTTCATTTTTGTGTCACTCCAAAAACTTCCTCCGCATAGCGCACAGAGCCCATCGCGTCGGGGGAGTAAAAATCCGCGCCGATTTTTTTTGCGTGGCTTTCTGTGAGTACCGCGCCGCCTACCATTATTTTGCAAGTGGGGGCTTCTTTGCGTAGTAGGGCTATTGTTTCTTCCATGTTTGCTACGGTGGTTGTCATTAACGCGCTTAGGCCTACGAGGGGGATTTTTTCGGTTTGTACCGCTTGTAAAACTACCTCGGGGTCTACGTTTTTGCCCAAATCCAGCACGTCAAAATTGTAATTTTTTAACAGGGTGCATACGATGTTTTTTCCGATATCGTGGATGTCGCCTTTTACGGTTGCCATCACTATCTTTCCGCGCTTTTCGGCGGCTGCACCTTGTGCGACCATGTGTGAGTTGATTGCGTCAAATGACGCCGTTGCTGCCGACGCGCTTTTTAGCAATTGCGGCAAAAATGTTTTGCCCTCGCCAAAGGTTTTTCCTGCGTTATCCAAGGCGGGGATTAGCTGCGTGTTGATAATTTCCATCGGCTCGGTGTCTGCGAGCATGGCCTGTGTTGCGGCCTTTGCTTCGGCGTCCAGCCCGCTTATTATGGCTTCGTAGGCCGTGCGGGATTTTGACGTGGGCTTTGTGGCTTCTTCCTGTGCTTGGGAAAAACGCTCCACATACTCCGCGCAGTTTTCGTCCCGCCCCGCCAAAGCCTTGGCGACTGCAATTGTATCGGCCATCACGCTGCTCGCGGGATTGGAAATCGCCGCAGAAAGCCCCCTATCCGCCGCCAAAGCCAAAAAGCCTGCGTTTAAAACGCCGCGCTGCGGCAGCCCAAAGGATATATTGGAAAGCCCAAGCACCGTACAAACGCCGACCTCCCGCGTTAAATAATCCACCGCGTCCAGCGTAATTTTTGCATTAAATGTGTTTGTGCTTAGCGTCATCGTAAGCGCGTCCACAACAATATCGCTTTTAGGAATCCCATATTTAGCCGCCGCCGCGATTATCCGCTCCGCAATCGCCACGCGCCCTTCAAATGTCTCGGGAATCCCCTCATCGTCCAGTGTAAGCGCGACCACCGCCGCGCCATATTTTTTAGCTAACGGAAGTATCGTTGAAAGCGATTCGTCCTTCCCGTTTACAGAATTTAACAGTGGCTTACCGTTATAAATTCGCAACGCGGCCTCCGCTGCCGATACATCGGAGGTATCAATAACCAGCGGCAAACCGCAAATCCCTTGCACTGCCTTTACCGCCGCCACAAGCATTTCCTTCTCATTAATCCCCGGCAAGCCCACGTTTACATCCAGTAAATGCGCGCCCTGCCCCGCCTGTGTTAATGCCTCGTTGCAAATAAAATTCATGTCGTTGTCGGCCAGGGCTTTTTTCAGCTTAGGCTTGCCCGTGGGATTAATCCGCTCACCGATAATTTTTAAGTCATTCCCCAAAATCACGGTTTGTGAGAAGGAAGAAGCCCTCGTAGCCGAGAAACACCTGCGGACGCTGTCCTTAACCGAATGAGCCTTAAAAAAATCCTGGCCTATATTTTGCAATTCGCTTATTTCTTTTATCATCGCGCCGATGTGTGCGGGGGTTGTTCCGCAGCACCCGCCCAGCACTGCCGCGCCCATTTTTGCCATCTCTACCATTTGTGCGGCATAGTCCTCGGGAGAAAGGTCGAATACCGTTTTGCCGTCAACGATTTTTGGCATTCCGCCGTTAGGGTTAAAAATAACGGGGATATTAACGCAGGAAAGCAATTCTTCCAAAAGCTCCTTCATCTGAAAAGGCCCAAAGCCGCAGTTTAAACCAACCGCGCACGCGCCGAGGGATTCTACCAGCGTCGCCACCGTTAATATGTCCGCGCCCGTTAACAGCCGCCCGTTTTCGTCCGGCGAAAATGTTACCATTATCGGCAAATCGCAGTTTTCCTTGGCGGCAAGCATTGCGGCTTTTATCTCGTAGGTATCGCTCATTGTTTCTATCAAAATTAAATCCGCGCCCGCCTTCGCACCGATTTTTACCATCTCCGCAAAAACGTCTACGGCTTCTTCAAATTCCAGCTCGCCCACAGGGGCTAACAGCTTGCCCAGTGAGCTTATGTCCATGGCTACTTTTGCAGTCGCGGCGTTTGCGGCCTTTTTTGCCAGCTTTATCCCTGCTGTGATGAGCTCCGAAGGCTCATACCCGCTTCCCGCCAGTTTTATTCGGCTGGCTCCAAAGGTATTGGCCTTTATAATATCGCAGCCCGCCGCCGCATACGCACTGTGTATATCTAAAATAGCCTGCGGGTTTGTTACATTCCAAATTTCCGGCAAAACGTCCAGCCCCTGCGCTTGCAAAAGCGTTCCCATGCCGCCGTCAAAAAAAATGATTTCTTTGCCAAGCCTATCCATAGTAAAACTCCCCTTTAAATTTAATCCGCACAAAAACGCCCGCCGCAAGCATAACAATCGGCACAACAAAAATCATATCGTATATATCCCTAATCCAATCTCCAAAAGGAAAAAACACCCCAACAAAAGAAGCATTAAACATCATAAACAGGAAAAAAGACAAGCGGCTTTGCGAACCCCATACCACATACAGCGAGTTAATATAAAGACCAAACAAAGCCGCGCCCAAAGCTGCCGCCCAAAAAAACAAAAACAGCCTAATCAAAGCCTTGGATTCTTGCTTAACTGCGCTGTACAGCACGTACACCCAGCCAAGCAAAAACACAACAGATACAACAGTATAGGATACGATAAACCATAGACCTTCTCCATGAGGACCCGCCCACCACATAATCCCAAAGGAAATCAGCGGAAATACAATAACCGCACAAATCAGCGCAATAACCCAACGCGCCGTTGTACTCATACAAATACCTCGGTAAGATTGTCCATGATACTCTTGGCATTCCTTGGCCTGTTCATGGTATACAGATGGATGTTGTTTACCCCGTTGGCAATCAAATCAAAAATTTGCTCGGTGGCATAGGCGATTCCGGCTTGGCGCATGGCCTTGGGGTTATCGTAAAATCTGTCCACGATAGCCTTAAACCTCGGCGGCACGGGCGCACCGCTTAGCTTAAAAATCCTGTTAATCTGCTTGGCATTAGTCACGGGCATAACACCCGCAACTACAGGCACATCAATCCCGCTTTTAAGCAATCGGTACATATAATTGTACAAAATATTATTGTCAAAAAACATCTGCGTGGTAAGAAATTGACACCCGGCGTCCACTTTAATCTTCAAATGCTCGATGTCTTTATGGAGCGTCTCGGCCTCGGGATGGCATTCCGGATAGCAGCCGCCGCCTACGCAAAAATCGCCCGATTTGTGGATTTCTTCTATTAAATCGCTTGCGTATTTGTAATATCCCGTGTTTTCGTTTACGCCTTCCGGCAGGTCGCCGCGTAAGGCCATGATGTTTTTTATGCCCGCCGCTTTTAGGCCATCAAGCATTTCTGCGACTTGCTCGCGTTTTAGCCCTGCCGCTACCAAATGCGCCAGTGCGGGGATTTTATGCACCTGCTCTATTTCCTTTACGACTTCTAACGTGTTTTGTGAGCCGCCGCCACCCGCTCCGCATGTTACACTCATAAACGATGGCTTTAACTCCGCACAGCCCGCAACTACTTCCCTGATATCATCAAAGCCTACGCCCGGCTTTGGCGGAAAAAGCTCCAGCGATATCGTTACCTCACCGTTTTTTAGAATGTCTATGATTGGCTTCATTAGTCATACTCCCTTATTATTCCTTTGGATTTTTCCGCGATACGCTGCGCTTTTACACAAAGCTCTGCGGCTTTAAATGCATGTTCCTGTGTCATGGCGTTTTCTGTGCGGTTAAGGCAGTCCAAGATTAATTGGCCAAAGTACGGATGTCCGACATTGCCTTCGCAGTCGATGTATTCTTCCGTTTTATTGTTTGCGAGGAATAAATGCCCGCCGCGCTTGCTGCGCCCAATATCGCAATACTTGCGTAGCTCAATGTACCCTTCCGTCCCAAGAATAAACGTACGCCCGTCACCCCAGGTACAAAGACCGTCCGGCGTAAACCAGTCCACACGAAAATAACCCGTGGCTCCGTTGTCGGCCTTTAGCGTACAGTCGCCAAAGTCGTCTAAGCCCGGGTATTTTGGGTTATTGAAATTCTCCACCTGCGCCGCTACGATTTCCGCGTCCTTCGCGCCTGTGTAATATAGAAATTGCTCTATCTGGTGGCTTCCGATATCGCATAAAATACCGCCGTATTGCTCACGCTTAAAAAACCAATCGGGACGATAGTGGAATCCCGCACGGTGCGGACCCATTCCCATGGTTTGCACAACGCGGCCTATCGCACCTTCTTCTATTAACTGCCCCGCAAAAATCGCGGACTCCACATGCAGACGCTCGGAGTAGTAGACGGCGTATTTTAAGCCTGTTTTTTTAACCATGGCTTTAGCTTCTTCTAATTGACCCAAAGTAGTAAGCGGTGCTTTATCCGTGAAATAATCCTTGCCCGCCGCCATAGCGCGCATTCCGAGAGCGCAACGCTCGCTGGCTATATTCGCGCTGGTGACAAGCCTTACCTCCGCGTCCTGAAAAACTTCCTCCTCGGAACGCGCCGCCTTTGCGCCGGGGTATTTTGCCAAATAATTATCCAGCTTTTTAGGGTCGGGGTCGTAAATCCACTTTAGCGTCGCCCCCGCTTCTATCAATCCGTTACACTGCCCCCCGATATGCCCATGGTCTAGCCCTATCGCAGCAAAAACAAATTCTCCGGGCTTTACAACAGGGTTTGGCTTGCCTTTTGGTGCGTATGTCATTCCGCTTTCTGCCATTTACAATACACTCCTCTAGTCTTTTATTAATTTAAGTATACCGCACCGTCGGACAAATTCCAAGACATTGTCATAACATCTGTCACTCGGTTTTATGTAAGATAGATATTAGTAAGTTACTACACTGACTTAGGAGGAGAAAAAAATGGCACTAAAAATTGACCCCGAGTTTAAGGCATTAATCCCACCGCTATCGGATGAGGAGTATGCACAACTCAAAGAAAACATACTGCACGACAAAAAATGCCGCGACGCGATTATCCTATGGGAAGGCACAATTATCGACGGACACAATCGCTTTAACATATGCGAAACCCACGGCATAAAGTTTATGACAAAAGACATGGCATTTGCGTCAAGGGAAGACGCCAAGGTGTGGATAATAGAAAACCAACTGGGCAGGCGGAATTTATGCGACGCGGCAAGGATAGAGCTGGCACTGGTAAAAACGGAACTCCTGCGCGAGAAGGCAAAAATCAACCTAAAACGCGGCGGCAAACCTTTACCCAAAACGACAAAGTTACATCCGAAAGATGTAGTGAATATCCAAAAGGCCACAGCCAATGAAGCAGGCGTAAGTAAAGGCACAGTCAGTCGCTACACCCAAATCAAGGAAAACGGCGACCCCGAGCTTTTAGCAAAAGTAAAATCTGGCGAGCTAAAAATCGGCACGGCACACAGGATGATGACGGAGACCGTAAGCCGACTAAAACAAGCTAATAAGATGTACGCATACATCGAGGAGCGTTTTCCGTTTGACGACGACGAAATAAACACAAAAATCCAAAACGGGCTGCAAGGGCTTGCGGCACAATTACAAAAACTAATAGAAGAGGTGAAATCCAATGCCTAAAAAATTAAAAATCCACCCCGATTTTAAAAACCTAATACCACCGCTACAGGAGGATGAATACAAACAACTGGAGCAAAATATCCTAGCCAACAAAAAGTGCCGCGACGCCATAAAAATATGGCGAGGTTACATTATAGACGGACATAACCGCCACGAAATATGTAACAAGCACAAAATCCCCTATGATATCGTAAAACTAAGCTTTGCCTCCAAAGAAGAAGCAAAGCTGTGGATTGCAGAAAATCAACTCGGCCGCCGCAACATAACAAAAGCCGCAAGGGTAGAGCTTGCACTCACAAAAGCGCGACTGCTGCGCGATGCGGCCAAACAGCAAAACGAACATTACAACACAAGAAAAATAGCCTCCGACTTGGCCAACGTAAGCGAAGAAACCGTTTACAAATACATGCAAATCATCCAAAACGGCTCGCCGGAGCTGGTGGAGCAGGTAAAAAACGGCGAGGTTAAAATCGGGACAGCGCATAAAACAATAACTACCAGAGAAATCACCGTACTGTATAATGACAAGGATGTTAAATTTAAAAACAATCCTATTTGCCATGATAATGCAATGCGCTATATCGGCGAGATAGGTAAAATTTACTCCTCCATAGACACAGCGTCCGCTAATACAGACAGCTTAAAGCTGCTGGAGGGACATGCCGCTATGCTGGAGCGGCTCTTGAAATTTATCGAATAAACATATAACATGAAGTAACACCTAAGACACAAGGGGGGGAGCAGTATGACTAATAACCCAAGCCGCCTACCCACGATAATTTTCTATGTGTTGGCTGTATTCTCCATATTTGCTGCTGTGATATTTCTTACGGACAGTGAAGCGGAGTACATAAACAATACCGACGTGCTTAACCGCTTTGACTTTTCCGAGCGTTTAGCTTTAATCTCTCCTGACGCTTTTGACAGGCATCCCGAGGCACTTTATACACCAAACGACTTTTTTGAGGGGCTGACATCTCCACCAACATATGGCTTTAACGGAAGCAGATATGCAACCTACCGCCTTGTGCTTAACTTGCAGCAAGGCACACTTTACGGGCTTACGGGACTAAGTGCCACCCATGCAATGACGCTGTGGGTGGATGGAGTTATGCTTGCACAGATAGGTATTACGGGGGACAGCTTTGAAAGCATGACAGCCGCGACAAACTTTTTTACAGTCTATTTTGTAGCGGGACACGAGCCTACGGAAATAATTATACAGCGTTCCGGCTTTGTGCTTGCGCACGGGGGTCGGCTTAATCCCATATACTTTGGTAAACAACCCCTTATTACTACATGGAATATTTTAGGACACATTAGGACAAGCATACTTGTCGGCTTTACGTTGATGTCTGTTTTGCTTTACCTTGGGATATTTTTGTTTTTTAGGAATCAGAAGCGGTTTTTGTGGTTTTCGCTTATGTGCTTGATGATTGCCCTGCGTACTCTTGGGATTGATTTTAGGATTATCACCACGCTGCTCCCTAATTTGGAGTGGCAGCTCGATTATTTGCTTGCATACTTGGCTACATCGGCGTTTGCAGTTGCTATGATTTTGTATCTTGATGCAATGTTTAATAACAACGCAAACAAGATATTCAAATATATTGCCATTGGCTTTTTTGCCGTGCATGGTGTTTTTATGCTGCTTACCGAGCCGGCTGTGTACTCGCAATTTAATACAGTGTATAATATTTTAATGGTATCCTTTGTCGGCGGAGTTTTGGTTAATCTTGTTTGGAGGGCTGCACTAAGTAAAAGCAAGTGGCAGGTCGAGCATATATTGGTAATTATCGGCTCTGTGGCAAACATTGTCCTTGGTGTTGCGGAGGTAGCAATCCGCGTCGCCACACCGGAGGCTGTAGCAAATTACACCCAAGCAGGAATACTTGTTTTTATATTTATTAACACCATTGCACTCACCATATATTTTCGCCACAATGAAACGGAGCTTGACGAAGCAAAAAAACAGGAGAAGCAGCTTGCAAATGAAAATGCCACCCTCGAAAGCCTTAATCGCCTAAAAAATGACTATTTAGCAAACATAGCACATGAAACAAAAACGCCACTTACCCTTATATCCGTTGATATACAGTTAGCGGCAGCCTTGTATCAGGAAGAAGGCGAGGATGCTAAATTAATCTCCGAAGCACTGTACCGCGCCCAAGAGGAAATTTTGCGCATGTCGCGCATTACAGAAAACAACCTGAAGCTTGCAGCTATGCAGTCAAACAGCGAAAAAATGACGACACTTGATTTTTATGAGCTGCTGAAAAGCAGTGCAGAAGTGCGCCGTAGGCTTATAGAAAAAAACAACAATACCCTTGCCGTAAATGTACCCGATGATTTGCCCAATGTATACGGCAATGCCGACCAGCTAATCCAAGTAATGTCTAACCTCATAGACAACGCCAACCGCCATACCAAATACGGCAAAATTTCTATAAATGCAAGTACTGCCGAAGGCTTTGCAGTCATAAGCATTTCTGACAACGGCGCGGGCATACCCGCCGACCTGTTACCTCGGATTTTTGAGCGAGGCGTAAGCGGCTCCGGCAGTACGGGTCTGGGGCTTGCGATATGCAAACAAATTGTTAACACCCACGACGGGAAAATTTCGATAGAAAGTAAAAAAGGGCATGGAACAAATGTTATAATTAAATTGCCGATTAAAGAAGGGGAGGGATAAAATGTATAACATGCTTCTTGTGGAAGACGAAGAGCGTATCTTGTTTGCCAACAAAATTATTTTGGAAAGAAAAGGCGGCTATAATGTCCAAACCGCAACAACCCTTGCCGAAGCGCGTAAATGCGTGCAAGAAAACCCGCCGGACATTATACTCCTTGATGTTATGCTCCCCGACGGCAGCGGATTAAATTTTTTGGAAGAGCTGCGGCAGGGGGAAAATTCTAATATACCCGTGCTGCTTCTTACCGCTCTTTCTAAAAGCAGTGACGAGTTAAAAGGGATAGTATCGGGAGGCGACGACTATATCACCAAGCCATATAATAATGATGTTTTGCTTGGGCGTATAGAAATGGTTTTGCGCCGCACATATTCCATGCCGGACACCCTTTCCATAGGCAGCATTAAAATTGATACAGCCGCAAAAAAAGCCTTCTTTAACGACGAGGATATGGGACTTGCCCCAAAAGAATACTCCTTGCTTGAGCTGTTTGTACAGCAACCCGAAAAAATAATGAGTGCGGAGCATCTCTATGAAAAGGCATGGGGGCAAAAAATGCTCGGTGATGATACAACACTGAGAAAGACAATATCCGTCCTAAGAACAAAGCTGTTGGAATCGGATACCGGATACACCATCACCGCATCAAGAGGCGAAGGATATTATCTTGAGCATGTATAAACAAAAACGGCGAATGTGAAAAAATAGTAACATTCGCCGTTTTATTTTTATTACATAATAAAATCATCCTATACTTTCATTGATGGGATGTGATGATAATGTTTAACTTCAAAACAATCAGGGCAAAATTTGTAGGTGCTGTGTTGGTTATTGCATTTGTACTTACGGTAGTAATCATGGGTTTTATTTATTTCGTGGTAGGGAGGATGCTTACCGATGAGGTTTACGAAAGAATAACCACAATAGCCGGGCAAAGTGCCGGACATATTGACGGCTGGTTTATTGAACAGCGGGCAGGGATTGATACGATGGCAAATGTATTTCCCACGCTGCAAGACAATGCGAGCAGACATGAGGCTCTGCTTGCTTTAGGAACTTATGTGGGGTTTTCAAACAGTCACGCTATTTTTGGATTTGACTTTACCCCACCGGAAGGCTGGTGTCCTACGGTGCGCCCTTGGTATATAAACGCTATGGGAAACCGCGGAAACACCGTATTTACCCGACCCTTTATTGATGCACATACAGGCGAATTAATTATATCGGCTTCCCGATACATAGGTCAAATTGATGGACATGACACGGTATACGCCATTGACCTCTTTTTGACGGAAGTGATAAGCCTGGTAGGTGACACACTGGTAATAGAAGGCTCCAAGGCTTTTTTGGTAGACCCAAACAATTATGTGATAATGCACACTTTTAACGAGGCAATCCTGCCGACCAGAAACGCCGACGGTACTGTAAACTTTGTTAATATGCAAGATGAAGGGCCTTATCGTCAGTTCCTTAGCGCGGGTGTGGGACCGGGAGAAGTCATCCGTGTACGTGCCGACGACGGCAGCCATTGGCGTTTATCTTATCAAAATATAAACGAGGCAAACTGGAGCCTGTTTTTTGGCATACCCGAGGCTTATGTAACATCTACGCTTATCCAACTTATGTTTAATGTTGCGATTTTTTGGATACCAAGCATTATTTTAATAATTGCTTTAATTTGGTATACCACCAACCGCGTAATAAGCAAGCCCATCAATAAGCTCAAGCTGACTGCACAGTATATAACACAAGGCAATCTTAGTGCGGCATTGGCGGTAAGGGACAACAACAAATTGCCCGATGATGAAATCGGGCAGCTTACCCGCAATATGTACGAGCTTACCGATGTAATACAGGGTATAACAGAAGATATGACAAGATTTAACCACGAAACCAACGCAAAAGGCGATATTGAATACAGGATTGACGCTTCCAAGTACCATGGTGCATACAACGAAGTAATTACATCGCTCAATAATTTTACGGACGATTTTGTAAGGGATATGCTGATGCTGTTAAGCGGACTGGGACAAATAAATGACGGGGATTTTAATATGCAAATTAATGATTTGCCCGGCAAAAAAATGGTGCTGCCAAATACCCTGCGCGCCGTTACTACAACGCTTAGAGAGCTTAGCGATTCTGCGGTATATTTGGCCGAAAGCGCGACTGCCGGTCAGCTTGATGTAAAGGTTGACCCGACAAAATTTAAAGGAAGCTGGGCAACGCTTATCCACACCTTAAATGATTTGATGGAAGCTGTAGAAACACCTCTTTCCCAAATTGAATGTAACATGGAGCTTATGGCAAAGGGTGATTTTTCGCGCCTTGAAGGTGATTTCAAAGGGGTTTTCAAAAAAGTAAAGCAAGCCTGCAATTTAAACAATAAAACAACTTTAGCATATATTAACGAAATAGCAGATGTGCTGGGTAAAATGGCCGAGGGCGATTTAACTGTTTCGATTAACAGGGATTACATCGGCGCATATGCCGCTATAAAGACGGCGTTAACCACGATTGCAAAGGCGTTAAACCAAACAATGGCAGGCATCCAATCTGCAACGGGGCAGGTTGTCGCAGGGGCAGAACAAATTAACGCCGGGGCAATGCAGCTTGCCGAAGGCTCATCAAAGCAATCTGCGTCAATACAGGAGTTAACCGCTTCTATGCAAATTATTGACCAAAAGGCAAAAGAAAGTGCCGAAAATGCCGCAAACGCAAACGAACGCGCCGAAAACTCCACCACACACGCTAAACAAGGCGACCAAGTAGTTAAGTCCATGCTTGCGTCCATAGATAAAGTAAAGGCATCCGGCGGCGAAATTTCAAAGATTATCAAGGTTATATCCGACATTTCCTTCCAAACAAACCTGCTTGCATTAAATGCAGCCGTAGAAGCAGCGCGGGCGGGAGAGCATGGAAAGGGCTTTTCTGTAGTGGCAGAGGAAGTTAGAAGCTTAGCGGGAAGAAGCCAACAATCCACCAACGAAACTACATCCATCATAGATGCCAACGGACAAAACACCGATAGCGTGCAGGGCGCGGCAAAGGATGTGGCAGACTCCTTCTCCACCATTGCGGGCAACATTAACCAAATGTCCGGTATTATTGCAGACATTGTAGAAATGTCACGCGAGCAGGCCGATTCAATTTCTACGGTAAATGCCAATATAAGCGAAATATCCAAGGTAATACAAGATAACTCGGCAACCGCGCAAGAATCTGCCGCCGCTTCCGAAGAGCTTAATTCCCAAGCGGAAATGTTGCAGCAGTTGGTCTCTTTCTTTAGGTTAAAATAGCAATTGGAGGAGTTATACATGAACAATAAATAGGGGGGCGAGGGTATGACGGTAAAAAAACCGATTGTTAAGTTATTAGCGGCGGTGCTGATTATTGCAGGGCTTGCGGTGATTAGTGTTCCTGTTTTAGCTTCGGAGCAATTTTTGGCAAATTACGCACTTACCATTTACAGCACAACGTACAATAACTTCCCAAGCGATGAAGCTAACGCGGTGATTCAAACCCGCGACGGTTTTATGTGGTTTGGGGGCTACAACGGATTGTTTCGTTATGACGGTACGGGTTTTACAATTTGGAGCGCGCTTACCCCCGGCGGGTTTGGCTCCTCCAGCATACGCGCATTGTACGAGGACGCAAACGGTGTGTTGTGGATTGGTACAAACGACAGAGGAATTGTAGCTTTTGAAAACGGGGCGTTTACTGTATATGGCAGAGACGCAGGGCTGCCGTCTAACACTGTACGCACCATCACAAGCGACGTACAAGGCAGGATTTGGGGCGGTACTTCCGATGGATTGTTTTATATAGACCAAAGCCGCAATATTTATTCAGTTGCCCTCGATACGGCACTAAGACCGTTTGTTACAGATTTGGCTGTTGATGATTACGGCAATGTATTTTCTGTGCTAAACAGCGGGGAGCTGTATATTTTAACCGCAGAAGGGCAAACCCAACGGTTGGAAAAAGAAGACAGAGCAAGGTCGGTTATTATTGCGGCTGACGGCCGCACCATAGTAGGCACTAATGTAGGTGATGTGCTTGTTTTGCATTCTCATACAATCGCAACCCCGCTGGGCAGTATAAACTCGTTGTTTGTAGATTATAACGGGTTTGTTTGGTTACTTGCGGCAAACGGAATTGGTTTTTTGGATGCAGATGAAAGCTTCCATGATGTAGGCAATCCCAATGGCGCAGGGTTTTATACCGATATGTGGGAGGACTATCAAAGCGGCTTTTGGTTTACGGCAACCAGAGGCGGCATTGCAAAGCTTTCGCCAAGCTCGTTTACAAGAGTGGATACCCTTATCGGCATGGACAGCGGGCCTTCCAATGCCGTAGTGATGTGGCAGGATTTAAAATTTATCGGCACAGATGCGGGCTTGATGATTTTTGATGATTATTGGAATCCTGTGCATACAGAGTTTTCGGAATTATTTGATGTACGTGTGCGTGGGATTTTAGCATGTTCAAACGGATATATATGGCTGGCAACCCACGACACCTGGGGCATTGTGCGCTACAATCCTGCCGACCGCACTTGGATAAATTGGACACCCGATGACGGACTGCTAACCGACCGCACGCGGTTTGTACACGAAATTTCAAACGGTGTTATGGTTGTCGGGACAGCAGTCGGCGTTAATTTTATCTTGGGCGATGATTTTGTTAGTGTAAGCGATGTTTTTGGCGGGCTTAGACCCATACCCGATATGATGGTATTGTCCTCGGCATATGTCAACGGGACGTTGTTTCTCGGCACGGACGGCAACGGTATTTATGCCGTAGGAGCGCAGGGCTATTCTCGTTTTACGGAGGCAGACGGTCTTACAGGAGGTGTTGTGCTGCGTGTCCTATATGACGAGGAGCTTAACGGCGTGTGGGTAGCGGCTTCTCCGGGCTTATCGTTTATTGATTCAAACGGAAGCATATATGTAATTGATAAAGTGCCGCCATTTGCCTTCCTTGACATTATGAAATGCGGCGAGGATTTGCTCCTTATGCACTCGGGAGCGATTATGCGTACCAATGCAAGTGCATTGCTAAACCCCTATATCCACTTTGAATACACAGCGGTATACAGAAGCGATGGACGAACTCCCCTTGTAAACGCTAACGCATGGAATTTATTAACTCCCGACGGACGTTTGTTTTTTAATACGGACAGAGGGGTAAAAATCTACAATCCCGAAACAGAGCTAACGGATTTTATTCCGTATGCGGGTGTGTCGGGTATTAATATTGACGGCATACGGCATACAAATTTTGCCGAGAGAATCATAATCCCAAGAAATACGTATCGCCTAACGATTGAGTTATCCTTACTGTCATTTGGCCTTGAGGATAATACGGTACTGCGGTTTATACTGCAAGGGAAGGATGCAGAAATCGCTACGCTTACACAGGGCGATAACATGATTGTTTCATACACAAACATGCGGGGCGGTGACTATACCCTGCGCGTGTGGACAGAATGCCCGATGGGAAATGTAGGCAATGTAATCGAAATAGAATTTTTCAAAGAGCTTGCATTTTTTGAGCATACTCTTGTGTGGGTGATTATATTTGTGCTGGGCGTCCTTGGCGTTACATGGATTACCTTTGCCGTAACCCGCTACAGAACCCAAGCCTTACAAGCCCGACAACTGGAATACCGCGAGCTGATTGTGCAATCACTGACAGCCATCGCCAACACCATAGATGCAAAAGACAAATACACAAGCGGCCATTCTGTCCGTGTAGCGACATTTTCTGTTGAAATTGCCCGTCGGATGGGCATGGACAAAGAGTTTACAGAAAATCTTTACTACATCGGCTTATTACATGATGTGGGCAAAATCGGTATACCAAACGAAATCATCAACAAGCCCGGCAAACTAACAGACGATGAATACAACTCCATGAAAACGCACACAGCCATAGGATTTGAAATCCTAAAGGGCATAACCGCCATCCCAAACCTAACAGCCGGAGCAATCGAACACCACGAACGCTGGGATGGTAAAGGCTATCAAAACGGTATATCGGGCGAAAACATATCACTACAGGCCAGAATAATAGCCATTGCCGATACCTATGATGCAATGTCGTCAGACCGTTCCTACCGCAAGGCCTTACCCAAAGAAGCTATTTTGCAAGAGCTTAAAAAATGTGAAGGCACACAATTTGACCCGCACATAGCGTCTATCGCCATAGAGCTAATCGAAAACGGCGATTTTGAAAAAATAGACACCGAAAAAATAACAAACAGCTTGTTTTTTAGCGGGCGAAAAGCAAGCAAGCCATTGGCGCACAAAGGCATACTGTTGCTGGTTGATAATGACCCCGAGACAAATAACACAAACCGTTCTGCTTTTGAGTTTCTGCATTACAAGGTTTTTACCGCCGAAGCATATTACGCCGCCAAGCAGCTTTTAAATGATATAACTCCCGATATTATTTTAACAGAAGCTACCTTGCCGGACGGCGACGGCTTTGAATTTTGTAAAGAAATCCGCAGTGTAACCTCCGCAGGCGTTGTCTTTCTTACCTCCAAGGTAGAGGATGACGACATGCTAAAGGGTATTAATGCAGGCTGTGTTGACTACATTAAAAAGCCTGTTAATACCGATGTTTTGACAGCGCGGGTGGAGGCGATTATGCGCCGCAGAAAAATGTAGGGTCGAATATCATGCTTTTTTCCAGCGGCGTACCCCGCTCAATGTCGCAAGCGGCGACCAAGCCCAGCACCTGCGGATAATATTTAGGATGCAGCCCCGCTCCCGGCCTAATGGAGCGTATATTTTCCGCCGTAAAAGCCTCGCCCTTGCGCATGTCTTTTACAACAAATAACGAACGCGCACCTTCTCGACCTGAGCTAACCTTAGTATAGTCCGGCGCGGAAACGGCCTTTTCGATAATCCTGATATTATCCACCATTTCCCTAAATTCTTGGGGATTCATGGAGAAGGCGGAATCCACACCGCCCATATCGCGGTCCAGGATAAAATGCTTTTCGATAACGCACGCGCCCAGCGCGACGGCAGCACCTGCCACCGCACTGCCCATCGTATGGTCGGAAAGCCCAACCTTAACCCCAAACCGCTGCTTTATATCACCGATTTTTAAAAGCTGCGCGTCCTCGGGCTTTGCAGGATACTGCGAAGTACATATCAACAGCGTAATATCGTCATTGCCGACCTTTCTGCAGGCGGCTATCATTTCTTCTGTTTCTTCCAATGAAAGAAGCCCAAGAGAAATAATCATGGGCTTGCCCTTGGCGGCGGCATATTCTATCAGCGGATAATCCATCGCTTCGAATGACGCAATCTTATAAATAGGGTTGTCCAACCCCTCCAAAAAATCCACCGCAGTATAGTCAAACGGCGCAGAAAACATTACAAGCCCCAGCGACCGCCCGTATGAAAACAACTCCTCGTGCCACTCCCACGGCGTATACGCCTCTTGGTACAGCTTGTACAAGGTCGTGCCTTCCCACAAGCCAGCACCCGTTTTAAAATGCGGCTTGTCGCAGTCGAGAGTGAGCGTATCCGCCGTGTACGTTTGCAGCTTTACAGCATCCGCTCCCGCTTCCTTTGCGGCTAAAATTGTTTTCTTCGCCAATTGCAAATCATGGTTGTGGTTGGCGGAAAGCTCCGCGATTATAAATGTACTCATGGTAAAATTTCCTTTCGTAGATGTTTTTAAGAAAAACGCTCAACAGAGGCGTAGCACTCCATGTGTGTACCATTACGCAAAATACAGTTGTATGCAGGGTTTATAGATTTTATAATCTTTGGTATTGTAAGCACATCATCATATTTATGGTAAACACTGATGGCAAGCTCGGGAGCGTATTTTTTAATTGTTTCCTTTGCTCCCTCCAGAGCTTCCGATTCCGCTCCTTCTATATCCATTTTTATACATAGTTTACCTTCCACGGTAATGTTAAGCTCATCCAGCGGCATAACAGTTATGGAACTGTCTCCGTCGGAATCTATACGAGAACCCATATGACCTGCATTTATAAAACTCAGTGTTTGGTTTTTATTCGAAAGCCCATTTTTAAAGCATTCCGTTTTTCCGGACAATCCCCATGCTTCGATATTCTTTTTTAATGCCACAAATGTCTTATCATCCGGCTCAAAAGCATATATTTTGGAAATCTTATCCGCATATGATTTTGCCCAACGCTCTATGGTATCCCCGTCATAAGCACCTACGTCAACAACCGTGAGCTTGTCGTATACACTCAACGATAACTCCTCCGAAGCCCAATATCTGCAAATACCTGGGAAATTAACCGCCGTATCAATAGAAAATAATACCCGTAAACCGTGCTTTCTTATATACTGCAATATATCAATGGAAGCTATGGTAACAGGGTCGTTTTGATAAACGCCGTATAACTCGGTATCACTTAACAATTCAAATTTTACCGGGGTTATAATAGGAATGCGCTCACAGTAGACTAAAATATTCCTCGCACTCCGGTTTGGTATCAAGGGATAAACTTCGTGATACCACATCGTTGCGATAATAATATCGGCTTTTGATTCTTGGCTAACAAAATCAGGGGAATGCACCACTGTATTTAATAATGTTGCACCCTGTATGGCTTTATCAGAATCCACAAACGCTATTACTTTGTCTTCCGCTTCAAAGGTCTTTAAAAGCTCATAACATCTACGCCCTGCTACACCAGCACCCCAGATTATAATGTCATTTTTCGGGGATGGGGTAAAGTTTTCTCCAAATTTCATTACTTTTTGCCTCCTTTTTATGCAATACACTTTAAGCTCGGCTACAATATTCGATGTACCCTTACGGTCAACCTTACTTGATATAATCGTTCTTATTCTTAGGCGTTCGTTAGGGTTATTCATTAGCTTTGTAACTTCCGTATAAATTTGCTGCGCCGTCACGTCGTTGTGTGTGCCAAGGTAAAGCGGCAAGCCCTCATTTTGCAAATAGTCGCGGAGCAAAATTTGATTATCTGCCTGCACCACAAACAACGATACCACGCCCATAGCAAACAACTCCTTAACCGTGCCACCACCCGCAGAAATCGCCAAATCACATTTTGCCATCAGCTCCGCCATGGAATCGGGCGAGCTGTATAGCGGATTAATTCGAAATCGGTCTCGCCTATCGCAAAAAACGCGGTGAGGCGTTCGCGATTTTTTGCTCTGCCGAGACCGTTTCTCATTTAATCCGC
>WQRQ01000026.1 GCA_009786685.1 Defluviitaleaceae bacterium
CGGGTTTCCCATATACCCAATAATGCGTGGAAGTTTTCATCGGGTGCTATCATAAGATTAGCCAAATCGTCAATTTCTGCTAAGTCAGATGAAGTTAGGCGTTCAAATTTGCCGGCAATGAATGCAGGCATAAATTTATATGAAATTTCATTATTCATAAGTGCGTGAAAATCGGAAAACAAGGATAGTACAACCGCCTCAAGGGCAAAATCGCCGCCCCCGTTTATATATTTTTCGCCGGCTTCCGAGCCGTTACGAATTTTCAACCATGTGTCGGCGGCGAAATCAAATTTTTCATGGGGAATATCATATTGGTAAAAGCCCAGTTTTTCCGTGTCGAAGAAACCATCGGCATCAAATATAATCCAATGGTCAGTAAAGTATTGACTTACCCAATGGTCTACACTTTTTCCCGGAACAAAATACGGAGCAAAACCCGAACGGCAACGGCAAGTAAGCACAAGTTTGTCCTCCACTTTTCTGTTTAATGTGAATCCATTACTGTCCAAGCGAAAAAGTTCAGCCGTGATAGCGGTTGCTGTAAGAAATATATCATCTTCACAGCGGAGCCTGTGCCACGGGAATAAATTCATATCCCCGTAAAGTAAAGTAGCATTGGCGTTTGTATTGCCTTCTTTTAATGTTATACGATGAATGATTTGCGAACAGATTAAATGCCCAAGTTCGGACACATCATCGGGTAAAGTACGGAAGTAGTTATAATATTCCCCAGCATATGTATATGCTCCCACCGACAAAGCGTGTTTTACAGTAGTTTCATTCATTAAGTATGCTCCCTTCACAAATATAAAATCGTTGCGCCAAACCCATGGGCGGCGTTGCCGCAATGTTTATGCCTTTGTTCTCGGAAGTATAGCGGATTAATTCAAAATCCGCTGTAACTACCCAAAAATCCAAAAATGTATATTTGCCATCATCTCACGCAAATAATTCTCGGCTAATAAAAGTGTGGGCGTAGGCGCACCCAGGTGATTTGCATTTATGCCAATGCGCCTTGCCATACTTACGGCTCTAAACATATGAAAATCGTTGGAAATCACAACGGCACTAAACCCATCCGGAAAATGCTCGTCCAGGATTTCCAAGGCGAAGGTAAGGTTTTCGAATGTTGTGGTGGATTTTTCTTCCAGCAGAATTCTTTCGCGGGGGATACCTCTTTCGTGGAGATATCTTGCCATGGCTTCGGCTTCTGTGATGGTTGCTGTGTTTCCCAGTCCGCCGCATACTATTATGTAGGCGTTTGGATTGCGTTCGAAATAGTAGATTGCCGTATCCAGCCTTAGAGCCAAGGGATTGCTAACTCGTTCTCCGATAACCCCTGCCCCTAAAACAATAACGACATCCTCATCAAACGCTACCGTGGAAGTATTGCCATAAATAGCCAAAAACCCCGCAAATATTATGGGGATTAAAAAACCGATACATATAATCACATGCATTTTTTTGGAAAATTTATTAAACAAAATCGCATACAGCACAACCGCACCAAACGCCGCCACCTGCGCTGCCATACCAATAACCATCCGTGAAGTAATCGGCACTATCAGCAATCTGATAAACGCCAACACGCCTAAAATTCTAACCAAAATTTTCAAATCGGTAGCCACTCCAATACTTTTAAAATATTTGCGTCCCAGTATTCCCAGTTATGGTCGCCTGCGCATTCTGCATAGGTATGCGGAACGCCCTGCGCCTCCAAAAAGCTATGAAAATCTCTGCTATGCTGTATCAAAAAATCCTCCGTGCCGCAGCACAGGTATATTGCAGGGATATCTGCGCCTGTGCTTTTTAGCTCTGTTATCAGCTTTTTGGGGTCTTTGTCGCTGCCGGACAGCTTGTCCAAATCGCCAAACACGGATTCAAAATAGCTGCGCCGCCCTATTATCGTAGGCGTGGCGTTTGTAAAATTTACCGCGTCCTCGGTCACCAATGCAGACGATAACCCCGCCAACGCGCCAAAGGTCTTGTGGTATTTTAGCCCCGTTCTTATCGCGCCGTAGCCGCCCATGGATAGGCCTGCGATAAATGTGTCTTCCCTTTTATCGGAAAGCGGAAACAACTCCCGCGTAGCCTCCACCAGTTCCCGCCCGAAAAAATCGCCGTACATAGCGAGGGCTTTTTCGTTATCCAAATAAAAGCTGTTGTCGCCCGACGGCATAATCACCGCGAGATTACGCCCGTACGCCCAATACGCAATACGCGTACATGTAAGCCAATCCATAAAGTTACCGCCAAGACCATGCAGTAAATAAAGCGTTTTTAACGGCTTTTTGCTCCCCATCGGAATAACCGCACTAAATGCCGTCTGGCGGTTTAGACTGTCGGAATAAAAATTTGCTTGTAAAATTGACATAGCTGTCCCCTTTCTAAATTACGAGCCGCCTCTTGAGCTTGCTCGAGGATATCCAAGTCGCGGTACAGGTTGGCTATTTTAAACGCAGGCAAACCATGCTGCCGCGTCCCAAAGAAATCACCCGCGCCGCGCTGCTCCAGGTCGAGTTCTGCGAGCTTAAAGCCGTCGGTGGTTTGTGTCATGGCTTTCATGCGGGTGGTGGTTTGGTTATTTTTTGCGTCGGTGAGCAGCACACAGTAGGATTGCAAGCTTCCGCGCCCTACCCTTCCCCGTAGCTGATGAAGCTGCGACAGCCCAAAGCGTTCTGCGTTTTCTACTATCATCAGAGTAGCGTTAGGTACATTTATACCCACCTCAATAACCGTGGTGGATACGATTACTTGAATTTTATTTGCCTTAAAGTCGTCCATTACCTCTTGTTTTTCGGCGGGTTTCATTTTGCCGTGGAGTTGGGCGATTTTTATATTTGGGAGTGCTTTAGAAAGCTCCGACGTGTATGCCGTTACGCTGTTTAATTCACTTTCCTCAATCGCGGGGCAAATTACATATGCTTGGCGATTTTGCTCCGTTTCTTTGAGAATAAACCCATTAACACGCTCACGATACTGCGAAGTCACGCAGTATGTTTTAATCTCCTGCCGCCCCGGCGGAAGCTCCCCGATAATAGAAATATCAAGGTCGCCATAGAGAATTAACCCAAGCGTACGTGGAATAGGCGTCGCGGACATTACTAAAGTATGGGGCAATGAAGTGCTTTCGCCTCCGTTTGTCAACGTACATTTATAGCGGCTTGTGCCACCACGTTTTTTGGTTGCAACGGCTTTAAAGCCACACTTTTTGTAAAACCCTACCGCATCGTCGTCTGTTTCGGCCTCTATGACTAGCTTGTACTTTGTCCATAGCGCGGAAATCATTGCGCTTCCTATGCCTCGGTTTCGGGAGTTTTCTGATACGGCTATTGTTGTTATTTCGATTTTTTCTTTGTGGATTGTAAAGCCGCATACACCTGTTATCTCACCATTTTCGTGCCAGCCGAAAATTTGTTGTTTTTTGTCACGGCTGTATTCTTGGGCTTTTTTTTCGGCGCGCTCTATGGAGTTTTCGAATTCGCTTAATGCCATTATTTCGAGTATCGCGGGATTTTCGAGTTGATTTTTTATATCGCAAAAGGGCGAAAACTGCGCTGTTTCGCCTTTTTGAGTAAGTCGCATTCGCTGGTTTACGCCAAAGCGGTGCTGCTCATCGGTTATGCACAGCCCAAGACGATGATAAGTCACGCCCTTTTGAATGAGCGCGTGCGTGCCTATAATTATGGCGGCTGTTCCGTCACTGATTTTTGCCAAAGCCTCACGGCGGGCTTTTGCACCGATACTGCCCGTAAGCAAAACCGTCTCGTAGCCCAGCGGCGCAAAAAGCTGCACACAATGCGAAAAATGCTGGGTAGCAAGCACATCCGTAGGAGCCATAAGCGCGGTCTGAAATCCATTTTTTGCGGCAAGATACGCGGCGGCAAAGGCCACTGCGGTTTTCCCGCTACCCACATCGCCCTGAATAAGCCGATTCATGCGCCGCCCGCTCGTGAAGTCGCTTTTTATATCGCACAGCGTAGCCGCCTGCGCATTTGTAAGCGCGAAAGGCAACTTGTCCAAAATCGGCGCGTAGTCCGTTTCTTCAAATAAAATCCCCGCCTGCTCCGCGACGGCATTTTTAATCTCCAGCAGCGCGATTTGCATAAAAAATAATTCCTCGAAAACAAGGCGGCGACGTGCAGTTAAAAACATCTCATCGCTCTCCGGAAAGTGGATGTTGCGGATGGCGGTATCGCGGTCGGCAAGGTCGTATTTTTCCAAAATATCTGCGGGCAGGGTCTCTTTGTTTTTTTGGTCAAAAGCGTTCAACGCCTTATATATCAAGGCGCGGAAGGTCTTTTGCGAGTACTGTTTTTGGGGGGGGTACATGGGTACTATCCGTCCGCCCGTGAGCAAGGTTTCGCCTACGATTTCATAGTCGGGGGCTTGCATTTGCAAATTCGGGCCATTCAAACGCACCTTTCCCGTGAATATATACTCGCTCCCTTTTTGAAAATTCTTCTTTAAGTAGGGCTGGTTAAACCAGATGATTTCCAGCACGCCCGTGTGGTCCTTTATTTTTATCCGCGTGATGTTGTAGCGTTTTAGGTTTACGCTCTCCGGCTCATAGGCGATTACACCACGGATGGTATTCACCGCTTCTGGCAAAAGCTCCGCCACCGTTTTTATCTTGCTCCTGTCGTCGTAATCACGCGGAAAATAATTAAGCAAATCCTCCACAGTAAAAATCCCAGCAGATTGCAAAGCGTGGGCACGTTTCGCGCCCACGCCGTTTAGGTCAGTGATGTTCATTGCCCTACTCCACCGACAAAATAAAGCTATACAGCGGCTGGCCGCCGTTATAAATTTCCAGTTCCATTTGAGGGTGTTTTTTGGCGATATATTTGCCCAGTTCTTCTGCCATTTTTTCTGTCGCACCTTCGCCGTGGTAGATGGAGACTATGTCGCCGCCGCCTTTCAGCATATGGTCAGCCAGTGCGCGGGTAGCGGTTTTCATGTCTTTTTTAACCAGCGCGATATCGCCGTCGTAGATACACAGGAAGTCGCCCTCTTTTATTTCCTTGCCGTCCAGCACGGTATCGCGAACGGCCTGTGTTATCTGCCCGGAATGCACGGCTTCCATGGCCTCATTCATGCCCTCGATGTTTTCTTCTATGGAAGAAACACCGCCTGCATTGGCCACCATACAGGCCACGCCCTGCGGAATGGACTTTGTGGCGATTACATGCACTTTTTTATTTTTCACGAGCTTACCTGCTTGTGCAGCGGTTAGCGTGATATTTTTGTTATTCGGCAAAACAATGATGTTTTCGGCGTTTACGCGCTCTATTGCGCGGGCAATATCCTCCGCGCTGGGGTTCATGCTTTGGCCGCCTTCTATTACGTAGTCCGCGCCAAGCCCCACGAACAATTCTCCCATGCCTTGGCCTGCCACAACAGCCACGATACCCAGTTCCTTTGGCGGCTCCGTGGATTTCGAGAAATCCGTAGCCGCAATCTCCGCAGCCTGCGCCTTCATATTGTCAATCTTTATATTAAGAAGCATTCCGAATTGCAAAGCCTTTTCCATGGCCTTGCCGGGGTTATTAGTATGAACATGCACCTTAACCAAGCCCGCGTCCTCGATGACCACAACAGAATCACCGATAGTCGGCAAATACGACCGCAATGTCTCCTCCGCATTCTGCGAAAAGCCCGGTTTAAGCTTGCTGTTGGAACAAAGCTCAACCAAAAACTCCGTACAATAAGCAAACTTGATATCGTCGGGATTAATCGTTACGCCGCCCACTACGGCTTCTTCCTCGCCGCTTGCCTGCTCGATTAGCGGCACATCTTCCTTTGTTTCCAGTGCCTTCATAGCACCCTTTAGGAAAAATACGATTCCCATGCCGCCGCTGTCCACCACGCCCGCTTGCTTTAGCGCGGGTAACATGGATGGCGTTTTTGCAAGCATTTCGTCGGATTTTTCTATCACAAATTTTAAGCATTCGCGGATATCCTCTTCGTCGAGTGCGATTTCGTGTGCGGCCTCGGCCATTGCTCGTCCTATCGTTAGCATTGTGCCTTCTTTTGGCTTCATTACCGCTTTGTAGGCCATTCTGCTGGACTCAGCAAGCGCGACCGCAAAGTCCTCCGCGTTTGCAACGGTTTTTCCTTCCAAGCCCTTGGCAAAGCCACGGAAAAGCTGCGACAAAATAACACCCGAGTTACCCCGCGCACCACGCAAAGCCCCGTTTTTGGCCGCATTTGCCGTAGCAGAAATATTTGGCGTGGCACTGGCAATCGCTTCTTTCGCCGCCGCCCTTACGGTATGCCCCATATTTGTACCCGTGTCGCCGTCCGGCACCGGGAAAACATTTAAAGCGTTAAGCGCGGCTGTATTTTCCGTAACCTCGTTTGCGCCGCATACAAACATTCTTTTTAACATCTTGCCGTCTATGCTGATAAGTCCCACGCTCTAGCCCTCCAAATCTGTGCGAACACTCTCTATAAATATATTCACTTCTTTTACGCGCATTCCTACGCTTTCCTGTACGCGATAGCGCACGTCGCTTTGCAGCGTCTCTGCAATCGCCGCGAGGTTTGTCCCGTAGTCCACGATAATATGCAAGCCAATTACAAGCTCACCCGTCTCCAGCGTCTGCAAATCCACGCCCTTAGAAAGACTTTCGATTTTAAGCAAATGCACAAGCCCGTCCCTAATGCTTTTTGCCGCCATACCAACGACGCCCGGGCATTCCATGGCCGCCAGCCCCGCTATACGTGCGATAACTTCGTTTTGGACGGCAACCGTGCCGTGTTCGTTTCTGATTTTTGATTGCATTTTATATGCCTCCTACTCTATACAAATCAAGTATTCTCGCGTATATTATACACTGTTCACAGCGATTGACAATATCTTGGAAAATGTCCGTGGAAAAAAAATCGGAAGCCGTGACGATGTAGCTTTAATTATACGAAGAAAGTGCGCCCGCGAGAATTGAATGGGCGTTCACCACGGGGAAATCCCCCCGTTATGTCGAGCGTACTTCGCTCGACCTTGCTAGAACCTACGGCCAACCGCCATGGGGGGAATTCCCCGCGCTGAACTACATGACTTATCGTGCCACCCCTTCGGATAGCTACACCGTCACGGCTTCCTGGTGTCGGACGGAAATAGATGTTTTTGACAAAAGCTTGCCAGCCCGCATAAATACAGTATTGTTGTAAAGAGAACTGTCCCCGTGACAAAGTCGATTGAGAGGTGATGGCGAATGATAAGCCTAAGAGAAATAACCGAGGAAAATTTTTACGAGTGTATAGGTATGAAGGTGTCGGAAGGACAAAAGAGTTTTGTAGCGGACAACACTTACTCCCTCGCGGAAGCGTGGTTATATCCAAAAAATGCACGGCCTTTTTCCATATACTATGACGAAACTATGGTTGGATTTTTGATGTTGGATGTGAATTTTCATTGGCATGGCGACAAAAACACATGTTATTTGTGGCGGTTGATGATTGACGAAAATCACCAAGGCAAAGGCTACGGAAAAGCGGCTACAAAGTTAGCAGTGCAGTACCTTAAAGAAAACATCAATCCCGAAAAAATAAAAACCTCATTTGTTCCGAGCAACGAGGTCGCAGAAAAGATATACAAAAACCTCGGCTTTGTACCCACAGGAGAAGTTGACGACGGCGAAATCGTTATGGAGTTAATAATAGAAAGGAAATAACCCCATGCTAACAATACCCGAAATAAAAAACGCGGTGGAAAAAGTAGCACCGGACTATCCGATAAAACAAGTACAGCTTTTTGGCTCATATGCCGAAGGGCTTGCCACTTCGGAAAGCGACGTTGATGTTATTGTGGAGTTTTCGGAGTGGCCGATTTCACTATGGGTATACTGCGGTTTTCAGCAAGCGTTATCCGACCTGTTACACACAAAAGTAGATATGATTAAATATCCTCTGACGGATAGAACATTAAATGAAATGACCATTCAGAAAGTGGTGCATTTATATGGTTGAGCAAAACAGAAGAAACGCTGTCCTATCAAAGAAAATTTTAAAGGAAATTGATGACATAAACAGATATACAACAGAGATGACGGCTGATGATTTTTACACAGACGACAAAACGCAAAAAGCAGTTGCAATGACCCTTATAAATATCGGAGAGTTATCAAAATCATTTTCTTCCGAGTTTATCGAGAGCAACAAGAGTATTCCGTGGAAGGGCATACAAGCAACACGCAATATTGCAGCGCACAATTACGAAGCATTCGATATGCAGGTTGTTTGGAAAACAATCAACGACGATTTGCCCTTGCTAAAAAACATATTGGAAACAACCTTATGAAATTATCACCGACTTCTTTTCACTGGCAAAACAGAATATCACAGGACAACGGAAACACATGGCATGTGTACTGCGAATTGTTTGCAAGAAAAAGATAACACCTCCAGCCTGCATAAACACTGCATTATTACAAGGAGGCCACATTATGGTAATGAACTATAACATTCTATCGCAGGACTATGACTTAACGCGTGATGTCAACATTGATACAATAAAGAAAATTTTATCGAAAGTAACCGCCGAAAATCCAACAATCCTCGACTTTGGCTGCGGCACAGGCAATTACACATGGGCTGTCAAAAAAGTATCCGACGCAAATATTTTCGGTGTCGAGCCATCCGACGGCATGAGAGAAAAGGCGCAGCAAAAAGGCACGGAGATTGAATTCAAAAAAGGCGACCATACCTCTATTCCGTTTCGCGATGACATCTTCGACCTAATCTACATGACGGATGTTATCCATCATGTCCCCGACCTAAACTCCATGTTTACGGAATTCTTCAGAGTATTAAACCCAAACGGAAAAATCTGCATTCTTACAGAATCACACAATCAAATCGAAACAAGGTTTTGGTCTTCCTATTTCCCAACAATGGCAACCGCAGAAAAAGAACGCTACCCCGATATCCCGGAAATCATATCCGTGGCAAAGAAATGCGGCCTATCTGTAGACGAAAACATAAACACCGATAAAAACCAAACCCTAACCATTTCGCCCGAGTTTGTTACTCTGGTCGAAAACAAAGGCTTCTCGATGTTCAGACTAATCAGCGAAGACGAATTCTCAAACGGGCTTAAACGCTTAAAAGAAGATTACAACAACAAGGTAGAAATAAAATCAACCCACGGCGAAACATTCCTATGGTTAAAGAAATATTGGAAATAAATGGGTAGATGTTTTGGATAAAACCACACCAACCCGTATAAACACTGCATTTTGACAAGGAGGCCAACCCCGTTGAACAACAAAAAAAACCTATACCACGGTGGCCTCGAAGCAGTCGTGATTCCCGAAATAAGAAAATCCAAATACACCAAGGATTTTGGCGTCGGGTTTTATTGCACAGATTTACCTAATCAGGCCGAGACTTGGAGCACAAAAAAAAGCCATACAGGATATGTCACACAACACCTCTACACAAAAAAACCCGACCTTGTTTACAAAAAATTTACGGAGGACGACGAGTGGTTAGATTTTGTGGTTGACTGTCGGCAAGGCAAACCCCACGATTATGATATTGTAGAAGGGTCGATGGCAGACGATAAAATATGGAATGAGATTGACGATTTTGTAGCAGGGGATATTACCCGCGCCGCCTTCTGGGAGTTAATAAAGTTCACAAAACCTACGCACCAAATAAGCTTCCATACCGAAAAGGCTTTGCAAACATTAAAATACATTTCCGAGGAGATAGTTCGCCGTGCGAAATAAAGAGTACGACAACATGTTTTATCTATGCTGGCTGGTCGAAAGAATGCACAGGACAACAGCCCTCCCCCACGCAGAATTAGTCACACGGATGGGCAAGCAAAAACTCCAACACTACTTCAACTACGCCGAGGTCTTCCACTGCGAAAACCCCGACCAAACCATAGGCGAGCTTGCCGAAGACCTCGGCTTGCCAACCCCGCCCCTATATTCCGAGTTGTCGGACGAAAAAGACAAGCCCCGATTCAGCAAAATAGCAAAAAGTGCCGCCCGCATAATCCGCGAGGTACACCACGACAACTATGTGGAGGGTACTTTCAAATTTTTCACGTCCTTCCTCCCCCCTCTCATAGCAGATTACCCCAACAACCTCTACTGGTCGAGCAAAGAATATCTGGTAGCGTGCTACCAAGAGGGGAAGCTTCTCTAACAACAAGGTAGAAATAAATGGGTAGATGTTTTGGATAAAACCACACCAACCCGCATAAACACTGAAAAAGGAGCAATCACATGCCCGGTTTTCTATCCCACTATATAGCAGGCAAGGCCGCCCTCCAGGGCGTATCCCCACAAATCCAACAAATCATCCGCGCCGAGGAGCGTTTATACAACCTTGGCACACAAGGGCCGGACATCTTTTTCTATTACCTGCCGGGGCAGTTACGAAAGCGTTCGCGTGGCATAGCGCAGCAAATGCACCAAAACGGCCTTGGGGTCTTTCTCGGCTTTATGGCAAAAGTGGCAAAAGACGCCGCCGACTGCGACAAGGATACGATTTTTTCGTATATCGCGGGCTTTCTTATGCATTACGCACTGGATTGCAACGCGCACCCCTATGTATATGCCAGGGCGTTTAACAAAAACGCCCCAAAAATAAAAAACAGTGCCGACCACCGAAAATTTGAAACAGCGATAGACGTAGCGCTGCTAAACCTGGTAGAAGGAAAAAAACTAACAGGCATAAGCCAATGGGAGCTAATAAACGCAGAAAAAAACCGCCTAACCATAGCCGCCGCAGCCCTAAGCCGCGGCATATCCGAGGTCTACGGCCGCGACGTCCCACCAAAAATCGTATGCCGCGCCATGCAGCATATGATAACGCTAACGCGGCTTTTGCAATCCAAAAACGGACGTCGCAAGCGTTTTATGGAACTCTTGGAAAACTTCACGGTACGCGAGCCGATATACTCCAGCATGGTTCCGATGGAATCCATGGCCGAGGCAGACTGCCTAAACCCACAAAAAGCCGAATGGACACCCCCATGGGACGAAAACGACCCGCACAACGAAAGCTTTATGGAATGCTACCAAACCGCCGTAGACGAAGGGATAAAAATGATGGAAACCATGTACAACTACATCTACGGCAACGAGGATTTTTACGCGCTGGTAGAAATCCTCGGCAACCGCTCATTAAAAACAGGCCGCACCTGCGGAGAAACCGCATGAAACGCATAATAGTAATAGGCGGTGGCCCGGCAGGAATGATGGCAGCAGCGTCGGCAGCAGAAAACGGAGCGAGCGTCATTTTACTGGAAAAAAACGAAAAGCTGGGCAAAAAGCTGTACATCACAGGCAAAGGCCGCTGCAACATCACAAACAATACCGACGTAGCGGGCTTACTGGCGCACACGGTAACAAACCCACTCTTTCTAAACAGCGCGTTTTACACGCTGGACAGCCAAGCCCTGATGGATTTCCCCGCCTTCGCAGAGGTTCCCTTCAAAACAGAAAGGGGCGGCCGCGTGTTCCCACAAAGCGACAAAGCCGACGATATAAACCGCGCACTGGAAAGCTACCTTAGAAAGCTGGGCGTAAAAATTCTACTAAACACAACCGTACAAAAAATCATAAAAAACAATAACTTCCAAGTACAAACAAATACCAAAACCGAAGAATCCGACGCAGTGATAATCGCCACAGGCGGTCTCTCGTACCCATCAACAGGCTCCACAGGAGACGGCTACAGCTTCGCAAAAAAGCTGGGACACACGATAACAGAAACCTCACCCGCCCTAGTCCCGCTAATCACCGCCGAGCCATGGGTATCCGACCTAGAAGGCCTCTCCCTAAAAAACGTACGCTGCACTGCAAAACAAAACAACAAAACCATATACGAAGAAACAGGCGAAATGCTATTCACCCGCAAAGGGGTAACCGGCCCACTAATCCTAAGCGCAAGCGCGTACCTAATCAGCACGAAAAACTCCGGCCTACACATAGACCTAAAGCCCGCCCTAACCACAGAACAACTAGACGCACGCGTACTCCGCGATTTCGAAAAATTTCAAAATAAAAATTTTGCAAACTCGTTGGACGAGCTTCTCCCAAAACGAATGATAAACATAATCATACAATTATCGGAAATCTCCCCATACAAAAAAGTAAACTCCATAACAAAACAAGAACGCACAAAACTGGTAGCCCTCCTAAAAAACCTCCACCTAACCCCCACCGCCACCGCCGGCTACCCGGAAGCCGTAATAACCAAAGGCGGCATAAACACCCGCGAAGTCAACCCATCCACCCTAATGTCCAAAAAAACACCAAACCTATTTTTCGCAGGCGAGATACTGGACGTAGACGCACTCACCGGAGGCTATAACCTCCAAATAGCATTCTCCACCGGGCGACTGGCAGGCATATCCGCGTCCGCAATATCAACATAAAATGCCAAAGAAAGGTTGCCAAAATGAAAAAAAAAGGATTCGCGATTGCCATAGACGGGCCGGTTGGTGTCGGTAAAAGTACGACGGCGCGGTTTGTGGCGCAAAAGCTAAAGATGGCGTACATTGATACAGGAGCTATGTATCGGTCGGTCGCGCTGTATCAGATGGAGAACGGGCTTGATATGAATGATGATAAGTCGCTGGAAAAGTCACTGAAGGATATAGATATTGTGATAAAGAATGTGAAGGGTGCGCAGCGGATATTTTTGAATAATAGGGATGTAACGGATTTGATACGAGCGCAGGAGGTATCGGAAGGCGCGTCTGTGGTTGCGGCAAATTTGCGTGTGAGGGAAAAGCTTGTTTCGCAGCAGCGGCAGATGGCCGGTGCGGGTCGTGTTGTTATGGATGGACGGGATATCGGGTCGCATGTTTTGCCTTGGGCGCAGGTAAAGATTTATTTGGACGCGGCATTGGAGACAAGAGCAAAGCGACGCATGTTGGATTTGCAGGCAAAAGGGCATGACGCGGAGTTTGATAAGATTCGTAAGGAGACGGTGATTCGCGACGAGCGCGATAAAAACCGCAAGCATAATCCGCTGATTAAGGCGAATGACGCGATTTATTTAAATAACGGTTTTATGACGCCGGAAGAAACCGCCGACGAGATAATTTTGCTGGTGCGAGAAAGAGAGGCTTAACGATGTTTTATAGAATGTGCAGAATAATCGGATGGATTTTGGGTAATCTTATGTATCGGTTTGAGGTAACGGGGCGCGAGAATATCCCCGAGAACGGGGCATTTTTGTTATGCTCCAATCATATCCACGCGTTCGACCCTGTCGCGCTTTCTATTTTTATAAAACGCGAGCCAAGGTTTATGGCGAAAAAGGAATTGTTTTCGCCGGGTTTCGGAAACTGGTTTTTCACCAACTACGGCGCGTACCCGATAGACCGAAGCGCGGCGATAGACATGAAGGCCTACCGCACAACGCTGGATATTCTAAAAAACGGTGGAGGAGTGGTGATTTTTTCGCAAGGAACCCGCATGAAGGACTTTGACAACGCAAAAAGCGGCGTGGCTGTATTTGCGTTAAAAAGCGGCGCGCCCATCATCCCCGTCGGCATCCGCGGCACATACAAGCTATTTTCCAAAATAGAAGTACACTACGGCAAACCCATCCCAATGGATGAGTATGCCGGCCAAAAAGTAAAAACGGAGCTGGTAAACGAGGTAATGGAAACGGTAATAGAGCGTGTAACCGAGTTGTCGCAGGGGGCTAATTAATCTCAAACAACTCCCCAAAGATAATTACTCCAACAACCTCATTCAAATCCAGCGGGGCATCAAACCTAAATGACGCCTCAAACCATCTGCCGCCAAACATACCGCCCCCGCCCCGTACGTCAAAAATGTCATCTGTGGTTTGCACCCGGACGTAACTGCCGCCTCGCATTAGGTGGTTGATTACATAGTCCCGTACGGGTATATGGTTATGCCAAATCTGCTCGCCGGTTTCGTTGCGAATTTTGCGATACATGTCTTCGGCTTCGATGTAGACATCTCTTATTTCGTGGATATTGTAGGTTTTACTGCCGCGGATTTCCATACTTATCGGGTTGATTACTATGGAGGAAATATCCAGTTGGATTCCGTGGATTTCGAGTGTGATGTTTTCCATGTGTATTTCTTCTATACCGTTTTGGATTGCGTCTTCGAGAGTGGCTGATACCCTCCATTCTCCTTCGAGTGCTGTTTCTTCTAAGTCCCATGCTTCTTCGCATAGCACTGTCTGCTCCAGCACAATGCGCGAGACCACCAAGTTTAACTCATCGTTTGGAAAACGGCGTGATTCTATCGACATTTGTACATATATCGTATTATAAATTTCGTCGAAGTAAAAATTTCTAAATCCCATACCCCAATCCCATGCCGTAAATATCGAATCCGTGCCGTCACATATACGTATATCACGCACAAAGGAAACTTCCGAAAGTCGGTTTTGTCCGGAAATATCCTGCACAGAAAGATACGCAACCGCATTGCGACCAAAACGCCGCGCACCTAAAATCGTTATACGAATCCCTTGGTCTTCGGCATATGTCATCACCGGCTCGATTATCTCCGCAAAGGGCGGCGACGTGCGCTCGATAAACCGCTCAAAGCCTCCGTAAAACGCAAAAACCGTCGTCGATAGAGTTAACAAAACAGCAAATGTCGCAACTGCGGGGATAAGACGACGCCCGCGCGATTTTTGTGCGGCGTGGGTGTGGCATTCTGCGCGGACTGCTTCCGGGTCGGGCATTTCTTTGCGGGTTAGGTGGGTTATTATTTCGTGTCCTTTCATGGGCTTACCGCCTTTCATTTTAGTAGTTTTCGGAGTTCCTTTATTGTTCTGTACAGCTTGTTTTTTACGCTTGATTCGCTCATGGAAAGTAGCTGCGCTATCTCCGGGATAGACAAGCCAAGCTCGTACGTAAGGTAGAATATTTTTCGGGTGTCTTCCGGCTTTGATTTTAAAAATTGCCATGCGTTTTCCAGTAAAACTTGGTTTACCGCGAAATCTTCCGTGGAGAAGTTGTCTTCGATTTCTTCAAGGTCGTCATTTTCGCCGTGCGTCGGTAGCGGTGTCACAAACATCTTCAGCCGCTCCAAAAATGAATAATGCTTGGCGATTTTGCGCTTTGCAATCCGCATTACAAGCGCGTTTTCGTGCGTTACATAGCCTGCTCCGCGACGCAAAAGCAACGAATACAACTCCGTGTAGGTCTCCTGAAAAATATCGCAGATATCCGCCGTCCGCCCGCACTTTGCAGTGATAAACGTCAACACCGCCTTGTTTGTGCAGTCATATATCTCATCAAACCGCAAAGCGGCTTCGCTGTACATATTCCATCACCCCTACTATAATAATGGTAAGTTTTTATAAAAAAGTTTCAAGGAGTTTTGCATATGAACAAAAAATATTTTATCCCGATAATAATATGGATTTTTTTCGCCACGGTTGCTGTTTCGTTGTGGTTGATTTTTGATATTATTTTTTACTTGTTTAATTTTTTGTACATCGGCACATGTATTGCCATCGGGCTTTTTATGTATTTGAGGAAAAATAAATATGCGCGTAACGCTGTACAGGTCGCAGTTGGCTTGTACATGCTTGTTTATCTCGGCATTATACATAACGAAAATATGCAGATAGAGGGCTTTTGGTATTTTTTATTTTTGGGCGTGTTTCAGGCGGCGGTTATTCATTATGCTGTGGCTAAGATTTTCGGGCCGCTGCTGTTTGGGCGGGGATGGTGCGGTTATGCTTGCTGGACGGCCATTCCTCTCGACCTTCTGCCGTATAAGAAGCCGCAAAATTGCCGAAAAAAAGTGAAATTTATCCCATACGTCCTTTTTGCCACATCGTTAATTTTTGTGATTATTTTATTTAGTGCGCCAAATATTGAGCAAATCATGTTTTGGAGCTTTATTGTCGGCAATATCGCATATTATGCAGTCGGAATCGCACTTGCATTCATATTAAAGGACAATCGGGCTTTTTGTAAATATGTTTGCCCCGTCACTGTGTTTTTAAGGCCTGCGAGTTATTTAGCGTTGCTTAGAATAAAACTTGACAAGGAAAAATGCATATCATGCAACAAATGCATTAAAGTATGCCCAATGGACGTAAACATGCTCGACAACTCCAGAAAACGTACCAACGGAAACGAGTGCATTTTATGCATGGAATGCGTAGACGCCTGCCCCAAAAAAGCACTGCATTTGTAGGAGGCCGAAAATGATTAGACTAATGGAACACCGCGACATCCCTCGCGTGGCAGAAATCCGCGTAATGGGCTGGCGAAGCGCGTACAGAGGCATCGTATCCGATGATTTTTTGTTTAACGAGATGCTGGTTGCTACGCGCATTCCGAGGCTTATGCAAATGCTAAACGACGACACAGAAATCTACATCTACGACGATGGCATAATCAAAGCATTCTCCCACGCAAGCCAGTACGAAGACGACCTAAATTTCTACGAGCTGGGCGCGATATATGTAGACCCCTTTATGCAAGGGCAAGGCATAGGCACGGCAATGCTCGCCCACTTCGAAAAAACAGCGGCAGAACGCAGCTATAACAACGTATGCCTGTGGACATTCGAAAAAAACTCCGCCGCTAGAGCCTTCTACGAAAAACATGGCTACAAACACAACGGCGATAAAAAAACAATGCAACCCCACGGCTGGAAATGCGTGTACTACACAAAGAAAATTTAAACCAAATCGGGAAAGTGTAAACGCATAGCGTCCATTACACCATCGTCGTCATTTGATGCCGTTTCATAACGGCAAATTTTTTTCAAATCGGGGTGAGCGTTGGCCATGGCATAACTGTATTCGCATAACGCCATCATATCGCAATCATTTAAGTAATCGCCAAAAGCTATGCACTCATTCGGTTTTAAATTGTGTTTCTTTTGCAATACGCTCAAGGCATGACCCTTGTTTACACCCTTTTCCGTAATATCCACCCAATTATGCCCCGACAAAGTTACTTGCATATGTTCTTCCATCTGCAAAATGGGGTAGCTATTGGTTTCTGCCCCTATTTCATCAAATACGGCTATTTTACATATGATGTCATCTGCTATTTGGCTGATATCAGAAATAATTTTTAAATGCTCATAATACATTTTTGCGTGAGATAAAAATACCGACTCCTCATCCATGATATACGCATTTTCTATTCCGCAATAAATAGGATACGCACCTTTGATATCCTTAATTTTGGCAATGGAATCCCGCAAATGCTTTTCTTCCATTTTTGCGGCATAAATGTTTTTGCCATTTTCAAATATCAACGCACCATTTTCGGAAATATAGCTCACCATATGGTCTTGGCCTAGGAAAAATGTGCGTAAATTATAATACTGTCTGCCGCTGGCAATTACAAACTTAACTCCTCGCTCATGTAATCGCTCAATATAATTTTTGATACCGATGGGCGATTTTTTTTCGCTGTTTAAAAGTGTCCCGTCCATATCTGTTATTATCATTTTAATCATTTACCAATCCCTCTTTTCCGATACAATACTAACACAAAACACAAATCCCCACCAACCCTGTAATCATATGGGCCGGGAAGCTTCCGCCAAAAACATCAACGGCGTGGAAATCATAATTGGTAACGCATTAATATCTCGAAACCAGTTTTACTTGCAAACTCTGCATTTTTTAGCATATACTAAGCTAAAGTAAGGAATGTAAGGAGCGACAATATGGAACTGGCTAAAGTAACAACCAAAGGACAGGTAACTATCCCCATTGCAATACGTAAACGGCTAGGCATAAAAAACGGCGACAAGCTACTATTTATGGAAAAACCCGAAGGTATAGTTATGGTGAATCCCACAATGATGGCACTTGAAAAGATTGGAAAAGCCTTTGAAGGCGAAGCAGAAAGGCTTGGCTTGGAAAACGATGATGATGTAGTGACTATGATTAAAGAAGTTCGCAAAGAGAATTGGGTGAAGCGCAATGCGGGTAATGCTTGATACCAATATCCTTGTTTCGGCTTTTGTTTTTCGGAGCAAAAAAATATATGCGGTGATAGATTATATAGTTGCAAATCACGAACTGGTGTTGCCGTCCTATGTGGTTGATGAATTAAAGAATGTTGTAGAATGCAAATTTCCAAAAATGACCAATGAGTTAGATGTCTTTTTAACAACTCTATCGTTTACCCTAGCGTATACCCCTAACCAATTGCCAACCGGTATGTTTGAAATAAGGGATATTTCGGATGCTCCCATTCTGTATACCGCAATCATTGAGGGTGTTGATGTATTGATTACAGGGGATAAAGATTTCGACGATGTAGATGTTGACATGCCCGATATTGTTACAATCGCAAGTTTTGAAACGGACTACATGGAGGGCGAGAATAAAAAATGAAACAGTACAAAGTTTATACCGATGTCAATGAGTTTTACAATGATACATATGATTTGTTTATGTGTCACGAGGCTCAAAATCTTATTCCGTTAGGGAATATTATTATTGGCAAGAAAGGTGAGGATAAAACCGGATGGCGCGACCCCGCAAACTGGTTTATGGCTTCCGTATCCGACAATAAAGAAATACAGCTTGCAGCGATAATGACCCCACCGCATAACATCACCCTCTACGCGAGGGATAACAAAATTGTTAAATCTGATGTTGCCTGCCTTATAAACGGTCTTGCAAATACGCCTATACCGGGCGTAATGGCAAGAAAAGATATGGCTTTGCATTTTGCTCAAGCGTATTGCTCCGCAAAAAATATGTCACATGAATCATCAATGGAGCAACGTATTTACGAATTGACAGAAGTAAATTCCGAAATACCACTCGTTGGAATAATTCGCTTAGCAGAAGAAGGTGACATGTATTTTCTCCCATATTGGATGGAAGCCTTTTATAGTGCCGAAACTTATGGAAATACAACTATGAATATCCCGCAAAACACAGAGAATTACTCCAACTTGATTGCGCAAAAGAAAATATATGTGCTTGAAGAACAAGGCAAGCCGGTTTCCATAGCCGGTACAACTAGAGAAATGCAAAATGTTTGTGGTGTTGCATATGTATACACACCACCATATTTCAGAAAAAAAGGATACGCTACATCATGTGTAGCACAATTAAGCCGGTTGATTTTAGACAAAGGCTTTTCAAAATGTGTGCTTTACACGGATTTGGCAAACCCCACGTCAAACAGTATTTATCAAAAAATCGGCTATCGCCAAATTTGTGATTCGGCGATGTTGAAATTTATTAATCCTAATGCATAAGGATGTGAAGTCTTTGAGAAGAAATAAACGACGTAATTGCTCGGTGCGGTTTATAAGCCTGACAGCAGATTGTACCGAGCTTAAACGGAAGTAATTGTTGTCAGTAATCATAGGCCGCACCAATTTTCAAAGCCAAATAAAAATTTGAAAAGAGGTATGGTTATGAAAACAAAACTATCAAAATATATGGACATCAAACGAATCGAGTTTATCGTCACATTCCAATGCGGCAGCAAATGCAAACACTGCCAGAGCGGTGGCGAAATAAATAAACACGACTCACACCCCCATGTCCTTTCGGAGTACGCTGCCGAGGCAGTTAAAAAAATTTCGGCTGCCTATGATGTAGCTTCTGTTATGACCTTTGGCGGTGAACCACTCTACTATCCCCAAGTAACAGCCGCAATCCATAAAGCGGCAACAGAGTGCGGCATTAAAACCCGCCAAATAATCACCAGCGGCTTTTTCGCCAACAATGCGGAAAAAAGCAAAAACATCGCCAACACCTTGGCCGACGCAGGCGTCAACAACCTCCTGCTTTCTGTTGACACATTTCATCAAGAGCATATCCCGCTTGCACCTGTCCGCCAATTTGCACAGGATGTAATCCATGCAAAAATCCCCGGCGCAGTTTTATATCCGGCATGGCTCGTAAACAAAAAACACCAAAATCCCTACAACGCCAAAACAAAAGAACTCCTAAAAAGCCTTTCCGATTTGCCTATTCAAATTTCGGAGTACGAAAACCAAGTAGCCCTGGTAGGCAACGCCGCCAGCTTACTCCGAGAGCACTACGAAAAGCCCGAAGTAAACCTCTCTAAACAAAATACTCACGAATGCACGGAGCTACTCTCGGTAACAAACATCTCTATAGTTCCAAATGGCGACGTTATGGTCTGCGGATTTGTAATAGGCAATATCTACGAAGAAGACATCGCAAACATAATTGCACGCTACAATCCTAACGAAAACGAGGCCATGCGTACCATCATCCAAAGCGGCGTTTTTGGACTGCTTGGTTACGCACAGAAAAAAGGCGTCAAAATTAATACATCCGACTACTGCGATGTATGCGGCGCATGTCAAGCCATAACCAAAAAACTAAAACCATAAAATCAAAACAGGGCTAACCATCACCGGGTAGCCCTGTAATTACATAGCCCGTAGCGGTTTTGCCCAAAACATCAATTTCGCCTGTTTTGCCTGTTCCGATTTCCTGTTTACAAAAAATTCCCCATAGTATAAAATCATTTCTTAGAGCAACCCATAAAAAAACAACAAGGAGTGGTACATTTTGGACTTCAATAAAAAAGCAAAAGAGCTTGTTTCGCAAATGACTTTGGAAGAAAAAGTAAGCCAAATGCTACACTACGCAGGTGCAGTGGAAAGACTGGGCATCCCCGCCTACAACTGGTGGAACGAAGCCCTGCACGGCGTAGCTCGTGCGGGTACTGCAACTATGTTTCCGCAAGCGATAGGCATGGCGGCGACTTTTGACAAGGAACTTCTCAAAGAAGTTGCAGATTGTATCTCTACCGAAGGACGCGCAAAATATCATGCTTTTGTTCGCGAAGAAGACCGTGACATTTATAAAGGGCTTTCGTTTTGGTCGCCCAATATTAATATTTTCCGTGACCCGCGCTGGGGACGCGGCCATGAAACCTATGGCGAAGACCCCTACCTCACCGCCGAGCTTGGTGTTTCCTTTATCAAAGGTATCCAAGGCCCGGACAAAAAAAGCCTAAAGGCCATCGCATGTGCAAAGCACTTTGCCGTACACAGCGGGCCGGAGGCAGACCGTCATTCTTTTGACGCAAAATGTGACTCCTACGACCTTTGGAATACGTATCTTCCGCAGTTCGAGGCCGCTGTAAATGCAGGCGTCGAGAGCGTAATGGGCGCGTACAACCGCACAAACGGCGAGCCATGCTGTGCTTCTCAAATGCTTATGGTGGACATCCTTCGCGGAAAATGGAAGTTTGACGGGCATTATGTTTCCGACTGCTGGGCGATTGAGGACTTCCATAAAAATCATAAAATTACCGAGAGTGCGGTGGATTCTGTTGCGCTCGCCGTGCAAAAAGGCTGCGACCTGTGCTGCGGCGACGTTATGGTAATGGCCGTAGAAGCCGTAAACAGCGGCAAATTGGCAGAAGCCGATATCGACCGCAGCGTAGAACGCCTGCTCGTATCCCGCATGAAGCTCGGACTGCTTGGCGCGAAGGAAAACAAAAAATACACATCCATCCCATACGAGGTTGTGGACAGCGAAGAACACAACACCCTAAACCTAGAAGTAACCCGACGCGCACCTGTTCTGCTTAAAAACAACGGCGCGTTACCGCTGGACTTTAAGAAGTTGAAAAAAATCGCCGTTATCGGTCCCAACGCAGACAGCCGCCGCGCCCTCGAAGGCAACTACAACGGCACGGCGTCCCGCTATATTACCGTTCTCGACGGTATCCGCGAAATCGCCGCAAAAACAAAAACACAGGTACTCTTCTCCGAAGGCTGCCATCTGTTTAAGCCAAAAACATCCGCACTTCCCAAAGACGATAACAGAATCTCCGAAGCAGTAATCGCCACAAAAGAAGCCGACGCAGCCATAGTAGTCCTGGGTCTCGACGCCGACATCGAAGGCGAAGAAGGCGACACAGGCAACGAATTCGCCAGCGGCGACAAAATCGACATAAACCTCGTAGGCCGTCAGCAGCACCTTCTGGAAAAAGTAGTGGAAGCCGCAGGCAAAAAGCCCGTTATTCTCGTACTCATCACAGGCTCCGCTATGGCTATTAACTACGCCGACCAACACTGCGCAGGCATTATCCAGGCATTCTACCCGGGCGCACTCGGAGGCCAAGCCATTGCAGAAATAATTTCCGGCAAGGTTAACCCCTCCGGCAAGCTGCCCGTGACATTCTACCGCTCCACACAAGACCTGCCCGAGTTTTGGAACTACTCCATGCACAACCGCACCTACCGCTACTACCAAGGCGAAGCCCTATATCCTTTCGGATTTGGCCTTTCCTACACAAAATTTGCCGTAAACAAGCTCGCGGTTGCCAAAGACAAAAAATCCGTCTCCGTAGAAGTCAAAAACGTAGGCAAGCATACAGGCCGCGAGGTTATACAGGTATACGTACAATCCCCCAACCAAAAAGAAAACTATCGTCTCATCGGCTTTGTACCCGTAATGCTGGCCGCAGGCAAATCCAAAAAAGTAACCGTAGACCTAGCCGCCGACACCTTCAAACGCCGCGACCAATACGGCGATTTCTACACTCTCACGGGCGCGCATACGCTACACGTTGGATTTAGTCAGCCGGATAAACGTAGCGTCGAGCTTACGGGCGTTGCTACTGTTTCTGCTGATGTTGAGGTTAAGTGATTAATAAAAACCCCCTCTCCAAAAGACTTTATCGTTTTTTTGGGCGGGGGAATTACATATGGAGGGGGTTTATGAGATGAAGGTTTTTATAAGTGTAATGATTTAGCTTTGCGTATCGTCTCACAGATTACCCGCTTGGGCATCCGAGCCACGGTTGATAAAAAGGAGAGATTCTCAAATGAAAAAATTTTTAGCGGTGATAATTATTATTATCGCAATGACAACGCCTGTTTTAGCAGAAGAAGTCACACGTGAGCATGTCGCAGATGTGGTTAGCGAGGTTATAGGCGTTTACTATGACGAGTATGGCTTTGATTTTGGCGAGGTTATAGACCTTGCGGGTCTTTCCGAAGAAGATGTTGTTACTATAATATGGTATGTAATGGTGTCCGAGACACTGGAGCGAGAATGGCTCATGAGCATATACGGTGAGCAATGGTTATTTGTGGTGACATACGATTTTTTTGGTCGCTTGCACGAGGAGGCGATATTTGAAAGCATAGAGTTTTCTGCCAAGGTATTAACCGTTTTTATGAAGTATACGCAACTTATCCCTATTTTGGGTTATTTCGAGACAACCGAACTGTTTAATATAATTGACGATTTTGCATGGGACGCGGGAATTAGCGAAGAAGAGCTGATTTATGCCATCGCAACAAACGACGATTTTGTAGAAATAGTTAACACTTTGGTATCCGACTACGGTGTAGAAAGGCTTTTGGCCATGCTTTGGCGGGAGCATGGGGTTGACTATGTTGACAGGCTACTCGGCGGAACTCTTTCTTCTGCACGTCCGTGGCTTTTTCCGCAAATGAGGATAACCCCTCCGGAGGAGCTTGCGTCACAGTTTTTGGTTAGTGGAGATATTACGCGTGAGGATGTTGAACTTGTCACTGCCGCGATTATTGAGTTTTATCGTGAGTACACCGATTTTGATTTTGACGAGGTTATATATCTTGCGGGGTTTACCTTTGATGATATTGTTACTCTTATTTTAACGGTTTATGTCGAGCCTACTATTGCCGATTACATGCTCGATATATTTCCTTTCCCACGCAATCACGAGAGATGGCTGTTTAGCGTTGTTAATGAGATTGTATCCGAGTTTGTGATGTTATGGGAGATGAGTATGGATTTTGATTATGAAGATATGCCTGTTATGATTTTGCGTTTCGCTATGCTGGGCGCACACCTTATTCCCATTTTAGGATTTGACCAATCTCATCAGTTTTCTAACATAATCGAAGATACAGCATGGAGGTTACGTCTAGACCCCCTTGATACGCTAAACATACTCATAGAAAACGAGCATTTTTTTGATATCTTAGCAAGTCTAATCGCAGAGTATGGCGTAGAAGAATTTTTGGAGATACTTCCTCATGAGTATAATTATCTCGACATGTTACTCGGCGGCTTTTTTTCGGATAATGATATGATTGACATACTTAGCCAAGACATACGGGAGCAGGCTTTTTGGGATTATGCCGATGCTTGGTTTGGCTTGGTTGGTTTGGGGCTGCCGATTGTTTACAATGCCTTGGATGATTCGGATTTGGAGCGTAGGTTTTCGTTTGACGGAGTATACCGTGGGATTAATCATGAGATATTTTTTGATACCTACACACATAAGCTTAATTTACATCTTAAAAATAACGGCGACTACGCCGTAGAATTTGCATATTTTGTTTTAGCCATGAACGATAACTATGTGAGAAAACATATCGCAGAAGTCGCGCCCGGCTCATGCTATACTTCTCAGCTAAATTTTGCGGATTTTCCGACTTACTATAACTGGTTTGTTGATGTTTTTATTTCTAATGCCTACGATGCAGATTTTGCCTTTCGGCTAACAAATTATCCGCTCGGACATCCGAGCCATGGAGCGTAGAGGGAGGCATAAATTCTAGATGTTTAAATACGAGACACATATGCATACTTATCCCGCCAGCGCGTGTGCTTCTTCTACGCCGGAGGAAATGGTGCGTTTTTACAAAAATATGGATTACACCGGGGCTATTGTCACCGACCATTTTTTTAACGGAAACAGCGGTTGCCCAAAAAACATTTCCTGGGTCGAAAAAGTAAAATTTTTTGCCGAGGGTTATTTTAGGGCAAAAAAGGAAGGCGACATGTGTGACCTCGACGTCTTTTTTGGACTGGAGTACAGCTTTAGCGGCACGGATTTTTTGGTGTATGGAGTTACGCCGGATTGGCTTTTGGAACATCCTGGTTTCGATAAGCTTTCCTTGGGAGAATTTAGTGCTACGGTGCGGGCTGCGGGGGCTTATTTGGCGCAGGCGCATCCGTTTCGTGATGCGTTTTGGATTGCCAACCCTTCTCCCGCAGACCCTTCCTTGATTGACGGCATTGAGGTGTATAATGCCAGTATGCCCGACAGGGCAAATAAAAAGGCTCTTGCTTATGCGGAAAAATATGGCCTTGCTAAACAGGCGGGCAGCGACGCCCACGACAATTATTTGCGCAGGCCAAGCGGAATTTTGTTAAACTATCGCGCAAAGGATATATTTGATATAATTGCAGCACTTACGACGGGGCAGGTGAATCTTTTGTGAAATATTTTTTAGCGATAGATATTGGAGCGTCCAGCGGTCGGCACATGCTTGGTTGGGTAGAAGGCGGCAAGCTGCATTTTGAAGAAATATATCGCTTCAGTAACAGAATCCGCGAAAAAGACGGCCTTTTGTGCTGGCACACAAAAGCACTTTTTAGCGAAATAATAAAGGGAATGAAAAAATGCGCGGAGATAAACAAGATTCCGTACAGCGTTGGTATTGACACATGGGGCGTGGATTTTGTTATTCTGGATGAAGAAAACCATGTCATAGGCAATGCCGTATCTTACCGCGACAGGCGCACAGTAGGCATGGACGACGAGGTTGCTAAAAGATTTTCTGACGGTGAGCTTTACGAGCGCACGGGCATTCAAAAGGCGGCAATGAACACTATTTACCAGCTTGCGGCAGTGAATGCAAACGGAGGCCTAGTGAATGCAAAAAAAATGCTGCTGCTGCCTGACTTTTTTCATTTTTTGCTATGCGGCGTGGCAAAAACCGAGTACACAAACGCCACAACAACGGGGCTTGTTAACGCGGCCTCACGCGATTGGGATTATGATATAATCGAAAAATGCGGCTATCCCAAGGAAATCTTTTGCGAGATAGTTCCGCCCGGCACGGTACTCGGCGGGCTTTTGCCGGAGGTGGAAGAGGCAGTGGGCTATAACTGTCAAGTAATTTTGCCCGCTACTCACGATACGGCTTCCGCAGTGGTTGCCTTGCCCGAGGACGACACTATTTTCATAAGCTCCGGCACTTGGTCGCTCATGGGCGTGGAGCTGGAAAGCCCCGATTGTTCCGAGCAAAGCCGCGATAAAAACTTTACTAACGAGGGCGGATATAATTTCACTTACCGATATCTAAAAAACATCATGGGCTTGTGGCTCATCCAAAGCGTAAAAAAGGAATACGATGATAAGTTTTCCTTTGAGGAGCTTTCCGAGATGGCAGAGGCTTCCGGTGTAAAAGACGCAATCGACACAAACGACCATAGGCTTTTTTCTCCGACAAACATGATAAAAACAATCCAAAAAATATGTGCAGAAAGCAAAATAACCGCCCAAGAGCCGGGCGAAATAGCCGCCGTCATATACAACTCACTCGCACAGAGTTATAAAAACTCGGCACGGGAGCTGGAACAAATCACAGGCAAAAAATATAATAAAATCTGCATAGTGGGCGGCGGCGTAAAAACCGAGTATTTAACCCGCCTAACAGAAGCCTTCACAAAAAAGGAAATACTAACAGGCAAGGCCGAAGCCACCGCCATAGGCAACCTCGCGGTACAAATGATAACCGCAGGAGTATTTGCGGATTTGGCAGAAGCAAGAACATATATAAAATAAAAGGAGCGAACACAGTATGGCAAAGCAAACAATTCGTGTAGGATATCTACCCATTATTGACCACTTAATTTTGGGGATAACCAAACAAAAGCAAGACACACAGAGCATAGAAAAACCCTTTGAACATGCTCAGCTGGATTATCAACAAAAATTTGGCTGGAACGAGGTAGGCGGCGCATTGCTAAAAGGCGAAATCGACCTTGCGTTTATGCTGGCCCCTTATGCAATGGACTTGTACTTTGCAAAGAAAAACCTCAAGCTGCTGCTTCTTAGCCACCGCGACGGCAGCGTCATCGTTGCAAACAAGTCGGCAAACGTCACAAGCTTCCAAGACTTTAAGGGTAAAATGGTACTCATACCATATCAGTCCTCCATGCACCACATTCTTCTGCACAAGAAATTTACAGAAGAAGGTATCACCGTAGGTATAGGAAAAGACGTAATGACAGAGGTGGTAGCACCCGGCCAAATCCCCATGATGATAGAGTATGATACAGCAGGCGATATAGCAGGCTACATCGTAGCAGAGCCTTTTGGCACACAGGTGGTAAACAAGGGCATGGGAACAGTGCTCAACCTTTCCAAAGATATAATGCCAAACCACCCATGCTGTGCAGTAGTGGCTCGCGACGAAATCGTAGAAAAATATCCCGAAGCCATACAAGAAATCATCACGTCATTTGTACAAAGCGGCAAACTGTTTACCTCCACACCAAAAGCCGGTATCGCCATCGCCACAAAATTCCTAAACCAGCCCGTAGAGGTTATGACCGCCATAGTAGAAGACCCCAACCAAAGAGTATCCATGGACAAGCTAATGCCCAAGCCGGAAGAATTCGAATTTATGCAAAACTATCTCATCGACACAGTATCCACCCCCGCACTATCCGGCAAAATAGAAGTAGACAAATTTGTAGACCTGCGTTTTGCCACAGCCGCAGGCGCAGAATAACTTCTCCCCAATAAGAAAAAAGCACCTGCTTGGGCGGACAAAGTCCGCCCTCGTAAGCAAGTGCTTTTTTTAATGACAGCAAAGGCTCGAGACGACAGTCCCACTGCATTGCAGTCGGCATAAAGCGACTGTGTCGCCTACTTGCCTGCCATTTGTCTTTCTTGTGCTTCAATCATTTTCTTAACCATGTAGCCACCTACATAACCTGCTTGTGCAGAGGTAAGGTCGCCGTTGTAGCCTTGTTTTAGAGGTACGCCGATTTCGCTAGCTACTTCGTATTTAAATTTGTTAAGAGCTTCACGAGCTTGGGGTACAGATGTTTTTGTAGAGTTCATTTTTATTTCTCCTTTTGATTGGCCTTCGGCCGTTTTATATGGTTTAACCTTTTGGTTTAACCATTACGAAAATATTATTTGCGGGGTGCAATTTTTTATGCCACGTTTTTTGTGGTAAGTTTTTGTTTTTTTGGAAATTTTGTTGTGCTTAGCAGACCTTTGTGTTACTTTTTTCGTATATGTAAATATGAACTCTTTTTTTCCTTGCGGAAAAAAACCATTCCGCAAAAAACGCGGTGGAGATTCGCGATTTTTTGCTGCATTGATGAGGTGATGTGATGTATCTTGTGCTTTTTGGCGTAGGGGCGGGATTTATTGTTATTTCGTTGATTGTTGGCGAGATGGCTGAGGTCGAAGGCTCTACGGTTTTTTCTTTTTTTAGGCCTACGCTGATTGCTGTTTTTATGGTCGTCATGGGCGGCGTTGGGCTGATACTTTCGCGGGGCTTTGCAGAACATGAGTTCTTTGGTTGGGACGGCATTGTGCTTTTTTCCAGCGTGGTTAGCGCGCTGGTTGTATCGGGGCTGATTAACCGCTTTATTCTTATCCCCATGTACCGTGCGCAAAATACCAGCACCTTTAACATCCAGGACACTATCGGCGTTTGTGCCGAGGTGATTTCACCGATTCCGCAGGGCGGGTATGGGAAGATTCGATATAATATCAGCGGCTCCACCGTTACTTCTCCCGCTAAAAGCGACGACGGCAACCCCATCGCCACAGGCGAAAACGTAGATATCATCTACGTGGAAAAAAATACGTACTTTGTACGAAAATCGGCCGAAGGCCAATCAAACGGAGGTAATTAGTTATGGAATTATTAATCGTAGGCGGTATTTTGGTTTTAGTTTTTCTTGCAATATTTATTATGTTCATGTTGTGGAAGCGTATTCCGCAAAACAAGGCGGCTGTTGTTACCGGGCTTAAAAAGCGGATAATTTCCGGCGGCGGTGGGCTTGTTGTGCCGCTTTTTGAGCGTTACGACGTTATTTCGTTGGAAAATATTAAGATTCCGCTGGATATTGGCAACGCGATTTCCAGTCAGGGTGTGCCAGTTACCGTAAAATCCGTAGCGGTTGTAAAGGTCAAATCCGACAAAGAATCCATTTACTCCGCCGTAGAGCAGTTTTTCCGCGGCGCGACTGATAAAACCGCAAATGAAATCGCAACGCAGTCCAGCTACGTCCTCGTGGGCAAGCTCCGCGAAATCATCGCAAAAATGACTGTAGAAGAAATCTACCAAGATAAAGATAAATTCTCCAGCGAGGTACAGGAAAACGCCGGTATTTCCCTCGCGGAAATGGGTCTCGAAATCAAGGCATTTACCGTAATGTCCATCGACGACACAAACGGCTATCTCGACGCCCTTGGCCGCAAGCGTATATCCGAAGTAAAACGCGACGCACAAATTGCAGAAGCAGACGCCGAGCGCGAAACAGTAGTTCGCACAGCCGAAGCCACCCGCCTCGGCGCAGAAGCCAAGCTGTTGGCCGAGACCCAAGTAGCCGAAGCAACAAAAGAAAAAGAGCTAAAAGTGCAAGCCTACCGCCGCGAGCAAGAAGCCGCAAAGGCCATAGCCGACAACGCCTACCAAATAGAAGAAAACAAAGTTAAAAAAGAAGTAACCGAAACAGAACTCCAAGTAGAGCTTCTACGCCGCCAGCGCGAAACAGAACTGGCCGAGCAAGAAGCAAAACGCCGCGAAAAAGAACTCGAAGCCACAATAAACAAACAGGCCGACGCAGAACGCTACCGTCAAGAACGCCAAGCCGAAGCCAAAAAATACGAACACGAAGCCAACGCCCAAGCAGAAGCCATGGCAATAAAGCTGGACGGCCAAGCCCGCGCCGAGGCCATCCGTCTGCAAGGCCAAGCAGAAGCCGAAGCCATCCAAGCCAAGGGTCTCGCAGAAGCCGAAGCCATGATGAAAAAAGCCGAGGCCTTTAAA
>WQRQ01000027.1 GCA_009786685.1 Defluviitaleaceae bacterium
CATCACGTCGGGAATTTTATCCAGCGGGTACTCGCGCTCTATCGCGCCAAGTTCTTTTGCTGCTTTTGGCATTCCGTATACTACGCATGAGGCTTCGTCTTGACCTATGTTTGTTGCGCCCGCCATTTTCATGTGCATTAGGCCTTTCGCGCCGTCATTGCCCATGCCTGTCAAAATAACGCCCACAGCGTTTTTGCCCAAAATTTTTGCCACGGATTCAAATAAAATATCGGCGGCAGGCATCACACCATGAATGCGCGTGCCTACATAGCACTCCACGGCAAGCTTGCCCTGCTGCTGCACAAGGCGCATATGCCTATCGGCAGGCGCAATAAGCATACGCCCGCGCATTAGGAAATCACCCGACTGTGCCTCGCGGATTTCCTGCGGATACAGCGCATTAAGCCTATCTGCAAACAGCTTTGTAAAGCCGCTTGGCATATGCTGTACGACCACCGTAGGCGGAATATCCGGCGGCAGGCGTTTAAGCAGGTCTTCCAATGCATTAGTGCCGCCTGTTGATGAGCCTATTGCTATGATTTTTTGTCTGTCGTTTGTGCCTACCATTTTTACGAGGTCGCGCATGTTTGGCGGTTTTTGGCGGGTTACCATTGTGCTTACCTGGTCCGTAATGGTTGACACAAACCTAGTAGTAGTTATCGGGGTAAACACCGCAGGTTTTTGTAAAAAAACATCGTTGCCCGACTGCGGTAAAAGAGAATATTTTCCGCTGCTCAACGAGGTGTAAATAACATACACCGTATTTCTGCTTTGCAAGGATTTTGTCAAGCTATGATTTGTCGGGAATTCGTCCATATCCCAAACTATTATATTCGCGCTGTTTCTAGCGAGTTTATTTTCTGCGTCGGCAGGACGCGTAACAGAAACTATGGACTCTATATACGATTTTCGTTCCAGTCCACTTTTAATCGCCGCGATTAGGTCTTTTTGGCTTGCTGCAATGATTAATCTTGTTCCGTCCGGCATACGCTACCACCTACCCTTTTTGTTTCCCCGCAAATAGAGAGGCTAATATCCCAATTCCTTTTGAGATATCGTCTTGCGAAATATTTGCATAGCTTATACGAAAATACTGCGTTTGCTCACGCGAAAAGTACAACTGCCCCGGCGAAACAATAACCTTGCCTGCGGGCAAATCGCCGTTTTTAAGCTTTAGCCACAGGCATAAGCCGCCCTCGGATTTGGAAAATACGGTGCAATACGGTGAAAGAAAAGTCTCCGCCGCAGCCACTGCCGTTTTGTATCTTTTGGCGTAAGCGGCGCGGATGTTTGCGCAATGCATGTTGTAGTCAAAATTTCTAAAGTAAAAGTCGAGCCCCCGTTGTATGTAGCCCGAAGCCCCGCCCGTTTCGAAATTTAGGCCATTTGGACAAACCATATAGCCCAACATTCCCGTCGAAAAAGTCCTTTCGAACGTCTTAATATACAGCACTCTGCCGTTGTTGTCCATAGCCAACAGCGGCGTGGGTTTGTGTTTATAATAAAAATCGCCGTAGCTATCTACCTCTATTATATACGCATTAAATTTATGCGCAAGTTGTAAAATGTAAGTTTTTATTTTATCAGTATAACATATATTTGTCGGTGTTTGGTAAGTTGGCATTAAAAAAAATATTTTTGGCTTGAATTTTTTTACATAAAACGTCAATTTATCTGTATCCAAGCCGTTTTCGGTTACGGGGACTTCCAATATTTTCGCGCCCCGCTGCAAAAATGCCGCCATTGCCGCAGGGGATGTTGGGGATTCTAAAATCACTGCGTCGCCCGGGTTTATTAATGCGTCCAGTGCCGCGTTTAACCCGTGATTTACGTCCGAAATTATTTGTATGTTTTTCGCGCCGTCATGCATTTGAGAAATTACCTCAAGCAGAGGAGCAAACCCTTCGGTATGAGAAAATGCACCCGCGCCGTCACGTGCTATCACCGCTCCAAAGGCCTCCTGAAATTCTTTTTTCGGGAAAAATGCGGGGTCTACAGATGTATCTGCAAAGTTTATGTACCCCTGTTTTGTTATCGGCATGGTCGGCGTGATTTTTGGCGAGTTTACGTATATTCCGCTACCTCGTATGGAATGCACCGCCTGATTTTTTTCAAGATATTTGTACGCGTTTACCACTGTTGAATTGTTTATATCCAGTTCTGCGGCTAGGGTACGGATGGTGGGCATTCTTGTATTTGGCGGATACTCGCCCTTGTTTATTTTTTTTGTTAATTCGTCCGCGAGTTGTTTGTACAACGGGATTTGGCTGCCTTTGTCTATCATCCGCTTTCTTCTTCCGGTTGTTGATTTATTTCTGCAAAAAATACCTCGCTGATAGTCGCGGGGAGTAGAGCCGTGTCGGGGAAAAAGTAATTACGTACGCCCACATATCCCAAAGAGCCGGGCATTTTGAATGTTTTTACACTGTCCGCATTCACATTAGGGATAAACGGAATGTAGCGCACGGCGTACAGCCCCGCATCGGTACGCACGTAATTTAGGAAAATGCGTATCATTTCCATGGGGTCATTTAATAATGCCTCACGTGTGGTGGCTTGGCGGATTAGCTGGGTCATAAATTCCATTTGCATTTCGTTTCGGGTTAGGTCGCCCATCGGCCATTGGCGGTAACGCACCACGCCTTCGGCAAGGTTGCCGCACAGACGCCGGTGGCCTGCGGGTACATCTATGATAAGAGGCGGATTTGCCGTGGGGTCGGTGTAAAAAAGGCGGCGAGGGATGGTCATATATACCCCGTCGATGGCGTCCACGATTGCACGAAACGCTTCCATCCGCACTTCTACGTAAAAGTGAAAATCTACACCAAGCATTTCTTCGATTTGTGCTTTTAGGTAGTAAATACCATGCAGTACCCCGCCATGGGGGCGCATTTCCGTAATCCTCAGCGTACGCGGCGGAGAAAACCCATCTGCACGCATTTGGTCTATGCGGTGCTGAGGAATACGCACAAACATATCTCGCGGGATGGACATTAGGTGAATATCGCCGCTATCACGATAAAATGTACCCACCATAATGGCGTCCGCAAGCAAATTATCATCCAACCCAATAAAAAGGACATTAGTACGCGCAGGCGGACGGAATAACGTACCATCATCGTCTTCCTCTTCCTCCGGGCGGTTTATTTCTATGGCAAAAAAGCCTTCGTTTTCGTCTTCTTCCGTGGGGCGTTCCGGCAAATCGACTACGGGCGGACGCCCGCCGTCATCCAGCGCAAGCAACACCGCCGTAACACCAACGGCCAAAAATAAAGCCACCACGGCAATAGAACCCGCTACAAGAAAAAACCTCTTGATAGCGAGTATATTTTTTTTAGCCCATGCCATGGCGACCTTTATATGTTCTATTATAATCATCCCTATCAATGGAGCAAAAAAACGAAGGCTCCAATTCGTTTTTTTGTGGAATGGTTTTTTTCGGGCTTCAGTCCGAAAAAAGATTTCATAATATTTTATATTATTATAGCTTTATTTCTTCTAATAATCAAGGACTGCATTATCATATCCATTTTTGAAAATCATATCAAAATCCTCTTTAGACGGCGAGTTTAGCGTCGTCGGGTAGGCAACGGAAATCTTATGATAATGCCCCTTACCCTTATGCACCACGTTTGCAAAGAAATCGCGAGTGCGCAGGGTTTCTATTTGCGCGGAGGAAATATTTATCAGGCGTTGCAGGTTTTGGGTCGGTCGTCCTCGGGTTTGGTAATCCAGCGGCGCGGAGGCGTTGCTTACTATCAAGAAGTTAATTTCATCGTCCATCCCGCCGCCTATTTTATGCAAGGCGTCCAACCCAAGATTATCGTAAACGCCGCCATCCCACAGGGTGTAATTTTTTCTTACCTCCACGGAATGCCCGCCAAATTTCTTCACCGTAAAACTAAGTCCCGTCGTCTTTAATTCATAAGGCCCAATTAAAACGGGAAAAGCCGCCGAAGCCGCCACAACATGCGAAATCGAAAGATTAGGGCTTTGCACATAGCCGATTTTTGGGTCGCCCATGTAGTCCTTTCGAAAGCGAAAGCGGCTGCCCGTTTCGAAGGTAGTGCAGTTTACTTCCCAAAAAGGCCGAGCTGGTAAATCCTGCAAGCTACCCGTGATACCCCACATTTTTTCCAGCATTTTCGCCAACATTTCCACGCGGTTATCCCAGTACCTTGGCGAAAAGGGCAAACGGCGCAATGCCGCCCGTTGTATGTTTTCTTCCAAAATTAAGCGGCGTACATTAGGCAGGGTTTTTTGCGAAAATTCCGACGCCGTTGGCCAGCGATTGCCGCTTACGGCAAAAATCAACGCAACGCAAAGGCTCGCACCCGAGACCGACGATATGCTTGTTATTTTGGAAAACATCCCCGTTTCTGCCATGTACTCCAGCATTCCGAGATGATAAATGGCAGCACGTATTCCCCCACCCGATAAAGCGAGGCCAATTTTTGCTTTTGATGGAATCATAAAAACACCCCCTTGTCACCAGTGTATGCACATGATGACAAAGGGGTGTTTTTATGTCTCACCTGTGGCAATTTGTCAAGGACTTTTTAATCGGCAAATGAAAAACCGCCACACGACTAAGCCTGTGGCGGCATAAAAAATATTTGGGTTACGCTTTCCTTACTGGTACTTGCAATTCAGTCAAGCTATTTTCAAAAGACACATTTTCATCAGGCATTACAATACCATGCCCACGGATAAGCCCTGCAAACTCATAACCGTTTTGTTCAATCCATACAGCCAATTTTTCCATAGCCTTGTTGTAATTATCGTATGGGCCGGGGAATTGGATTGTGGCAGCTAATGGGATTGCTTCAAGTTCCTTATATACAAAGCCGTCTTTGTTTTCGCCCAAGCCACTAACAGGCACAGCAATTTCCATATCCACATCTTCGTCTTTGTACTCGTCATCATGGTAAATGGAGTAGCCTGTTTTCTTGTAGTCAATGCCATTTTGTTTGACGAACGCCCACATTTTTTCCCATTGCCCTATCTCGTCCTCAAATGACGGCACAATTTCACGCAATGAAATAACCTTAATTACAGGGATTTCTTTTAATTCAATCTCATAAAACATTCTATCAATCTCCTTTTGAATGTTGCCGCTCATAGCGGTGATTTTATCAAGTTTGTACTGCTCTGTTGCGATAATATCACTTATCGCCTGTGCCTTGCGTTCAAGGACTTTTTTCATAAACTCTGCATTATCATAATAGGGCAAAGTTTCCTCAATTTCTTCTATGCCAAAACCCATATCCCTAAGCGTAACAACCCGCATTAAAAGCGGTATTTGCTCCGCACTGTACATACGATACCCTGTGAAACGGTCAATCTCGGCAGGGCGTAAAAGCCCGCATTTATCATAATGCCGAAGCATACGAGCTGAAACACGAACGAGTTTTGAAAACTCTCCGATTTTGAACATTGTATCCACCTACCTCTCAATCTTATATTGTAGCATATTTCGAGTTGCTTTTACACCCTGTTTTTTCGTGCGTATAGTGCGAATGTTAGTGGAGCGAACACGGCAACAAGCCCTACGCACACTATAATTGCTAATGTAATACCCCATGCCGAGTAAGTTCCCTGCATTAACAATCTTGTAGCGGTTACGATATGGGTTGTTGGATTAAACATTACCACGGTCTGCATCCAGTCGGGCATGGTTGAAATGTCTGTAAATATGTTGCTTGCAAAAATGGAAGTGTATAGAATTAGCATGGAGTTTTGGGCTACGCTGTCGGGCTTTTTAACCACTACGCCTATTGTTGCAAATACCCAACTTAGGCTAAAGGCGTACAGAACAACCAACAGCATACCAAGCACTAAGCCGATTATACCACCCTCTGGGCGAAAACCGATTGCAAGCCCTGTAATCACTACGCCTATAACGGCTATAGCATATTTTAATATATCGGCTATTAGCGTACCTAAAACTGGTGCAGGTTGCCAAAAGCCTATTGTGCGGAAGCGGTCATATACGCCTGTAGAAATATCCTTGCATAGTGCCGACCCTGCGTATACAGTCATGGGTAGCACCGTCATAAACAGCATACCGGGCAACAGAAACTGCACATACTCCCTCGGTGAACCGTCAATAGCACCACCGAACAGGAAAGTGAATAACAGCATTGATACAATAGCGACTACCGAATCAAAAATCAATTGCCCGGGTGCGGTTTTGATTTTCAATAGAGTTCGCCACATGAATGTTGCTGTTGATGATACTGCGCTTGGTCTTTTTACATTAACCATTATTTTGCCCTCCGTTTCCTGTGAATGTCATAAATACTTCATCAAGGCTTGCCTGTGATATGGAATACTCCATAGGTTCAATCCCTGCCTTGGTTAATTCGTTTAATACTTGGTTAGCTTGTGAAACTTCCGATATTTCAATGGACAGGGCATTTGTTTCATCAGCTTTAATACCGGCTTCTGCAAAAACTTCATGCACAACATTTTTTGCCCTGCCTGTGTCGCTTTGATTTTGCAACCTTATTTTGATTGTTTTTCTACCCACAAGGCTTTTAAGTTCGGCGGCTGTGCCTTGGGCTACAATTTTACCGCCCTCAATAACAGCGATTAAATCCGCCAATACATCAGCTTCTTCGAGGTATTGTGTGGTTAGAAAAATGGTTGTACCGTTTTTAGCAAGGTTACGAACAAACTCCCAAACAACGGCACGGCTTCTAGGGTCTAGCCCCGTTGTCGGTTCGTCAAGGAAAAGGAGTTCGGGCGTTTTGATTATACTGGCCGCTATATCTAACCGCCTGTGCATACCGCCCGAATAGGTTTTTACTGGCTTGTTTCCTGCTTCGGAAAGGTCAAACTGCTCTAACAATTCTTTGGCTCGCTGCTTCGCCATTGCGCCTTTGTAGCCAAACAGTTTAGAAATGAGGATTAGGTTTTGTTCGCCTGTCATATCCTCGTCCAATGCTACATACTGCCCTGTTAGGCTGATTTTGCTTCGTACTGAATCGCTGTCTTTGGGTAGCTTATGGGAAAGAACGGTTACATCTCCGCTGTCAAAGTTTAACAGCGTTGAAAGGATTTTAACCATTGTTGTTTTCCCTGCTCCGTTTTGTCCAAGCAGGGCGAATATCTTACCCTTTGGAACAATCAAGTCCAGATTTCGTAAAACTTCCTTTGTTTGGAAATTTTTACAAAGCTCCTTGATTTCTATTGCAATGCCGTTGCTCATGTTTTCGCAACCCCCTTTGGAATTTTGTTGATAAATCAATCATAAACCTTGACACAATGTTAAAGTCAATAGGGGAAATTTATTTTTTTCATGGATAGCTATTCTATCTCCAACCCCTTACTTCTCTTTAACTGAACGTGTTGACGGTAGAGGTTGTTATAGTTCCCCTCCCAACGCTTGGCTTCGCTTTTCTGACAAGGTGATATGCATTGCCCTCTAGTTTTACAATATTCCAGGCATGTTTTTCTGCTTTGCCCGTCAAGGGGTTCAATCCTTTACCAAAAACGACAATGCACTTTACGCCAAGGTAATCCAATGCAAACTTTACAAATTTTGAGATTCCGTCACATACGACTGTGCTTTTTAAAATAATCCCAAGTATAGAGTGTGAATAATCCCCAAATGAATAATCATATGTAAAATTTTGCAAGCAATAGTCATGTACATAGATTTTGTGTTGGTCTTTGGAAGACACACGACAATAAGCGTAATTTTTTATAAAACCACCCTTTCTAATCCATGACAAATGTTATGACATTGTCCGTAAGTTTGTCACAAAAAAATCGCCCTGCTAATAAAAGCAGGGCGATAATTTAACTTTTTACGGTTTTGCAAAAACCAACTGCGGCGTCTTAGGTTGCGTCGAATATCGGATGTAAAACACAACTACGGAAATGATTTTTGCGGCCTCGATTAAAATGCCCATGATATTCCAGCGGAAGTCGCCATACAAAATATTAATCGGCGTTTGTGTAAGCAAAACAACTACGGCGTAAAATACCACGGCAATGCGTACATAGTGTACACCCGGCAAATACTGCCCGATTACAAAGCCCAATGCAACCACCAGCCCAATGATATGCAGCCAGCGTACCTGCTCCGGCGCGTTAAGCACGGTAGCTGTACCCGCGACTATTGCAATGACTATCATCACAAGCAAGAAGTTAAGCCCAAGCTCCTTGCTTTGCGCTGTATTTTTCTTAAAAATCCCGAAAAACACAAGATTGCGGATTGTACTATACACAGCGGCGACTATCAAAGAAAACTGCGTATCCATCCCCGTAGAAATCCCAATAGCCACAAACATCGCCATCCAGAAAAAACTACCTATGCCCGTGACTAAGAAATATTTAGTTTTATCCTTGATTTGATATGATGTAAATTCAAATCCGATTGTGATAAGCCCCAGTAACTGAGCGATTATAAACCATGTGTCCATTATGCCGCATCTCCTATCGTTTCAAATTTTTTGCAGTATGCAAACGCCAATGCCCCCGGCCCCGCGTGTGTGCCTATCGCTGCGCCTACCTCGGTTATTGGGGTGGAAATTTCCATGCCGAGGGATTCCTCCGTGCTGCTTTTGAAATTTACCGCGTCGTCTTCGCTTAACACATGGCCTATGCTTAGGTTTATGTTTTGTTTTTCGTCTTGGAGCGCGGCGACTATGCCTTCCCTAATCATTTTTAGGGCATTTTTTTTGCCGCGCACACTGTCCAGTTGCGAAATTTGTCCTTCTTCAAGCTGCAAAATCGGGCGCAATCCTAAAATGCCGCCTACAAGAGCCGTCGTAGGGCCGATTCGGCCTCCTCTTTTAAGATACTCCACGGTATCCAAGGTAAAGTACACACGCGTAGTCTTTAAGATTTTTTCTGCATATGACACTGTTTTTTGCAGATTGTAGTTTGCGCTTTGCATTCTTAAAATCTCGCGCAAAATCAGCCCTTGTCCTACGCTTCCGCTTAACGTGTCAATTATTTTTATTGCCCTGTTAGGAAAATCCTCGCTTAACATCCCTGCGGCAAGGGTAGCACTGTTGTACGAGCCGCTTAGTTTTGACGAAATCGTAAGCACGATAAGGTCTTTGCCCGCTTCCAGGTGTGGCTTCATTACATCTATATAGTCCTGCGGGCTTGGCTGGGCTGTTTTCGGAAACATACCCTTGTCCGCCAAAAGCCGCTTAAAATAATCCTCACGTGTGATGTCAATGCCTTCGCGCAAATGCTCTTCTTCAAATGTAATGTAAAATGGCACTACCTCTATATTGTGCTTTTTTGCTTCCTCTTTTGTAAAGTCACAGCCGCCGTCCGAAATTACTTGATACATAATTGTTTCCTCCTCGATTTTTTTGGGTTACACTAATATAGACAGGAAAAAAATTAATCGGTTGCAACGTCTGCAAAAAAAAATCTGTCTATATAAGTGAGAGGAGGATATGCAAATGGAAGACATGCAAATCCTGGACATGTACTTTAGTCGAGAAGAAGCAGCCTTGGACGAAACAAAACAAAAATACGGCAAGCGGATGTTTGTGGTTTCAAACAACATCCTGCACAGCACCGAGGACGCTGACGAAAACGTAAACGACACCCTGCTAAAAAGCTGGAATGTAATCCCACCGAGCCGCCCGGTAATGTTTGGGGCGTTTTTGGCAAAAATCGCACGCAATCTTTCCCTAAACAAATGGGAAGCAAAAAAAGCCGCAAAAAGGGGCGGCGGAGAAGTAAGCATAATGCTGGGCGAGTTGGAAGAATGCCTACCCTCCCCCAAAAGCACCCCCGAGGAAGCCCACGAAGCCCTAATAGTAACCGACACAATAAACATATTCCTAAGCACGCTGGAGAAGCCCGCAAGAGTGGTCTTTGTACTGCGCTACTTCCACAGCGAAAGCATAGGCGCGATAAGCACCCGCTTTAAAACAAGCGAAAGCAAAATAAAATCACTGCTATTCCGCACAAGAAAAAAACTACGCACACATCTGGAGAAGGAGGGAATCACAATATGAAAGAAGCAAAACGACTACTAACCTGCATAGGCGAAATAAGCGACATCTTCCTGGAAGAAGCCGAAACAGCAATGTTTGAGCTTTCCAAACGCAAGAAAATCGCCAAATACGGTGCGTTGGCCGCCGCAGCCGCCTTTGGACTGGCGTTAACGTACAGATATGTAAAAAAACGCTCAAGCGCGAGAATCGCACAAGCAAAAACCGCGTAGAGCAAAGCGTGCCGCAAGCACACCTTTTGTTATTGCTCCCCCGATTAAAATGAGAAACCGTCCCACCTGTCGGGACGGTTTTTGTAACCCCTAGTGAAGTTTAGGATATCGTAGTACAATTAAAAAAAATATGAGAGGATTTGAAGTAATGAAAAAAATGAAGTTAGTTTTAATCGCACTTGTCGTAATTTTGTCAGCGGCGTTTACGCCATTGACGGTTTCGGCGGATGAAATTTCCGTTTTTGTTGACGGACGGGCTGTTGATTTCTCGGACGCGGGGCCTGTTGTATTGGACGGGCGTACGCTTGTGCCTATCCGCGCTGTATTTGAGGCACTGGGCTTTGATGTGGAATGGGACGAGGCGGCAAGCACCGCCATTATCACAAATGCCCGATACGAATTGCTTATCACCGTAGGCAGTGAGACGTTCACCACAAATGGCGAAGCAAATCAACTGGACGTCCACGCGCAGGTGATAAACGAAAGAACAATGGTTCCTATCCGCTTGCCGCTGGAAAGTGTCGGACATGAGGTAATCTGGAACGCAGGAGCCTCGGCAGTAGAGATTGCAACGCCACCAAACATGCCCGAGCCTGCCGCCGCATCATGGAGCCTATCCGACCAAATCCCTGTATGGCGTGCCGCAGGGCTTGTCACAGGCGAAGAAATCGGCAGAACATCGGACGAAAACCCTTGGAATAATTTTGTTTTCCTTGGCGGCGGCGGAGATGATTCCCAAAGTCTCACGCTTACCGCAGGTAACGCATTGCACTACGAAAGGACGTATGCCGGCTTTGACAACGGGCTTGTGTTTATTTTGCCCGAGGGTGCTTCTATCGGAGATTCCGTACGCTTCTATTTTACGATTATCAGCCAAGGCGGTAACTCGCGTGGTGTTTTTGCGCGTTCTGTTGGGCCGGATATGGGTAATTATGCGATGTTTATTGTTCCCTCAGGGCAACAGCAGGAGTGGACGCCCGTTGCGGGCAGCAGTCATGTGATTGAGTGGGTGCTTACGGAATCATGCGTCAAGCGTCCGTATGTCCATCTTACAGCGCGGTTTCAACAGTTAATTTCTATGGAAATAACGGAAATCACATTTGGTGCGGCGACACAGGGCGCGGCGGAAGCAGCAGCAATCGCAGAAGTACAAGCAGGCGCAGTAGCGGCAATCGCAGAACGTGCCGTTGCCGTAGCAGAAGCCTCGGCAGCAAGAGCCGCAGCGGGTGCGCGTGGCAATGCATGGGATTTAACCTTGCCGTCGCTGGCCGAGGAATTTAATGAATTCTTTTGGTTCGGCAACATTTGGAGTACCCATGCGCAGATGAACGACCGCACAACCCACGACAAATATCTTCACCACTACAACCAGATTACCGCGTCAAACTTGCACAAAGTAAGCAATGTACTGGGCGGACAAGCAAATGCATGGAACTTCACATGGACAACCCCGGATTACATCGTAAACTGGGCAGAAGCCAACGACCTCGCAATGGTATGGCACACGCTCGTATGGCATACGCAATCCCGCCGCTGGCTTACAAACGAAGCACCGGGTCGTCCGGTAACCCGCCAACAAGCGATAGAAAACATGCACCGCTATATCAGCACGGTAGCAGGCCGCTATGCGGGCAGAATCCTAGCCTACGACGTAGTAAATGAATCCATCTGGGGCGTAAACACCCTAAGCGAATGGAATGCAAATCCCAACTGGCGCGCCCACATGCGTCGCGAAGGCAGGGGAATAACCGACGGCGACCAAGCCTCGTTTTGGTACGACGCTTTCGCAAACGGCGCGGTTGATGACGAATGCGGCTCGGATTATATTTTCTACGCATTCAAATTTACGCGTATGTACGACCCGTTTGCGGTTTTGTACTACAACGACTACAACGAGCAAACCCCGGGCAAGCGCGAAGCCATAGCACAAATGGTAGAATCCATCAACGACCGCTGGCGCAACCACGAGCTATACGACGGCCGCCTGCTCATAGAAGGTATCGGAATGCAATCACATCAGGGTATCCGCGGCTGGATGAGCGACCCCGAGCTTGTACGTGATTCCATCATAAGGTTTGCGCAAACGGGCGCACGCGTTAGCGTAACCGAGTTAAACATCTACCTCTCGGGCGACGGACTAGGCTCCACAATAAACCCCGAAACCGTTGGGTTGCCACAGCTTTTCCTGGAGCAAGCCGCTCGGTATTATCGTATGTTTAACTTCTATTTAGAAATGCAGGAATACCTGGAGCGCGTTACCTTCTTTATTTGGCAAGACCTACCCGCACAGCAAAACGCGTGGAGAAGGTGGCCATATGCACAGCGTCCGGCGTTGTTTGACATGGACAGACAGGCAAAAGCCGCCTTCTACGCCGTGCTTGCCTCCTTGGAAAACCATACGCCGAATATTTCCGTGCCGGTTATAACCGAGGATATTCTCCGGCGCGAAAACGGGCGTCACGTTGCCATGCAGTTTTCCGCAACACAAAATAACCACGCCCCCATACACTGGAGCGTGGCGGAAGGCAGCCTACCGCCCGGAATGACACTGGTATCCACAACAGGCGTATTAATGGGAACACCCACTCGCGGCGGCACGTTTACCTTTACCCTCTCCGCAGAAAACGCACTCGGCGCGGGTACAAGGCAGTTTACGATTACACTGTAATTTTTAAGGGGTTAACCGCCCCTTACTACATATTGCACTGCTAAAAATCACGATTCCTATATGCACGAAGTGAAAGCAAATACGATAATAATAAAATGGAAGTTGAAACAATAAATAAAGCAATTCCGCTTGCAACCAAATTTTCAGATGCGTATTCAATCAGCCTTATAATAGGACTTTCTGCCCTGCGTCCCCAAACGGTAGTTGACCAATCCCATGCGGCCAGGACAACAAAAATAAACATAAGGGGTATATACCCTCCATATATGCTTATATGTTTGCCTTTGGAATATCCGAGTTTGAACATTACAGGAAAAACTAAAAGACTAAGCAGGGCATACAACAGATAACTTATTGTCAATATCGTTAAGTACTCGCTAAAACTGATAGACGGGTGAATTAAAAACGATAAACCGATATTTGCAGAAATAAACCCCATGACTGATATAAGCAATCGTCCTAAAATTAAACTACAAAGGAATATGATAAATGATAAAGCAAACCGCCCTACAACTACATCGCTTCTTTTTACAGGCATAGAAAGATGAAGATAATGTAAATCCCCTTTTTCTTCAGCTCCAAAAGGCGTAAAGCCAAAACTGAAAAAAACGCTGAGAGGAATCATATAAAGAGGGTGAAATGCCCCGGAAACCAGAATCAAAATAGGTATAATTATAAAATCAACGGCCAAACCTTTTTTCATAGTTAGCCAGTCAAAAGCTATCATTTTAGTAATCATCTCATATCGCCCCCTAAACCGGAATCATCGGTTTTATTTATATAAACCATAATATCTTCCAATGTTACAGCTTCCATAACGACATTAGAAGAAAATCCCCCGACATGAGAAACATCAATCATGCCATCAAAACCACTAATATGCTCCCTAAGCCCAATAATTTTTTGACGTTTTTCCGTTGGCAAGTCATTTTTTCCGCCCCTAATCAAACAATACTTTTCGATTAGTTCATCTTTAAGACCACTGTATATTATTTGTCCTTTGTGTATATAAACTATAAAATCTGCAATTTTTTCCAAATCGCTTGTTATATGAGTTGAAAAGAATATACTTCTATCTTCTTGCGCCATGTAATCTCGTAAAATATTTAACATTTCATCACGCATAACTGGGTCAAGCCCGGATGTAGGTTCGTCAAGCAATAATAACCGCGCATTATGTGATAACGCCGTAGCCAAGCCTAACTTCATTTTCATGCCTCGTGATAATGTTTTGAATTTTTGACCGAAATTTAATGAGAATCGTTGAAGATATTGATGATATATGTTGCTATCCCACGATTTGTAAAATGGGCGCATAGCGTTTTCAACGTCAATGGGTGTCCAAGAATCTTGAAAATAAGGCTGGTCCAATAAAACCCCCAGTTCCTCTTTTACTGAAATATCATTATTGGATTTTTCCAATATCTCTATTTCCCCACTATCCCTCAAAGCCATATTCAACATTAGTTTTAGCGTTGTAGTTTTTCCCGCTCCGTTTTGCCCAATAAATCCACAAATAAAGCCATTTGGCACTTCAAAGGAAATGCTATCCAATGAAAAATTTTTGCGCCTTTTTGTAAGGTTTTTTACTTCAATCACATTTTTCATGCCGTTGTTCCTCCAATTCATCTAATAATTTATGAAGTTCTAAAATGGTTAAACCTGCAATACTCCCTTGATGAATGGCTAAGGTTAATGCTTTTTTTGTTTCATTTATGTGTTTAGATTTAATGAAATCATCATCAACTTTCTTGATATAACACCCCTTGCCCGGAACTGTAACAATATAGCCCTCAATTTCCAGGTCGTTGTATGCGCGTGTTGTTGTCATAACGCTAACTTTCAGGTCACGCGCAAGTTGTCTGATAGAGGGTAATAACTCATTCTCCGACAATTCCCTTGATAATACGGAAGCCTTAATTTGTTCTTTAATTTGTTCATATATTGGTATGCTGGATTGATAAGCTAAAACAATGCGCAAAACTCTCACCCCATTCTATGCCGCCCTGCTGCGCATGTTACTGTGCATGTATAGAATATGCAGTAATATGTATTTTGTCAAGACTATTGCTGCGGGTTATTTTTTAGCGGTTATAAGGTATTTACGTTGTGTTCCTCGTTACAAAATGATTTTGCACAACCTTTTTCCCCTCGTCATGCCCTTCGTCGTAAAGCGCGAGAAGCTTTGCCGTGTCGGTGGTAGTACGCCCCACGGCAATCGGAAGCTGCGGCCGTATGATAATCGCCTTTTGCTCGGCAACCAATTTTTTGCATAACAAAATCTGTTGATTATACCGCTCGTGCCGAGTTAACATAGCTTCCACAAGCTTTGGATATTTTCGATAAAAAAATTTAATAAGCGCGGTGTGCTTTGCCGCCGCGGCTACATAATCATGGTTTCTCGTAAGCACAATCACATGAAAATCATTGCCGTCCGCGATGGATTTTTCTATGGGAATGGGCGAAGAAACCCCGCCGTCCAGCAGCTCCATCCCACGATGTTTTATCATCCCGGCAGCCAGCGGCACAGAACACGACGCCACTATCTCCATATAGTCGTCCGAAATATCATGCTTTTCGAACCACACGGTTTCGCCCGTGGCGCAATCCATCGCGCCCGTCAAAAACCGTATATCCGTGTTATCAAAATTTTCCCTGTCGAAAAAAATATGCCGGGCGGGGATTCCCCTAAAAATAAAATCATACCCAAACAGTGAACCCTTACGCAACAAATTTCTGTAGCTTATATAGTTTTTATCATGCGCATAAAACTCCACAATCTGCCGATTGCGCAAACGCTGACCCGCAATGTAGGTATAGGCATTTGCCGCCCCCGCCGACACCCCCGCAATATACGGGAACATTATCCCCTCATCCATAAAAGCCTCAAAAACCCCTGCACTAAAAAATCCCCGCATTCCGCCGCCCTCCAAAACAAGCCCGGTCCCCTTGCGGAGCATTTTTTTATGCGGCGTCCCCTTGATTATTTCATGTGTAAAGTTCATATTCCCCTCCGAGTACAGCGAAATCAATGAGAAACCGTCCCGACGGAGCGGCGGCGAAAAACCGTGTTTTTCGCGGTTTTGCCGCGACAGGCGGGATGGATTTCGAATTATTTCGCTATAGTAAACGTTTACAACATTTTAGCATATATATACAAAAAATCACAAGGAAGTGTCACATGACAATCCCCCCAAAACTAAAAAAAGGCGACACCGTAGCAATCACCGCCACAAGCGGCCCCGTAAACCCACAAAAACTGGCCGCAGGAATAAAAATCCTGGAAAACATGAGCCTAAAAGTCCGCATAATGGAAAGCTGTCACACCACCCACAGCGACGATGCTTCGCCATACCTGGCTGCCCCCGACGAAATCCGCCTACGCGACCTACACACCGCCTTCTCCGACCCCGATATAAAAGGGATTTTTGCCGCAAGGGGCGGCTACGGAGCAGCCCGCCTTCTCCCACACCTAAACTACAACCTAATCCGCCAAAACCCAAAAATCTTCGCAGGCTACTCCGACGTAACCGCCCTGCACATAGCCCTAAACCAAATATGTAACCTAGTAACCTACCACGCCCCCATGCCCGCAGCCGACCTACCCACCGCCGACCTACCCACCCTAAAATCCCTCCATCAATCACTTTTCGTCGCTACCCACCCCCAAATGCCAAAGTCTTTTGAAGGGGGTTTGGGGGAAACTTTTCTCCAGAAAAGTTTCCCCCAAGGTTTTAAAAAAGGGTTGTTAAAAGGAGGAAATCTATCAGTAATCTGCGCGTCACTGGGTACGCCGTATGAAATTGATACCAGGGGTTGTGTGTTGTTTTTGGAGGAGATAGATGAGCCGCCATATAGGATTGACAGGATGATTGTGCAGTTGAAACAGGCGGGTAAGTTAAGGGACGCGGTGGGTTTTGTGTTGGGCGATTTTTCGCCGGAAACGACGGAAACAATAAAGCTCGCCATTGGCGAGCTGTTGGTTGCTGAGGGAAAGCCTGTTTTGGTTGGTTTGCCATGCGGACATTGTATGCCAAATATGACATTGCCGCTTGGTGCGGTTGCGGAGATTAGGGAATCATTACATCCACTTCGAATATACTGCCATCCGCAAATACCAGCGGAACACATACGATTTTAGCGACCTTTTCTGCGACAGGGAAGTCTGCTGCGGTCGCGCCGAATTTTAGCTGCGGCGGTTTTATGTCCACGACGATTTCTTTGCCCGCGAATATGGTGGCTACGTTACCCGAGACGATGTTAGCGAGTTCCGAGAGAGCGGATTTTGCCATGTCGTCTTGCAGGGTTGGCACGGGCATACCCATCATCATGCGGGAGACGATGGAACAGCCTGTGGCCTCCAGCATGTTATAAACAACATCACCCTCAAAAGCCCCTATAATGCTAACCGAAACGGTTACTTCCGAGGCTGTGTACGGGTTTGTTTTTACAAAGATTTTACCCACGGTGGGGGTTTCTTGGCACACTGTAGCGAAAACGCGTTGCGCGCCCTGTACAAAAGCGTTTACATAAGAGGCGTCCATTTTTACTCGTCCCCAATCTCTCCTGCGTCAGCGTTTTTATCCTTTTTGTCAAAGAAAGAGCCAAGGTTTAGCTTTGAAAGAATCCCCGGCACCATGTCGATGAGTTTGTTAACGCTTTCCTGGCTTTTTACGTTAACGAGCTGAACAGTACCGTTTACGATGACGATAACTGCCGAAGGCGACATTTTTGCGCCAAGCGCACCGCCGCCCGCGCCTTTGGCGGGATTTTTGTCATCGGAGGGAGTATCGGCAAGCCCCGTCCCCATACCAAATGTGACGTCAACTAAAGGTACAATGATTGTATCGCCAAAATGCACGGCCTCACCAACCACTGTTTTGGTGGAAACAAAGTCCTCCATTTTGGAAAAAAGCGTTTTTAGATTTTCATTTATATTGTGCATTTTTTATCTTCCCTTTCACCATAAGTCTAATAAAAACGTACGCATGGGTTTTTTGATGACCATAAATAAAATCGGCAAGATTATGCGGAGTGCATTTATTTTGCCGCGCACGGTGGCATTTAAGCGAAAAACCACGTCGTCGGAATTAAAATCGCCTGTAAGCGTAACCTTTTCTTTTATAGAAGGAAACATGCCCGCAATGGTTTCATACGCTCCAAAAAGCAGTCCTGTCTTAAAGGGACAAGCCAAACCGACCGAGCCGTTTACATTAACATATTCGGGCAACAGTGAACGGGCTACTTTTTTTAGTGTGCCGACCACTTGTTTTATGATAGTTTTTCCTTGCCCGTCTGTCAAGACTTCATATGCGTTTGTGATTTTTTTGGTTATACTTTCTTTTTTAGGAGAATCTACGGGTAATTCCTCTTTTTTTTCTGTTTTTTCTGTTTTGCTTTTTGGTTTTGAATCCTTCTTTTTTGAAGATATTCTAAAAAAAACGATGTAAAAGCGAGAATTTTCTACGCCGTCGATATTTTCGTAGTAAAAGCGGACTATCTTGAAAAGATATGTTGCACGTATGGTGTAGTTTGTAGCATTGTCATGGGTTGCGGTGACAGCGTATCTTACAGGCACGGCCAAAAGCAGAATAACAAGCAAAATAAGCCCGATAAGCACGGCAAAAATCCAAAATAAAATCCACAGTAAAATCATGGCGTACCAAACCCGGGTGCGCGGTCGTACCGCAGATAAACCGTGCCTGCGATAATGATAATCGCACTAAACACGGCAATAAGCCCCGCCACAAAAATTGATATATAAAGAAAGAAATGCAATGGGTACATATTAATCATCAAATCCACAAAAGGTGTAAGCCTCCAATAATTTGCCGCGTCTCCACGGAAGAAAATATAATGGAAAATATCCCAGCTCCGTTCAAAATTAATCGAAATCACCGCCGCCAAAATAGCAACGATGCCCAAAAACCCGACCAAAATCTCGCGGCAGCAGCGCGAAAGCAAAAACAGGGGACGCTCGCCCATTAAAATAATCCCAAGTATCAGCGCGATTAGTGCAAAAAACGCCACATTGCGCACCATAAACAGGAGGTCATATAAGATACGTACGTCGTACATATGCCGTATTTCTGTCGTGGAAAAGAAGTTTTCGCCAAGGGTGCGGCTTCCGCGCTCTGTGCGGCCGTTTACTTCGACTGTTATGCCGTGTAGGGTGTCGCGCCTTCCGCGCATGTATGCTAATAATTCCGTGGTTACGTACATCAGGTCGTCGTGGCTTATTCCTATTTCTTGCGCTATATCTTGACCATGTGCGTTCTCCTGCGTGTAGTGCCATCTGAAAAAGGGCATAAAAAATGTGGGTATTATCACACTTTGGCTAATAATAAGCACAAGCACACACAGCGCGCAAGCATAACCAAGCACCCAACGCATTTTTTTGCCCCTTTCTTTTAAGGTTAGGGGATATTATATACCAGTTTGATGATTTTGTAAAAAGCGCTCCAAGCCGCGTAGCGTATGGCTTAGAACGCTTTTGGTCAAAAAAACAAATCTCTACTCTTTGTCAAAGGCGGGGTTTATTGCGTACATATTTTTTCTGTTCATGCGTTCTTTTGTGATTTCCAGGCCTTCGCCGAAGCGTTGGAAGTGGACTATTTCCCGCTCGCGCAGGAAGATGATGGGGTCGCGTACGTCGGGGTCGTCTACCATGCGTAGAATGTTGTCGTAGGTGGCGCGGGCTTTTTGCTCTGCGGCCATGTCTTCCACCAGGTCGGCTATTACGTCGCCCTTGGACTGGAATGTCGTCGCGCTCCACGGCGTACCCGACGCCGCTATCGGGAAAATCCCCGTCGTGTGGTCTACAAAGTAATCACCAAAGCCTGCTTCTTTTATTTCTGTGACGGTTAGGTTTCGGGTTAGCTGGTATACGATTGTGCCAATCATTTCCAGGTGTCCGAGTTCTTCCGTGCCTACGTCCGTCAGGATTGCGCGTAGCTCCGGATAGGGCATGGCAAAACGCTGGCTTAGATAACGTAGGCTTGCGCCAAGCTCACCGTCGGGGCCGCCGTACTGTGTGATAATAAATTTTGCGAGCTTTGGGTTTGGATTTTTAATCTTTACCGGGTACTGCAATTTTTTTTCATATACAAACATTATGCTTCCCCTTCCCATGGCCAGGGTGAGAAGACCCAGTCTTCGTCACCGAGATTTTGTTTCGCTTGTTCCGATTTTGCTTGGTATTCTTTGTGAAGCTCTGCCGCTGTAGTGTCGTTTGGGTTTGTGTCGAGGTATAGGCGCAGCTCCAGACAAACGAAGTCTATCATCATTAGCTCTGTCATTGGTGTGCTTGGAAGCGGTTGTTCGATTTGGAAATCGCGGAACGGCAAGTCCAGCTCCGGAAACAACGTGCCTCGCATAATGGCGTCTTCGTCGGAATAGCGTTGGGTAAAATGCTGGCGCGGTACATAGGGATAGGCTACGGGTAGTCCCGATACTTCATGTGACATAGAGAATTCTCCTTATTTTAGTGTCAGTTTTATTTTATTCCGGTATAGACAAGTGTGTTACAATAGAATAAAATGGAACTCAGTTTCATATTCATAGGAGGGATGGTTTTGACGCGTTCCAATAACTACAAAACAAAACCATGTATTTAATTTCTCTCTTTAACTTTACTGTCTATATGCTTGATTTTATTTTTCCATATAGCGTATTGAACAAGCCACATGAATACAAAAATCGCAACGAAAACAGCGAAATAAATCACAAATCCTAAAACAGAACGCTCCATCCAATGCCCAAAATAAGCAACAGGAAGCATTGTAGCTGCTGTAATCAAAAAATATAACCCTGTCTGTTTTACGATACTCCAGCGTTCCATTTCCCATATGACAGAAGCAGCAGAAAACGAAGCACCTAACGTACCATATAAGATAGCTTGAAATATGACTGCGTTTAATTCGCCGCCAAACTCATAAACCAGTTCCGGGATAGCCGATAAATGGTTTCCATCACCAATTACAATAGATATAACGATTGTAATTACATGACCCAGTGCAATTCCCAAAGGAATACCTAAAAGCCCTCGCAAGATTGCTTTTTTCTTCATAACTCATTACCTCACATTCCTAATATTTGCTTGATTTTAGTGACATAACGTCTTGAAACATAAGAAACGGAATTGTTTTGGAATTGGACGCAAATTGTGCCTGAAAAACTCAAATCAAATCCTTTTATTTCTTTCAAGTTAATAATCTCTGAATTTGATATGCGTACAAATTCTGCTGAGTTGAGACGCTGTTCAAGTTCATAAAGCCGCAGGCGTATCGTGTACTCTGTGTCCTCAGTTACAGCATAAACTTTTTGGTTTGCCGAATAGAATCGAATGACTTTTCCGCAATCAAGAATAGAAGCATTATCATTTTTGAAACCGACTAAAACAGATGGCGTATGCTCTGATATTTTTCGGACAAGTTCGCTTACTTCATCGGTCATCTTGTTTGTAGTAATTGTCACTTTTGGCTCTTCGTAATTCGTATCAATTTTTATTTCAACTTGCATCATGTCACCTCCAATCTCACTGTAATTTCATTATAAGAAACATGCGCTTTACTTTCCATTGATTTTTGATAAGTGGTCGTTTTGAAAATATAGTCGGTCAAAAATAAGAGTTTACATAACCGGCTTTTATTTTATTCCGGTATAGACAAGTGTGTTATAATAGAATAAAATGGAACTCGGTTTCATATTCATAGGAGGGATGGTTTTGACGCGTTCCAATAATTACAAAACAAAGCAGATGGAAGCCGTGCTGGATTATATGATTGCACATAAGGACTCGCATGTGACGGCGGCGGAGATTGTGGCGCATTTTTGCAAGATGGAAGTGCCGATAGGCCGTACCACGGTGTTTCGTAACCTCGACAAGCTCGCGGAAAGCGGAAAGGTGCGGCGATATGTTACCGACGGCGTATCAGGTGCGTGCTATCAGTATGCGGAAGAAAGCTGCCACAGCCATTTTCATCTAAAATGCGAAGGCTGCGGTGAATTACAGCATTTCGAATGCGACGAGCTGGATGGTTTGCAAAATCATTTACTTACGGGGCATTCTATTAAAATAAATATGTACAAGACCGTTTTTTACGGGACTTGTGAAGAGTGTGGAGGATAAAATGAAAAAATTATTAGGCATGTTAGTTTTGGCAATCCTTGCGCTAACGCTGTTTAGCGGCTGTGCGGAGAACGGAAACGGAAGCGAAAACACCGCTGCCGAGGCCACTCCCGCTACAGAAACCCAATTTAATATCGTAAGCACCATCTTCCCTCCCTACGACTGGGTGCGGGAAATCGCAGGGGAGCATATCGGCAATTTTAATCTATCGTTTCTTACGGACAGCGGGGTGGATTTGCATAACTTTCAGCCTTCTGTTAGCGATGTTGCGCGGATTTCTACCAGCGACATGTTTATTTATGTAGGCGGACATTCGGATTTGTGGGTGGCGGATGTTTTGACTAATTCTATGAACCCAAATATGATTGTTGTCAATCTGATGGAGGTGCTGGGGGACGCTGTGAGTTATCATCACGACTGCGGGCATGATAGCTGCGACCATCATCATCATGGGCATGGACATGGACACAGCCATCATCACCACCATCATCACCACCATCATCACCACGACTGCGACGACGAAGACTGCACCCACGACCATCACGACCATAATCACGGCTGCGAACACGACCACCATCACGACCATCATCACGACTGCGGACATGACCATGATTATGATGAGCATGTATGGCTTTCGCTTGGCTTCGCAAAAACGCTTACGGCGGCGATTGCCGACGCGCTCATTAGGCTCGACTCCGATAACGCCGAGGATTTTCGTGCAAACTTAAATACGTATATCGGAAAGCTGTGGACGCTTAATGCCGAGTACGAGGCGGCGGTTAAGGCGGGGTCTAAAAATACGGTTTTGTTTGCCGACCGCTTTCCGTTTTATTATCTTCTGCGGGATTATGGGATTCATCATTATGCCGCATTCCCCGGTTGCCATGCCGAGACAGAGGCCAGTTTTACAACGATTGCGTTTCTGATAGGGCGGGTTGACTACCTTGGTTTGCATACGATTTTGGTGACGGAGAGTGCCGACCAAAATATTGCACGCACCATAGCCAGAGATTCTGTTGGCAACCCACAAACGCTTGTGTTAAACTCCATGCAATCGGTGAGTGCGCGTGATGCACAAAATGGCGCAACTTATCTTTCCATCATGCGCGAAAACTTATACGTGCTGAGCGAAGCACTTAGATAGAGGTAAATATGCCACAGCTAACCTGTGAAAAGCTAACCCTGGGCTACGAAGGAAAAACCGTAGTCTCCGACCTATCCTTTGCCGTAAACGCAGGAGAATATCTGTGCATAGTAGGCGAAAACGGCTCGGGAAAAAGCACATTAATGAAGACGATTTTAAACCTGAAAACGCCGATTTCGGGCAAAATAGTAACCGACAGCGGCTTTGCCACTACAGAAATAGGCTACATGCCGCAGCAAACGGCGGCGCAAAAGGACTTCCCTGCTTCGGTGCGGGAGGTGGTGCGCAGCGGCTGTTTGAATCGTGTTGGCTTGCGGCCTTTTTTCACGCGGGCAGAAAAGCAATTGGCTGAGGATAATATGCAAAAGCTGGGAATCGACCATTTGGCAAAGCGTTGTTATCGTGAGCTTTCTGGCGGGCAACAGCAGCGTGTTTTGCTTGCGCGAGCGTTGTGCGCTACTCGCAAAATTCTTCTGTTGGACGAGCCTGCCGCCGGTCTCGACCCAAACGCCACAGCAGAAATGTACGAAGTCATCGCCTCCCTTAACAAAGGCGGTACGACAATCATAATGATTTCTCACGATATCGAGGCTTCTGTAAGGTACGCTTCTCATATTTTGCATATCGGAAAAGGCTCGTCCGTGTTTTTCGGCACAAAAGAGGATTATGTAGATAGAGGAGGCTATGGCGCATGACGGATATTATTGACAGGCTGGCTTTTTATTTTTCGTTTACATTTGTGCAGTATGCGATTATCGTTGGTGTGCTTATCGCGCTTTGCTCCTCGCTTTTGGGCGTTACGCTTGTTTTAAAACGGTTTTCTTTTATCGGGGACGGGCTTTCTCATGTGGCTTTTGGTGCTATTGCCATCGCCGCCGCTTTTAGCCTTACTAATCAATTTATTGTTGTGCTTCCTGTTACCATTATCAGCGCGATTTTGCTGCTGCGTACAGGTCAAAATACCAATATCAAGGGCGACGCCGCACTTGCTATGATTTCTGTGAGCGCGCTGGGGATTGGCTATCTTATTTTAAATGTCTTTTCCGCTTCGGCTAATTTGGCGGGGGATGTTTGTACCGCGCTTTTTGGCTCCATTTCTATTTTGACGCTTTCTACTACGGATGTTTGGCTCAGCATTGTTTTGTCGGTGCTTGTCATTGCCGTTTTTTTATTGTTTTATCATAAGATTTTTTCTGTTACCTTTGATGAAGATTTTTCTACCGCCACAGGGACGCGGGCTAAAACTTATAATTTTATTTTAGCCATCGTGATTGCCGTTATTATTTCGCTCGCTATTAACTTGGTCGGTGCGCTTTTGATTTCTGCCTTGGTAATTTTTCCCGCGCTTTCGGCTATGCGGGTTTTTAGGAGCTTTAAATCCGTTACAATTTGCTCCGTTATCTTCTCGATGGTCTGTGCCGCGCTGGGAATTGTAATTTCTATCTTGGCAGGCACGCCCGTAGGCTCTACAATAGTGGCTGTAGATATCGTAGGCTTTGCGATTTTTAGCCTAATAGGCTTTATCGTGAAAAGGGGATAAAAAATGAAAAAATTTTTGGTAATTTTTATTGCTGTCGCTTTGCTTGCAGGGTGCGGCTCGCAGGGCGGCGACACGGAGGAGCGCACACCCGTAGACATTGATATGACGCAGATGAGCGTAACAATGGTATCGGCGCAGGCGGCGCAGTTGGAATTTAACCCCACAGCTCATCTGGGGCAGGTAGTGCGCATAAGAGGCTCGCATTACACATTTTATTGGGAAATGTTTCAAGCTAACATACATTACATTGTGCTGGATTTAACAGTGGGCTGCTGCGGTGCGGCCTTTGAGTTTATCCTTTCGGACGAATTAATAGAAACCGTAGGCTATCCCCCCCACGGCGCGATTATCGAAATAGTAGGCACATACAAATACTACGAAGTGGCTAACGAAACCTTCCACTTTTTTGCAGTCACGGAGATTACTGTCAAAGAATAATTCCTACGATTGCATTTATCGCGAAATATTACTGCAAAGCCGCATAGATATCGGCCAGGTCGAGTATTAGATATACATTGCTGTCGTGGCGGCCGGATTTACTTACGTAGTTTGTGGCGGTGGATTCTTTGTTTTGTGGCAGGGGTGCTACGCTTTCTTCCGGTATGGTGAGGGTTTCTTTTATTTTGTCGATTAGTATACCCAGGGGGATACCTTCGTGTTCCAGTATTACTATGTTTGTGGGGGGCGTGGTGGCTTCCGGAGCCATTACCATCCTGCGGAAGTTTATTATGGGGATAATGTCGCCTCGGCGGTTTATTATGCCTTCTACATAGGGCGGGGCTTTTGGTACGGCGGTGATTTCGGAGAGGGTGATTATCTCTTTTACATATTCGATTTGGATGGCGTAGTCTTCGTTAAAAAGCTCGAAGGTTAAGTATTTGTTTTCCATTCCGCTTTTGTCTATTACAATCGCGGATTCTTCCGGTGGCGGTAGCTGCTCGATTGGCTCCTCCTCGGGGCCGTCGGGAGTTATGCCTTCGAATAAGCCTTCGTGACTGATTAGCAGGCACATTTCGTTATCGTTTATCAGCGCGCACCCGCCTATGTGCGCACCATCGCCACAAAATGTCGGCAGGGTTTTGCACATAGCCTTGCACTCTCCCACCAAGGCGTCCACAAACACACCCACACGCCTGCGCTTATCCTCAAGCAGCATAACAATTTGCTCATCCATCGGCTTGTCCGACGGGGGCAAATCCAGATAGTCCGACATGTTTAACAATGCCGTTATTCCTTCGTTTGTGTCGATGATACGAGTGCCTCCCGGCTCGTGTGTTATGCTCTTTTCTTCTGCTTTGAAGGAGCGTTTAATTATGGATATCGGCAGCACAAATTTTTTGCCGTCCACAATTATGGTCATACCATTTAGCATTTCTTCTGACATGTTACACCATCCTTTTCTATAATTGGAAATCACTCCCATTGTATCACCATGCGCGTCCTTTATCAAATGTATAGCGGATTAATTCGCTATAAAAAGCGACGCGCCCGAGGGCGTGCCGCTTTTTATTATCGAGCCTATTGGCCGGACATTTTTGATTTTTGTGCTTCTATCATTTTTTTAACCATGTAGCCGCCTACGCTGCCGTTTTGTGCAGATGTTAGGTCGCCGTTGTAACCTTGTTTCAAAGGTACGCCGATTTCGTTAGCTACTTCATATTTGTACGCGTCCAAAGCTGCTCTTGCTTCGGGCACGACTGCTTTATTTCTCGACACAACTAATCTCTCCCTTCAAATATCATGTAGCGATTTGCTACAAGAGTATTATTTGCCGAGAGAGATTTTTTATGACTGGAAATGTCTGAAAGCAAATTTTATGAAACACGACCAAGATATTCGCCTGTACGTGTGTCAATTTTTATTTTTTCGCCAATGCTTACGAATAGAGGCACTTTTACTGTCGCGCCTGTTTCTACTGTGGCGGGTTTTGTTGCGCCTTGGGCTGTGTCGCCTTTAAAGCCGGGTTCGGTTTCCGTTATTTCCAGCTCTACGAAGAGCGGCGGCTCGATTCCGAAAATGCGGCCGTTGTGCATTAGCACTTGTACCGTCTCGTTTTCCTTTACAAAAACGAGGCTTTCGCCTACGTCGTTTGCATTCATTTCCAGCTGCTCAAAGGATTCGTTATCCATGAAATAATAGAGTGTGCCGTCGTTGTACAGATACTGCAAATCGCGACGGTCTATGTGGGCGCGGGGCATTTTTTCCGACGGGCGGAAGGTTTTTTCTACCGTCGCACCTGTTTCTAAATTTTTTAGCGTAGAACGCACAAACGCCGCGCCTTTGCCCGGCTTTACATGCTGAAAGTCGTTGATGATAAATAACGCACCGTCAAATTCTATGGTGACACCGTTTCTAAATTCTCCTGCTGAAATCATGTGTTTCCTCCTAAGTTAAATTTCTTCGTCGTGTCGTGGGTTTTTGTCTACGCGTACCGCCGCGTCTGTGATTAGGCGCACGATGTCTACGTCAAACTGGCCTTGCAGTACGTTTAGCTTTGCATACAGCTTGCCCTTTGATGTTACTACATACTTTGGCGGGCTGTTGTTTAGCACATAGGCCATCCTGTCCAACTCGCAGCGTTCGCATTTGCATATGTCGGGCATACTTTTTAGTACGTCCGGCATTTTTGCGCGTACTATGTCTTCCATGTAGTTGTGCATTACTTGTTCCATTTTTTAGCCTCCTACTATATCTGCGGGCTGTACCTCTGCCCTGCCGCCGGCCGGTATAACCGTTACACGGCGTCGATATCTTCCTTTTTGTAATGTGATTGTGCCGGCCTGGGTAGGTGTGCCTCGCGGCCTGTATCCCATCCCGCGACCGTGAAATGTTGTAGCCGGTAAAAATACTACACCATCGGGTAAATATACGGTGCGATATACATTGCTAACGTCGGGGGGCGCGTATATTACATAACGATTTGCTCTTAGGTCAAAATACATGCGCATTTCGCGGCCTTCCATTATGGCTCTGCGCTGTATGTAGCGCATATCCGCTTGCAGCACCCTTGCGGCATTGTATACTGTGCGATAGTCGTTGTTGCGTCCGGATGTGCTTATCATAATCGCACCGAGCGCAACCATTAATACTGCCATGGCTAAGGTAAGCTCAATTAGCGTCATTCCCTTTGTCATATGTTTATACCAAGATGCCAAAACATTAACCTCCTCTGTCGCCAAGCTCTGAATTAAAGCCTTCAGAGCTTAGCTCGTCGTCGGTAAATGTTTTCGGCACTTGGTATAGCTCTTCGAAATATTTGCGCAGGATTTTGCGCTCGATGATTCTTTTTGCTTTCACAAACCAGAAATCGTTATCGGATATAGGCTTTACCAAAATCGTGGTAATACGCGCATTTTTGCCCGCCCAAATATCGGAAAGTACTTGGTCGCCCACTATTACTGTGTTTGCGGGCTTTGTACCCATGGTTTGCATTGCGTATTTTAGGCCTCGTGTCATCGGTTTTATTGCGTTTGCTATGCCGGGCAGACTTAGATGCTCGCTAAAGCGGTGAAGACGGCGATTTGTGTTGTTTGTTACCAGACATACGCGAAAGCCCATGCGTTCCAGCTTATTTAAAAGACCTACGATTTTTGCGGAGGGTGCTTTTTCGTCAAAGCGAGTTAGGGTGTTGTCTATATCGAAGATAATGCCGCGAATGTTTTTTTTCCATAATTCGTCGTAAGGGATGAGAAAAACCGACTCGTAATAATAATCGGGAGTTAAATAGGACGCGAGCATAAAACACCTCATATGTTTTTAATCCGCAATGCGTAATAACTCTACCATTGCAAGCGTGTAATCGTCAAGGATTTTTACGCGGGAACGTATCTGTGACGTATGTGAAAAATCATTTCTTTGCATAAATGTAGTTATGTAAAAAAAATTGTCTGCGGCGGGTGTGACTGTGGTGGTCGCGAAAAAATCGTCTCGGATATGGCCAATGGTTACGTTAAGCTCCCAATTGCGGGAAAAATTATAAAAATAATCGTGCATATCACCTGCGAGGTGCTTTTGCTGCATTAGAAGAAAAACCTGCTCGTTGCCTGCAACGGCGAGGTCGTACATGCCATGGAAGTATCCGTACCGCGCTGTGATGTTTCTGCTGGTTGCTGTCACTGTCAGCGCGGTGAGGACAAGGGTTAGTATCAGCAGCGACGACATCACCACTAAGATATACGCGCCGCCTCGGGTGCTTTTTTTCATATTTCCATGCGCCAGTTAAATTTGTCGGGTGCGCTGCCGCGCTGGATTGCGGTGAGGGTGTCGTAAAGTTTTTTGCTTAACTCGCCTGCTTCTCCGCTGCCTATTGTGATGTCGCGGCCTTTGTAACGCAGCTTGTTTACAGGCGAAATCACTACCGCCGTGCCTGTGCCGAAAGCTTCAACCAAATGGCCTAAATCTGCTGCGATGAGTAACTCATCTATGGAAATGGAGCGTTCCTCCACCGTGAGGTCAAAATCTCGGCATAATGTGATTATGCTGTCGCGGGTTACACCGGGCAAAATACTTTCGTTTAATGCGGGGGTGATGATTTTGTCACCTATTTTAAAGAAGATGTTCATTGTGCCTACTTCCTCGATGTATTTGCGCTCTATGCCGTCGAGCCACATGGCTTGGGCACAGCCTTCGGCCTGCGCTCGAGAAAGAGCTGCCATGCTGGCTGCGTAGTTTCCGCCGGTTTTTGCGCGGCCTGTGCCGCCTTTTACGGCGCGAACGTACTCGTCCTCTACTCGGATAGACAC
>WQRQ01000028.1 GCA_009786685.1 Defluviitaleaceae bacterium
CGTATCCACCTTCTTCCTTGAATTTATTCATCAGGCCATCATGCCGCGCTAAAGCTTCATCCAAATGGCCTTTTTCCAGCCGACCCATTTCCTTTTCCAGCTCGCGAATGCTTTTTTCCATCTCCTTCAACGGAAGAAAAACCGCGTCCAAAGCCGCATAAAGGCTCATCGTCTCGTTTTGCAAAAATTCAACATTTTGAGAATTATTTAATTGCGGCAAATATCCAATTTTTATACCCGCCGTCTTGGTAATCGCACCATCATCCGCCACCCACTCGCCCGTAAGCAAACGAAAAACCGAGGTTTTCCCCGCTCCGTTAACCCCTACCAGTGCTACCTTTTCTTTTTCTTCCATTATAAATGAAATACTGCTAAGTATTTCGTTAACACCTATCGCTTTTTGTACGTCTTTTAGCTGCAAAAGCATTGCTTATCTTCCTTTCCATATTTACAAAAACAACGAAAACCGCCCCATCAAAAAGTTTTCCAATCCAAAGTTAGCTCCGCCAACCACCATGGAAAACGCCTCGGGGTACTTATTTTTAAATACAATCCCGCCGCCTGCGTTTTTTACTCTGCCGCTTTTTATTTCTATGGCGGTTAGTTTGTTTCGTTTTTGCAGCACAAAGTCTAATTCATTACCACGGTCGCGCCACCAGAATACTTTAAAATCTTCTTCCTTGCTTCTGGCGAGCAGGCTTGCGCCTACGGCTGTTTCTACCAGCCAGCCTCGGTAGGATTTGTTTTCCAGTAGCTTTTTTCTTCCCGCGCCTTCGGCGTAGGTCATCAGCGAGGTGTCGTATACCATAAAACGCGGTGTGCTTTTTCGCATTCTGATATACTCCCCAGAGTAGTTTTGCAACCCCGTTAATAAATTTACTTCATCCAACAAATCCAAATAATGCGCAAGAGTTACGGTATTGCCTGCGTTTTGCAATTGCCCTAAAAGCTTTGTCAGGGAAATCTCCTGCGCACTGTATCCCGAGCCATGCAAAAACAACGACCGCAAAAGCGCGGGCTTTCGGATATCCTCCAGCATTAAAATATCCTGAGAAATAACAGGTTCTATAATGGAAGAACTCATATACTGCGCCCATCTTTTTTCGTCATTTTTGAGCTTCACCGCGCCCGGATAACCGCCAAAAAGCAAAAAATCATCCAGCGAATATCCAAAGGCCTGCCGACATTCATTATAATTCCAGTGCGGAGAATGCATTATCTCAAACCGCCCCATCAGGGATTCCTCGTTTTTTTGAGAAAAAAGCGTCGGTGACCCGGTTAAAATTACCTTTAACGGCACGCGATTGCGGGTGTCCTCATCCCACAATACCTTTACAATAGAAGGCCAGTCTTCAATTTTTTGTATTTCATCTATTGCCAAAATCGCTTCGTCGTCTTTTGCCAGGGCGCGTGCCGCTTCCCATTCATTTCGCAGCCACTCCGCCCTTGCGAGGTTTGGCTCATCCGCGCTTACATAGTGATTTTTTATATCCGAATCCTCCAAGGCCTGCAAAACCGTAGTAGTTTTGCCTGTTTGGCGCGGCCCTGTTATAATTTGAATAAACAAGCGCGGCTCTGTCATCCTTTTAGTAAGCCGCGTAGTTATTGCTCTTTTATACATTTGAAGCCCTCCATAATGAAACAAATTACTCAATACGATTTACTATACATCATAAAATTCATAAAATCAAGAAAATCGCTAATGTTATCATTTTTGCGAGCCGATAAATATTTCAGTTGGACATAAAAAAACAAATAACTCAAGTAATGGAGGTACATTATGTCAAATATGGTAGTAAGGACAAACGTATTCGCGCTTAACGCGCACAGGAACTTAACAAACGTAGGCTTGCACCAAAGACAAGCAGCCCAAAGACTAAGCTCCGGCTTTAGAATCAACTCTGCGGCAGACGACGCAGCAGGCCTTGCAATCTCCGAGAGTATGCGCGCACAAATCCGCGGCCTCGACCAAGCGTCCATAAACGCCCAAGACGGCGTAGGCCTTATCCAAACAGCAGAAGGCGCAATGGCTACCGTTAGTGAAATGGTAATCCGTATCCGCGAGCTTTTGGTACAAGCGGCCAACGATACTTACACAGTGCCACAACGCGGCATGATTCAAACAGAAATCGACCAGCTAATGACAGAAATAAACGACGTTACATTCCGTACGGAGTTTAACACCCGTACACTACTCGACGGCGGTCTCTCCGGCGGCGGCGGCGACACAAGCCCTGTATCCCTACAGTGGATGTTGTTCCAACAAGCCCGCGTGGTTGGCGTAGCACAACCCGGCCCTAACAGACTAGAGCCAAACGAAAGAACAGAACACAGCCTACGCGGAGAGCTTATAGGCATACAATACGAGCTTAACAACTTGATTCAGCGTATTGCCGAGCGTAAAATACACGACGACAACAGCACTCTCACCAGTAACACCTTTAACATGAACTTCAGAACTGTACAAGACATCAACGGCCCCGCGGCAGGAACTCCTCCCGGTACCACACAGGGCGGGCTTAACAATTTAGTACAAGCCGCAGACGTACAAGGCGGACTTACAACATCCGAAACACAAGAACTGCGCAGCCTTGCAAACAGACTTAACAGCTCGGTACTAAGCGGCATACGCGCCGGACAAGAAATTTATCAGCTTGTTAACGACCAAATACGTGCATTAGGCGGCACGGCAGCCAGCAATCACGACGGCACAAACGTATTTATCGACGCAGCCACGTACTCATGGGCTTCCGAGGCCGGTACAAACGCAAGCTCTGTGCGCGCTTCCATTGAAGGAATGTCTACAAATGGTACGGGTACGGCCGCCTCTGCTACTTTTTTTGACAGTGCTATCTCCCTTTCCTTAGCAGGTGACCCTTCCGGCTTACAAACTCTTTCCAACATATTGAGATATATGGTAGGGCATGAAAATGTTAACGGTGTACGAGTAGCTACTAACGCAACCGGTGTAAGTACACCAACTACTCCTCCTACCCTACCACCCAATGTCGGTTCGCCGCTCACTCCGGGTAACTTCCTTTCACATCTGGAAAATCTCTTCGATAACGGTATGGGTGTGCTGGGTACGGTAAACTTAGAATCCAACGCAATGTGGTTCCAAATAGGGCCAAACTCCATGCAGGGTATGATACTCCAGCTTAAAGGTATGCACACAGGTATCTTGGGCGGTGGCCGCGGCGACTTGGCAATGATGATAGATGTACGCGAAAACAGCGGTATCCCCATCTCCGAGCAAATAGAACACATAAACCGCGCAGAAGGCATAGTAAACGCCCAACGCGCCCAGCTAGGTGCTGTACAAAACCGCTTGGAGTTCACCCGACAGTCACTGGATATCTCCAGCGAAAACCTATCCGCCGCAGAATCCCGCATACGCGACACAGACATGGCACGCGAGATGATGAGATTTACCCAAGCACAAGTGCTGCAACAAGCAGGTATCTCCATGCTGGCACAAGCAAACCAACTCCCATCATCCATCCTACAACTACTTCAATAATCACTATCTTAAAAATAATCACAAAACCCCGACCTATGGCCGGGGTTTTGTGTTATAATGCAAACATTATCGAAAGGAGGAGCGTATATGGCAAGCGCACTAGAATTAAAAGACAGACAAAAACACCACCTAAACGCACTTTTAATATTAAAAAGAGATAACAAAGACAATACTGTAATAGGTCTGCAAGAAAAAATCGCTGACGCAGTAGTAGTGATGGAGCAAGAAGACGTAGCATGGGTAGAAAAAATCGTAGGGATTAAAGCACTATAAATATCAACAAAAAACACGCCACTCGGGCGTGTTTTTTTAATATCAAAGTTTGGGTCAAGCCTTTTCAAAGGCTTGCGGGGTATTGGGGCTACGCCCCAAGGTCTTACCTTACCCCTAATCCGCAAATCTATGCGCCAATGAATTTGTGTCGGTAATATATCTGGCGGCGAGGGTTGCGAACTCGTTGCCGAAGCGTTCCATGTGGTCTTCCCAGATGGGTACTACTGCTTCTAAGAAGGCGGCATGGTCTGCGTGGTCGATTCTTGTGCCGCTGGCTACTATTGTTTGCATTTGGCGTAGGCTTACATCTACGGCGAGATTGCCTTGGTAGCGGCCGGCAATTACCGCGCTTTCCGATACGATTTCCTGATGTTCCGGGGTGAGCGAGTTCCACAGGTCGTTGGACATTATGAAAGGCATGGCCGAGAACATATGATTGCTTAGTGTAAGGTAGTCCTGTACTTCGAAGAGACGGCCGCCGTAGATTTGGCCGAAGGGATTGTCTTGACCGTCGGCTTCGCCTGCGGCGAGGGCGTCACGTAGCTGGCCGAAGGGCATAGCCATGGACATTGCACCAAAGGCTTCGTACATAGCAAGGTGGGTTGGGGTTTGTGGGCTGCGCATTACGAGACCTGCCATATCCTCGGGGACAACGATGGGGCGTACACTGTTTGTAAAATGACGAAGTCCGTTTGTCCAGTACGCAAGGCCTTGCGCACCGCTGGGTATGATAACATTGCGGGTAAACCAGTCACCTACCGCGCCTTCGTATGCTGCCCATGCTTCTTCGTAGCTGGCGAAAACAAAGGGCAGAGCTTCGAAGTTGGCCAGCTCGGCAACACCGGCGTACGCGCTTACGATTGTGATAACCGCCGCGTCGGCTTGGCCGCTGTTTACAAGGTCGATGAGCGTAACGTCACCGGGAGAATTCGCGTGGACTTCTACACGAAGCTCACCGTTTGAGCGTTCTAATACTTCTTCCGCAAAGCGAAGAAGGCCTAAGTGCAGGGTGTGTCCTTCACCGTTCATGTGCAGTACGTTAAATACCAGCGCACCGTCGTCGTCTACTTCGAAGGTTACTTCTTCGACAATGGCAGCGGGTGTGGCTACATTTGCGGCCATAAATTGGCTTAGTGCCTGCGCACTGGCGCGGGCGATATCATCTCTGTTTTGCCTTGTGCTTTGCGGCAGGTCGTCATTTCCGCCCGCACAGCCTACGAGGACAAAAAGCGCGATGAGTGCAATTAATAATTTTTTCATTGTCCTTTTCCTCCTATAGCTTGAAGAATCTAACAAGCTCTTGCAAGATTTGTGCTTGGGAATTTAACTCCTCGGCAGACGCGGCTGTTTCTTCCGAAACAGCGGAGTTGCTTTGTACCACCCGTGAGATTTGTGCGAGACCGTTGCTTACTTGCTCTACGGCCTCGGCCTGCTCGCGGGATGATGAGGAAATGTTGTTAATGATACTAAGCACCTCGCTTGCGTTTTTAACTATGGTGTCAAGTGACGCTGAGGTGGATTCTGCAATGCCGCTGCCCGATTCTACACGGGTTAGTGAGTCGGTGATTAGGCCTGTTGTTTCTTCTGCGGCTTTTTGGCTGCGGGCGGCGAGGTTTCGTACTTCTTCCGCTACTACGGCAAAGCCTTTTCCGTGTTCGCCTGCGCGTGCTGCTTCTACTGCGGCGTTAAGCGCGAGAAGGTTTGTTTGGAAGGCGATATCTTGGATTACTTTGATGATTTTGGAGATATTGCTGGACGACTCTTTGATTTGTGTCATCGCAACGACCATTTGCTTCATCGCCTCGTTGCCTTCGTTTGCGTTGTTTGTGGATTTGTTGGACAGGCCGCTTGCTTCGCTGGCATTGTCGGCGTTTTTGCGTGTTTGCTGGTTAATCATGTCTATGCTTGCGTTAAGCTCCTGCACCGCACTGGCTTGGTCTTGCGCGCCGTTTGCGAGGTCGTTTGCGCTGGAAGAAATCTGGCGCACACCCGAGGCAACCTGCTCCGACGCGGAAGTTATTTCTGTCATGGTCTTGTGGAGCGTGTTTACGATATTGCTTACGGATTGTTGGATTTCGGTAAAGTCGCCGTTGAGGTTAATGGAGAAGCTGCTCGTGAGATTACCTTGCGCCAGTGAGCCAAGTACGCGGCTGATTTCCTTCATATATAATGGGAAATCTTTTGCATACTCATTAAAGTCGTTTTTAATCGCGAGGAAATCACCTGCGTAGTTTCCTTGTACAAGCGGCGGGTTAAAGCTGCCTTGGTTAAGCACGGAGATGGAGTTTCTGATTTCTGCGATGGGGGCGTTAACGGCTTCTGCTATGCTGTTTAAGCCTTTCATAATGTTGCGCCAGTCACCGTCGTATTTGTTTGTGTCAATGGCAAAGCTTAGGTCGCCTTTTACCGAGGCGGCTTCTATCATGCCGTTGATTTCTCCGTGTACAGATTTTAGGTTATCTGCCAGGTGATTTGTGGCGTCGGGTAGCTGAGCCCAGTCACCCGGCCACGCGGCAGGGTCGAGGTATACAGAAAAATCACCCTTGCTTACTTTTTCCAAAACGTCCGCCATATGGAAGATATCCGTGGTGTTTTGGTCAAGTAATCTATTAACCAATCCTATAGCCTCTGCAAAGGAATTTTGATAACTGCTCTCGTTAATTTTAAAGTTTACATCACCGATGCGCATGTACTGGTTGTACGCCTCGGACAAATCGTCAACCATTGTGCGTACAACATTTACTAAGCTTTGCATGTTTGAGTTTAGCGCACCGATTTCGTCGTTAACGTGGTATGAAAGATTAACATTCATACGACCTGCCGCTACTTCCGAGGCCGCACTCGCCATTTGTCTGATTGGCTTGATAATACTGCTCGTAATAATTACACTCATCAACCCAAACAGTACCAGCGCAACCAAACAAACCGCAATGATTATAGTAATAGCAGTGTTTTGATAGGTACGCAAGTCCTCGGCACGCGCAGTAACAAGTGTGTGGTAACGATAGCTTAGTGATTGCAATAATGCTACCGCCTCGTCTGCGCGCGGCAATACATTTATATACAGGTCGCGGCTTAGCAACGCTGTGTTAATAAGTCCGCTTTCCTGTGCGGCTATCAGGCGTATTGTTTCCTGGTGCATCGCTCTGTTTGCAGTATCAATCATGCCTATTAACCTGCTGATTTCCGCGTCTTGTATCCATGTGGCGTTAGGGCTGTTTTTCCATACGCCAAAGGCACTATGCTCTACGAGCAATGAGTTTGTAAATCTTTCTTCAAATACAATAGAAGACATAAGCTCGTATCGCCATACGTGTATGTCCTCCAATACTTCTGTGGCCGAGGCATCCAGTGCCAAGATTTCGTCCAGCTCGCGGTTAAGGTCTTGCATTCTGGACATAAAAAAAATGCTGACCAAGCCTACGATAACCGCAAACGAGAAAATTATAAATAGGCCCCCAACTACTCTTGTTTTTAATTTCAAAACTAAAACCCCCTTCATTTATGTTGTTGGCATATCATCTCATACTTTTATGACAAAGTCTAGGAAAATGTCCAAATTAATGGTAACATATAAAAAATGGAGGCGATAAAAAATGAGAAAATTTATGGACGAAAATTTCCTGTTGCAAAACGACACTGCGGTAGAAATTTACGGTGCTGTACGCGACCTGCCGATTATTGATTATCACTGCCATCTCGACCCGAGGGCTATTGCAGAAAACGCACGCTTTCGCAGTATAACTGAGCTTTGGCTGGGCGGCGACCACTACAAGTGGAGACTAATGCGCCATAATGGTGTACCCGAGTCGCATATCACGGGCGACGCACCCGACCACGAAAAATTTGCGGCGTTTTGCGCCACGATGGAACATGCAATCGGCAACCCCGTGTATCACTGGGCGCATTTGGAATTAAAAAAATATTTTGGCTACGAAGGCGATATCACCGCCGCAAATGCAGCAGAAATCTACGCGCTATGTAACAGCCAAATAGAAAAAGATGATTTTAACGTACACAGCCTGCTAAAGAAATGCCGCGTAGAATGGCTGGCGACCACAGACGACCCCGCAGACGACTTGGAGTATCACAGGCAGATAAGAGAAGCAAGCATCCCCGGCGTACCAAAGGTAATGCCTACATTCCGCCCCGGGGGCGCGTTGGAAATCGAAAAACCTTCATATGTAGACTATCTAAAACGCCTTAGCATAGCGGCAAACATAAACATAATCGACTGGGAAAGCCTGTGCGCGGCACTGGAAAACCGTTTGGCATTCTTTAGTATGATGGGCTGCCGAATCTCCGACCATAGCCTGGAACCGCCTGTTTTTGACCCAAAGGCAACGGACGAAGACGCAAACTTGGCAATAAGAAAAGCAATCTTTGGTGCGGGGCTTACCCAACAAGAGATAAACGCATACAAAACACGGCTTATGTCTTGGCTTGGCGGCGAGTATCACGCACGGGAGTGGGTAATGCAAATCCATATGGTGGTACAGCGCAATAACAATACAAGAATGCTGGGTTTACTGGGGCCCGACACAGGATTTGACTGTATGAGCGACCGCAGCTTTTCGTTGGCGTTGGCAAATATGCTCGACGATATGGAGCAGCGTGACGCCCTACCCCGCACCGTGCTTTATGCCCTAAACCCCACCGCCGACGATATGTTGGCTACCATGATAGGCAACTTTGCAGGTCGCGGAATCCGAGGCCGTATGCAATGGGGCAGCGCGTGGTGGTTTAACGATAACATGCCCGGCATGAAAAAACACCTGATAACCTTGGCAAACCACGGTTTGGTGTCCACATTTATCGGAATGCTCACCGACTCGCGCAGCTTTCTCTCCTACCCGCGCCACGAATACTTCCGCAGAATCCTCGCAGGGCAGCTTGGCAAATGGGTAGAAAACGGCGAATTCCCTAACGATATGGCAAGGCTGCAAAAAATCGCAGGTGATATCGCGTACTACAATGTTAAAAATTATTTTACAGATGTTTAATCTTTGTTTACGGTGGCAATACTCCTAAAAATTGGCTAAGAGCCAAATTAAAAACGGCCTAAGGCCTGTTAAAAATAGGAGGTGAGCGAATGAAAAATGTTTCCGGGCCGGAAAACAGTGTTTTTCGCAAAAAGGGATTTTTCATCGCACTGTATTCATGTTTAGGGGTAGTGGCAATATTGGCTGTGGTGGTGACATTTGCCAACCGAGGGATAACATCACCGTACGAAGATGAGCCGACAGTATACGTAGGCGCGGACGGGGTAGAAAGCTATCTCGCTCAAGCGCAAGAAGAAGCATGGTTTAGACCGCGCCAAACCCCACCCCCCGAGCCAGCACCAACGCCGCCCCCGGCGCAACCGCAGCAACGCACTCAGCCGCGCCAAGCACCTGAGCCACCACAGATAGAAACACCGGAGCCGACCGCACCGGAGCCTGCACCACCTGCTCCGCCCCCTGCCCCCACGGTAGAAACATTTGAGCCGTTTACGGCAGACGCGGGCATGGTATGGCCGTTATACGGCGAAGTGGTAATGCCGTTCAGCGACACGCATATTTGGAACACAACCTTCGAGCGGTGGAGTACAAATGACAACCTGCAAATAGCCGCCCGAGAAGGCGACCCTGTACGAGCGGGTGCAGACGGACGTGTAGTGGCGATAGGCAACAACGACTTTTGGCAAGGCAACTATGTAACGATAGACCACGGCGACGGCTGGGTATCCACCTTGGGGCAGCTAATGGAAAACGTGCTGGTAAACGAAGGTGACGTAGTACGCGCAGGCGAAGTAATAGGCGGCGTAGGCCTGCCCTCGATAGGCTCCGCCCGCAGCGGAACCCACGCCCGCCTACAAATCACGCACAATGATTCTCTCGTAAACCCCTACGACTTGCTACAAGAAAGATAACAAAAATCGAAAACGCAGCCCCGGCGAAAGCCCCGGCTGCGTTTATTATCATATCCACGACTGCCATAACGCGCCCCGGCACAAAATACTGATGGATTTCATCCGTAATTCCGTAAACAGAAGCAATAGCCCAAGCATAAAACCAAACAGAAAAAAGCCTATGTACATAAAATTTAAGCGACTGCACAAGACAAAAGGCCAGCACAAAATAAACAAAAAAATGAGCCCCCTTCCTAACAAGAAAGTGGAGCAAATCAATCATATAATCCGTAGCAAAGGGAAGAAAAAACCGTAGCAGATTAACCAGCCTCATACTCGCGCCCCCGGAAACATACCCCGGCAACGACGAAGAAAAAAAAATTCCCGCCGCCACCAAAAAGGAAATCATAGGCCATATCATTTTACTCATCAAAATTATCAGTCTCCACAGCCGCCCCTGCATTAGCAAGCAATAGCTCAACCTCCTGGTTACGTGCTTGCAGCAGGCTTATCTGCCTGTTTTTAAATTCGATTAGGCGCAGGTCGGCTTCTACCTCGAGGGTCATTTCTTGCAGCTTTATCATTCGTTTATTGTAGTCGTCGTTCATGGCGGCGAGTTCTTCCACTTGCTTATAATTTGCCTTGGACTGGCGGGCGATATCATTTTTTATGCCCTCCAACCGCTCATGCTTATAGTTAGCCAAATACTCCTCTATCTCCGCCAATTTCTCCAGCTTCATCTTCGAGAATTTTTCCATTGCGTCTATACTGCTCTGCTCTATTTCTTCCAGCTTGTCGGCCTTTTGCTGCTCCATCTCCAGCTTTTGCGTAGTAATGGCGCGGCGCAGATCCAATAAGGCCTCCGTGCCTTCCGCCATGTCACGGGCTAGTTTTTCTTCTGCATTTATGCTGTCTTCTTCGAGCTTTTTTAGCCGCTCCGTTGCCCCTGCAAGCTTTTCAGCGCAAAGCTTGTCTGTCTCGGTCAGCTTGTCATTTGCCATTTTTTCCAGTTCAAGACGGCGTTCCATCTCTGCGGCTTTTTGCAAGGCCACGTTTTCTTCCTTGATTTTCATTGCCTCGGTGCGCAGGCTTTCAATTTCTTTTTCCGCCACTATTTGCGCCTGCTTCACCGCCCTAAACTCTTCCTCGGCGGCGATTATCGACTTGCGACACTCATCCAGCTTTTCCGCACGAGAATTTTCCAGAAAAGTCGCTTTTTCAAAATATGCTTTTTCCAATGCAGAAACACGCTCTTGGCGTTTTTCCTCCAAAGCCTGAATATTTGCGATGTGCTTTTCGTCGGCCTCCTGTTGCCGCTCCGTACGTAGCGTCTCCAGTAATGCGTCATTTTCTACGCGCTTTTTATCAAATTTAGCTTCCAGCGCGTTAATTTCGCTTATGATTTCGTTTTTTTTGTTTTCATGGCTTGCCAGTTCTTTTTCCAGCGTTATGATTTCTTCGCGTAGGCGTGTTTTTTGCTCGGCGTTTTGCTTTTTGTACTCCGTAATAAGCACGCCTTGCTCCTCTTCCAGCTTTAGCATTGCCTCGGCACGCCCCGCCTCAAAGGCTTTTTCCTCGTCTACTCGTCTTTTTTCTACCCTTAGCAGGTTTGCATTTTTTACTTTTTCGTATTCGTNTTCCTGCATTTTTATATCGTCGAGGATTTTTTGCTTTTCCGATTGCAGCTTTAAAATTTCCTTCTCCCACTCGCGCTTTTCCGCAGAAATCTCGGCCATTTGCTTGCGCTCATGCGTACGCAATGCGTTGGAGACATTGATTTTTTCCTTTTCCATCTCCACCAAAAATTGCTCGCGTTGGGCATCTATCTCCGCAAGCTGGGTCGTCTTATGCCGCGATAGCTCGGCTTGGATTTTGTTCCACTCTATCGTCTTTGCCTGTTCCAGTTCCGCAATTTCGTTTTCCAGTTCTTTCTTTTGGCGATCAAGCTCCGCCTCCTCCATGGAGCGGGTATGTTTCAGTTCTTTTAACGCAGTCTCCTGCTCGGCGCGGGTGCGGGTGAGCAGAGCCTCTTTTTCTTCCGTTATGCGGCTTAGCTCGGCTTTGGACTTTTCGTCGAGGCTCTCAAACTGCTCGCGCAGTTTTTCCACCTCTTCTTCCAACTCCGTTTTCCCCTTCAAAAGAAAGTTAATTTCGCCCTGGATTTGCTTTACCTGCGCCGCACTTTCTGCCGTCTTCTTCTCGTGAATTTTAGCCATATCCCCGCCAAATTCCTCGATGGAAGAATCGCGCTCGGAACGCAGCCGCTCCACGATTGCCGTAAGCTCCTCTATTTCTTTAAGCAAGCTTTCCTTGCGCTCGCCGGAAACACCAACATCCTCGGTTTGCTCGATTTCGCGCTCCTCAAGCTCCGCTTCTTTACGCTCTAAAGAAGCGCGAAGCTCATCAAGCTCCGCGCGTTCTTTGCGAATTTGTTTTATCTGGTCGTCTACTAGCTGAGTAATTGCCGCCATCTGTATTCTCCTTACTTTTAGCGCGCCTTAGGCGATTTTTCATGTGCAAATTTTTTATTTTTTGCCCATCGTGAAAACTCGCCCTTTGTTTTTGATATCGGCGGCATTTTTCATATCGCCTATCTGGAAGTTAGTTTCCAGCACACATTTTTCGCACATGCGGCCGCTTCTTATGGGCTTGCCGCATTTGCTACAAGAAACATCGTCTTGCATACCTCCGCTGGCGTCTATCCGTCCGTCGCGGATGTAGGTAAGTATACGTTTTACGGTAACTTCGCACTCTTCTGCCACTTCTGCAACCGTTTTATCGGGATTTTCCTTGATGTAATCGCGCACTTTGTCAAAAATGGCTTCCTCTTCTTTCACACATGCCTCACAAATCGGTTTGCTTATTTTTACAAACACCTTTCCGCAACGCGGACAATTCATAGCTTGCATAAAAAACTACCTCCCTTTAGTTAGTTATAAATCCTATGGCTTCTTTCACTTTTTTTAGCGTGGGGGCAGCCATTGCCGCTGCCTTTTCCGCGCCCTTTGCGGCTATCGCGTCCAGTGAGGGGATGTCGGCCATTAGCCGGGCGTGTTTTTCTTGGTAGGGTTTTAGCGTTTCTGCAACGGCTTCTCCCACCGCTTGCTTAAAATGCCCATAACCCTTGCCTTCAAACTCCGCCTCGCAATCCGCAAGCTTTTTACCCGTCACACAGGAATAAATCGCAAGCAAATTACTAATGCCCGGCTTCTCCGCCGCCGTCCGAATAGTATTATCCGAATCCGTAACCGCTCGTTTGAACTTTTTTATAATAACATCAGTTGAATCGGAAAGATAGATACAATCGTTAGGATTATCGTCGGATTTTGACATTTTGTTTTCGGGATTTTGCAGACCCATGATTCTCGCTCCTACGGGCGGCACGTACGCCTCGGGAATCGTAAAGATATCTCCGTAGATTTTGTTAAAACGCTCGGTGATATCTCGACAAAGCTCAAGGTGTTGGCGTTGGTCCTCGCCAATAGGCACAAGATTTGCCTGAAAAAGCACGATGTCAGCGGTTTGCAGCACAGGATATGTGTACAGACCCGCGTTAATATTGTCGGCATTTTTTGCAGATTTGTCTTTAAACTGCGTCATGCGGTTAAGCTCACCTACGTATGCGTAGCAATTTAAAATCCAACCAAGCTCGGCGTGTGCAGGTACTTGTGACTGATAATAAAGCGTGTTTTTGTCCGGGTCAAGCCCAAGAGCGATTAGCCACGCAAATAAATTGCGCCCGTTATCGCGCAAAACAGAAGTGTCTTGGCGTATCGTAATCGCGTGCAAATCCACCACGCTGTATAAACAATTATACTCCGAAGATAATTTTTCCCAATGCGACATCGCCCCTAAAAGGCTTCCCAACGTGGGTATGCCCGTGGGTTTTATTCCGCTGAAAATTATTTTTTTTGTCATGCCATATAGCCCCTATCTTTATTTTCGTCAATATACTCGTTTGCTTGGCCGTCACGACCATAGGTTAGGCCTGTGTAGACCTTAGGCGTATCTTCCGTTGCTTCGGCAGTGGGTTCGAGGTTGGATTTTTCTGCTGTTTCGCGCCAGCCTTCGAGTAATTTTTCCATGTATTCCTGCACTTCTTTTACAGCAGAACAAGCCGCTTCGCTGTCCGTGGAGAATTGGACGTCGCAAAGCAGCTTGTAACAGTAACTGTAAATATCGTAAAAAGTCTGCGAAACAGGCACTTCGAAGTCCAATGACTGAATGAGCTGCTCTATGCCTTCCTTCGCTTTTTGGAGGTGTTGGCGAAAGATTTCTCTTTCGCCCGCACTCTCCAAAGCTTCGTTTAAAAAATCTAAAATTAATTCGAAGTTTATCACCACAAGCCCCGCAGGGCTTGCCTGTGAAATTCGCACCATGTATGCGGATGTGTCTATCATTTAAAACACTCCTAGTTAACACGCCTTTGGCGATTTGCCATGTTATTGTAACTACTGTAGTAGTTGTATGATTTGTTGCGGGCGTTGGTTTGCCTGCCCAAGTATAGACATCGCGGCTTGGAATATTACGTTGTATTGCGCAAAACGTGTAGTCTCGCGTGCCATGTCGGTGTCCTGTATGCGGCTGCGTGAAATTTCTGTGTTTTCTGCGGCTACATCGAGGTTGCGCACTGTGGATTCCAAGCGATTTTGATACGCGCCAAGACGTGCGCGGGTATTGGAAACGGTTTGGATAGCGGCGTCTGCGATGTTGATTGCGCGTTCCGCACCTACTTGGCGCACTCCGCCGCCGGGGCTAACCACCGCCGTAGGACGAATATCAATGATGGAGCGTTGTTGTCCTCCTACATATTCTATCAGCCCCAGAGTTTCTGCGTTAAGGCGTGGAATTTGCACCGGCATGGCCGTATTGTGGCTTGGACCGATTTGCAACATTATCGGGCCAAAGCTGCGGAATTCTTTTGACATGTGAAGGCCGCCTGCAAATGCACCGCCGGTTTCCAGTTGGCTTATGTGTTCGCCGCCTATACCCGGAAATCTGAAAAAGTGCGAAGCTGTATGCCCGGTAAAAGCAGGGTTAAGCAAATTATCCAAGTTAACCGTAACGCTGGGGTCGAACATAACCTGAATATTCATACGAATATCCTCGCCCATACTACCACGGAAGCGCACCTGATTACCCACAGCAGTAGCCGCCAAAGAAGCCCCGGCAATAGGGTCGCCGTTAATATCCAACAATCCGCCGCGCACCGGGTCTGCCCCTATAGAAAGCGACGCCGGCGGGCTTGTAGTAACCCTTGCGTCAGTGCCTTGGCTGGTAATACGCTGTACCATAACGGGGATGGTGTTGGCCGGGGGGTCACTAAAAACGGGGAAACCGGCTACGTCTCTTTCCTGCAAATTAATACCCAGCATGGACATTTCGCCGGATATAGTGATTTTTTGGTCGCTTCCCGCTATATTTGATACTAAAAATAATGTCGGGTTTGCTGCACCGATCCATGGCGTTAAGCTTGGGTTATTTGGGTCAAAGCCCGGTGGCAGTCCGGTGGCCGGGTCTATCGGCGGTGGCACAAACGTCGGGTCGTTTACCGCACCTTCACCCATGACCAGAGAAATCCCCATATATTGCAGTTGTTCGTTTAATTCGGATTGTACGTCTTCCCATCTTTTGCCGGATAAATCAAAAGCTACGCCATTTAGGGTAAAGCCATGGCCATCCGGAAAAACCCATGTGGGTGGGTTTGTTGTAGGTCTCCTTGTGTTAGTTGCAGGGTCGAGATGTGTTTCCACTATCTTTTGCGAAAGCTGCGGCGTAATCGGAATCATCGCGGGACGGCCTGCTTGTTGTATCGTATAATTTAATTGACCGGGAGGAACCTGATGAGATACGTAAAGCGTGTTTACGATGTTTCTTGACGCTACGGTTTCGGCTGTGCCTGCACCGCCGAGCTGTTGCCAGCGTTGATTATCCACCACGCGGCTCGCCTCGCCGTTAAGAATTCGCATACGGTTAAATTCCGTATTGCGTGAAATCGAGTGGATTTCTGCCGTGAGCTGTTCTATTTCTGTGTGAATCATCGAGCGGTTTTCGTCGGTGAGTGTACCATGGGCGGCTTGTACGCTTAGCTCGCGCATACGCTGGAGCATGTTATGCACCTCGTTTAGCGCACCTTCTGCCGTTTGTATAAGCGATATACCATGTGTGGCGTTTTCGCTTGCGCGGCGCAGGCCACCTACCTGATAATTTAATTTGTTTGCAATCGCAAGCCCTGCGGCATCCTCACGCGCACTGTTAATACGTACGCCCGATGACAGACGTGTCATGGCTTGTTGCAGTCCGCGGTCTGCGCGACGCATACTCAAATGCGTAAATAACGCGGGAACATTATGCGTAACTACCATCGTCAATCTTCCTCTCTGTGGCTTTCTTTTTGGGGATAGTTTCTTCGTCTGCTGTTTCTATAAAGCGGGTTATTGCGGATACTACTGCAAAAAACTCGTCTTTGTTTGTTGTTTTTTCCTTTTCTTCTACCACTTTATCACACCCTTACGTCTACTGATGATGATGTTATTTTTCGCACCTCGGGGCTGTCGTTTGCCCATTGTTGCAGGGCGTCGGGGGGTAGCGATGTTTCCAGTGCAGGCTCTTTATCTTGGGCTATTTGCAGGCTTGTGATGTTTACACCTGCGCCGAATAGCATTTGCTTTAGACCTTCTTCACGGGCTTGCAGGGCATTAACGGCTTCTTCGGTTTGAGCCGTGACTATAACGTCTACGCCGTCGTTGTACATCGTGAAGTAGGCGGTTACAAAGCCCAGATTTTTTGTATCCAGTGAAAGCAGAATTCTTGCACCTTCTTGGGTGAGGGCGCGGTCGTTTAGTACATATAATTGCAGGTTTGCTATGCGGTTATTTAATTTTATGGGAAGCTGGAAGCCACTTTCGCCATCGCCGTTAAGGGCGTGGGTGAGTGCGAGGAGCGATTCCAGCGAGGAAGTATTTTTTGTGGGGAGCGCACCATTTACCGCGTCCAGCACACGTGCCAGCAGGTGGCCGGGCGTTGAGCCTTTGCGCAGGCCGGAAAGCGAGGTATCTTGCAGTGAGTCGAAGATGTTTACCGTGCCGAGGTCTTCGTCGGTGTTTCTTTCGGCATCTTCGAGTTCGTCTGCTAGGGCGCGGTTTGAGCGGGTCATTTTTTCCAACGATTTTATATTGCCTACTGTGGTAGCGATGTTTCGGCTGGCAAGGAAGTGTACAAGCTGCGGATTTGCCGCCACAAATGCCTGGATTTGCTCCGCCACCATTCGCTCGAATACTACTTTTGCGGCGTTTGCGGTATCGGCGGCGGTGTAGTCGGGGGTTTCCGGGTATTTGCCGCTTGAGGTTAGGTCTTCGAGTGGTTTTGCAAGCTCGTCGGGGGAATTTAGCAATTCTTCCAGCATTGCGGGCGAGGCTACGTCTACAAAGCGGTCGAGTACCACATCGAAGTGGCTGATTGCGCGGGATGTGGCGTCGGCGTTTGCGGTGAGTTCTACCGCGCCTTTGATATTGCCTTCCGGGCGAATTAGGCGTTGCAGTTGGCCAAAGGATTCGTCAACCTGCATGTCTACCGCTTCGCCGCTGCGGATATGGGTGAAGCGTTTTGCCAAGTCCATCAGTGAGCCGAGCGTCGGAGAATTGCCCATTTCTGCGGCAAGGCCTATGGCGGCGGCTTCGTCTTTTTGGATGATGTGAAGCATACGGTACAGGGCTATCATGGATTTGCGCATTTCCGGGTCGAGTTTTTGGCTGGCGTCCATTTCCATGATGTATTGTGCGATTTTGCCCGTTACGTCCTTGCCTTTGCCCAAGTTGAACTGCTTTACGTATGCCAAAACTTGGTCTACATGCATTTCCAGCGGGTTTAGGCCTTCTTCTAACATGGACGCGGCTATTATCGGGTGGAGCTTTGTGGCAAGGGCGTTAATTTTTGCATCGATTTCCTTAACCGTTTGCAGGTTGTCTTGGGTAACGTCCATACTGTTTTTGCTTAGTATGAAGGACGCCTTTAGGTTTTCTGCGGACGGTGCGATATTCATTTTTTCCAGCAGCGGCGCGAATTCGCCCTTAACTTTTGCGAAGGAATCGCCGTAGCGTGGGTCGGGAACGGTCGCATACTGCTCGTAGTGGCTACGCGCCCGCGCATAAAGCACGGATTCGTGAATCCCCTGAATCGTAAAGGCCGACTGCCCCTTCATAATGCCCGCGTGGACGTTTACCGTTAGCGGCGGGATGTTTGCGAGATAGTTGAAGATACGTGTCATGCGGGAGGTTGCCATGGGTGCGGTTGTGCTTTCTCCGCCTGCCATGCGATGGTAGCGGTATGCGTCCGGCTCGCTTACGTTAAACGTGCGCATAACGTCAAGCATGTGGCTTGTTTCCACGCCGAAAGAGCGTGCGCGATTTGCCGCTTGTTCTGCAAATTTGATTTGCGCCTCGCCCACACGTGCTACGTCGGGCAAGTCCATGTTACCGATTGGATTATCGGTAGCAAGATGGAATGCAGCTTTGTCAAAAAATGCTTCTTTGGGAATATTGCCGCTCATGGCCTGCATGAAGATTACCTTATCAATATTTACACGAGTAAGAGGAAGGTCGCGGTCCAGCAGAAAACGCGCCGCAACAAGGTTATCCTTAACATAATCAATACCCTCGCGCTCGAAAAGCCGTTTTAACGCGCCTTGCAGCTCATCCCACGGTGCGCCTTTAGGCGGTGGGGCTGTGTTGGCTGCTCCGCTCATATGCTTAGATTTGTATACATTGTCCAGAGTGATGTCTTGCTCTGCTGCTACTATTTTTTCTATGGCTTGGGGTTCTACTTTTTCGGGTAGTTTATCCCATGCGTTTTCCAGTGCGTTTACGTTTTGGTCGGATACTTGTACTCCGTGTTTGTATAGGCTTGTTACGATTTCTTTTGCATTTTCGGGTTGTTGGGTTACTTTTTCCATGCCATCAGCGAGTTCTTTTTCGCTTATGGGGGCTTCCGGGGTTTTATCTATGTGGTGCATTACGCGGTTAAAGTCCGCGAAGCTTACTTTGTTGATATCCAAACCACTGTTTACCATGACGGCTACGGCGGTTTGCCTGCCCGTACCCGAGGCAAAGTTTTGGGCGCGACGAATAGATTTTATGGCTTGGGCTACTTTTGCCGCTTGTTCTTGGCGGTGTTCGTCGCGGAGTTCTTCGGTTTCGCGCATTTGGTCGAGGGTGTTTGCCACGCCGCGCAAGCCGTCAAGGGCAGACTGAACGCCCCGCCCGATTTGCTTCTTTACAGCAGGGTTTGAAAGGTCTTGCGTTAGCTTAAAGCCCGTACGTGAGCGTTGCACCCAAAAGCGAAGGTTATCCCCCACCCGCCCCTGAATAGAAGACGCGTCGGCAGTGAAAACCACACCATCCTCCGTACGGAGGGTGGCTGTCTCGCCGCTTAGGGATTCAAACAGTGCGGAGATTGTTTGGCCTGTGTTCCAGTTAGGCCCTGCGCTACGCTGGTTGTTGTTGGCGTTTTGGGCTGCGACTGCACCGCTTTGGGTTATGGATACGTTGAAAGAGTTCATAGGCAACTCCTTGATAAGTTCGTAATATTATGACATTTTAGTGTAACTCCGTCTATATGTTTTTCGGTTAATCGCGCTATTTTGTTAATAGGGAAAATAAAAAAGACAGTCCGCACTGCCTTTTTTACAAAATTTGCCTGGATGTTTTTGATAAAAGCTTAGCAAGCCAGCCATAATGCCCATATCTCCATGTAAGCGTCGTTGATATTTTCGTCGTTTGGGTTGCCTTTGTTGTTAAAATAGATTTCTGCGCCAAAGTCGCCGTGCTTTAGTCCTTTTTTGTCCTGCCACATTCGGATGTAATTGAAGGCCTTGTTCATCGCCACTGATACCAGTTCGTCGGAGTTTTCTGCTTCGAATTTGCATACAATGTATTCTGCGGCGGGTAGCGTCCATGTTTGGAGGTTTTCATAAGAATCGTCGGGATTTGCTTCCGCCCCTGCAAAATATGGAAAACANCCCTCCGGGGCGGTATCGTGATAAGCCACGCCTATTTTGCGCCCTTCGGCCTTTGTGGGAAGTCCTCCTTCTGCCTCGCCAAAAAGCCGCCATATTTCGCCCGGCTCGCTAATGCCGGTGGTTTCGCCGTTGGGGAACTGCCCCGTGATGGAAACAAATCTCTTCACGCCAACAAATGTCACAGGCTCGTTAATCTTTTCTCGATTGATTTCCAGCACTAAACCATCGCTGACAAGAGGAACACCCAAATCAACCATTTGATAATTTAGCAGCAAATTCGGTTTTAGAAAATTATTAAGTCTTATTTCACATTCTCTGTATTCGGTTGGCGTCATGCCGTATGCGTCTTTGAATGTCCTCGTAAACACCTCGTGGCTGCCAAAGCCATGCGCTAACGCAACATCAAGAATGCGATTTTTTGTACCCCTTAACGCCTCACAAGCTCTGGCCAAACGACGCAATTTGATGTATTCCCTAACAGGTTTTTTCACAAGCCGCGAAAAAAGCCGCTGGTAGTAAAAAGGCGAAAGCGCGGCAGAGGCGGATAATTCTTCGATTTCGATATCATCGCCTATGCGGGTTTCTATTATTTCCAATGTTTTTTGTATGGCTTCCCATGCGTGCATTTTGCACACCTCCTTTGTATACGCAGTATATCATGGGTGCTTTTGGATGGCTTGACTGTGTCTGCTCTTTTTGGTACGCTGGTAAAAATCTTTCCTGTGGGGAGAATCATTATGCGCAGATATTTTTTAATTTCATACAAAAGCTATTCGCTTTATTTTTAATCTCCTTTTGTCGGGAGATTTTTTATTTTACCGGAGGTGTTTTATGGATTTGCAGGGGAGACATTTAATCGCGCCGTTGGATTTAACGGTGGAGGAGATGGAGGGGCTTTTTTCGCTCTCGCAAAAGATTATTGCAAGACCCGAGGAGTACGCCGAGCTTTGTAAGGGAAAGCTGCTTGCTACGCTGTTTTATGAGCCAAGTACCCGTACGCGCTTGTCTTTTGAGGCGGCAATGCTTAGGCTTGGTGGACAGGTTATCGGATTTTCTGAGCCGCAGTCGAGTTCTGTTTCTAAGGGCGAGAGTATCGCGGATACCATTCGTACTGTTGCCGGCTACGCGGATATCGCCGTTATGCGACATCCCAAGGAGGGGTCTGCGCTTGTTGCTGCGCGAAAGTCTGGCATTCCTATGATAAATGCGGGCGACGGCGGACATTTTCATCCTACGCAGACGCTTACGGATTTGCTTACGATTAAACTGGAAAAAGGCGGCTTCGACGGCATTACAATAGGCATGTGCGGCGATTTGAAATTTGGGCGCACGGTGCATTCTTTGATTTGCGCATTGGGGCGGTATAGAGGCGTTAAGTTTATTCTTGTTTCGCCGGAGGAGCTGCGTGCGCCGGAATATATCCGTGACGAGATGACGGACTTCGAAGAAGTCCGCGACCTTAGCGAAGCCCTTCCAAAGTTGGACGTGCTTTACATGACACGTGTGCAAAAGGAGCGTTTTTTCAACGAAGAGGATTATATTAGGCTAAAGGACAGCTATATTCTAAACGCGGCAAAGCTTAAAAAAGCCAAGGACGACCTTATGGTGCTTCACCCTCTGCCACGCGTAAACGAAATCGCCATAGATGTAGACGACGACCCACGGGCATTTTATTTTAAGCAGATGAAAAACGGCATGTACATCCGCATGGCATTACTCGCGGCGTTACTCGGAAAGGCGGATTTAACATGAAAAATTACATTGCCATGAAAGGGGAAATGTCATAATGGAAATCAACAGCATTTCAAACGGAATAGTAATAGACCACCTTCAAGCAGGCTCGGGCATGAAAGTCCTCGACTACCTAAACATAGACACGGAACTCGGCTCGGTGGCTCTCATAATGAACGTCCCCAGCCGAAAATACGATCGCAAGGACATAATAAAGCTGGAAAACTACGAAAACGTGGACGTAAACGTCCTCGGCCTGATAGACCACAACGCCACGGTAATCTACATCCAAAACGGCGAAATCGTAAAAAAGCTAAACCTTAAATTGCCGCAAAAAGTCACCAATGTACTAAAATGCAAAAATCCACGCTGCATTACGTCAATGGAGGCCGTGCCAAATGTATTCCACCTGGCCGATAACGTAAGCGGTAAGTACAAATGCGAATACTGCGACAATATAATAAAATCATGGGAGTGACAAAATGGCGATAATAAGCGCGTATGTAATGCCGCACCCGCCGCTGGCCGTACCGCAGATAGGCAACGGTAAAGAAGGCGTAATCCCGGAAACGATAAATGCAATGGAAGAAATAGGGGCAGAAATCGCCCGTCAAAAGCCCGATACCATAATCTATATAAGCCCGCACGCACCGTTTTTAAGCGAATACTTTAATATCAGTGACGGCGCGGAGGCGAAGGGTGATTTTGGGCGGTTTGGGGTAGTCGGAGCGAGTTATAAAACAACGTACGACACAGCCTTGGCGCAGGAAATCATTCGTTCGGCAGAAGAGGCAGAATTCCCTGCCGGGGTGGAAAGCACCGCCGATAAAGCCCTCGACCATGGGATGCTTGTGCCAATGCATTATATCAACAAGCATTTTTCCGATTATAAAAGTGTTCGTGTTGCGTTGTCGGAGTTGGACGCAGAGGCGCATTTTAATTTTGGAAAATTAATTGCGGCGGCAATAGATAACCTTGGCACACGCACGGTAATCATTGCGTCGGGCGACCTTTCGCATAAGCTGTCGGAAAGCGGCCCGTACGGTCTCGCCCCCGAAGGCATAATCTTCGACCGCGAAGTCATGCATTTTCTTAGCGACGGTGATTTTAAGTCGCTGCTTGCCATGGACAGCACCCTTCGCGAAAAGGCCGCAGAGTGCGGCTTTGGCTCGTTCGCAATCCTCGCGGGGTGCTTGCATCACGGCAATATTACGGCAAAACAACTTTCCTACGAATGCCCCTTTGGTGTGGGATACGGTGTAGTGAGCTTTACAATAGAAGACAACTATCGCTCACTCGCACGGCGTTCGTTGGAGTACCGCATTAAAACGGGGCAAATGCTGCCCTGTGACAAGCCTGATGTAAAAAAAGCGGGCGTTTTTGTGTCCCTTCATAAAGATGGTGAGCTGCGCGGTTGTATCGGCACAATTTCCCCGACAAAAGAAAGCATTTCCGAGGAAATTATTCAAAATGCCGTGTCCGCAGGGATTTACGACCATCGCTTTCCGCCGGTTAATGTCGCAGAGCTTCCTTATCTCACCTACAAAGTTGACATCCTTGATGAGCCGGAAGACATCACCGACGCCGACCAACTTGACGTAAAAAACTACGGCGTAATCGTAGAAAGCGGCTTTAAACGCGGGCTTTTGCTGCCAAACCTCGAAGGCGTGGACACCGTAGAATACCAACTCGACATCGCCTGCCAAAAAGCAGGTATTGCCAAAAACGAGCCATACAAAATGAAGCGTTTTAAGGTAACGCGCTATGAGTAAAACCGCCAACACATGCGAAATTTGCCCGCACCTTTGCGACCTCTCCAAAGGTGTGGGCAAATGCGGAGCAAACCCCGGCGCATACGGCAAAATCACCGCAATAGCCCTAGACCCCATCGAGAAAAAACCGTTAAAGATGTTTAACCAAGGCTCGATGATTTTATCCGTCGGCAGCTACGGTTGTAACCTGCACTGCCCCTTCTGCCAAAATTTTGAAATTGCCGTGCAAGCCGCACCACATAAGGGACGGAACGCTTTTAACCAAAAAAACATCAACCCATCGGAGTTGGCCACCCTCGCTAAAGAAAAAATCCCCCTTGGCAACATAGGCGTGGCTTATACCTACAACGAGCCGCTGATTAACTACGAATACATCCTCGATTGCGCCCGCGAAATCCATGCCGCAGGGCTAAAAAACGTGCTGGTAACAAACGGCTTCATAAACCCCGCGCCGTTGGAAAAACTACTGCCATATATAGACGCAATGAACATCGACCTAAAAGCCTTTTCGCAGGAATTTTACAAAAAAATCGGCGGCGACGTAGAAGTCGTAAAAAACACAATCGCCACCGCCGCAAAAGCCTGCCACGTAGAAGTCACCACCCTCGTAATCCCCGACGAAAACGAAGACGACATAGAGCCGATAGCAAAATGGCTCGCGTCACTAAACCCAAAAATCCCCTTTCATATATCGCGATTTTTTCCAATGCATAACTACGCTAATCTCCAAGCCACCTCACGAGAGACGATTTTCGCGTTGGCCGACATTGCGCGTAAATACCTGACAAATGTATTCGAAGGGAATGTATGATTATGAGTAAAATAGCCGTTATATACAAATCAAAATACGGAATGACAAAACGATACGCAGAGTGGATTTCCGAGGCATTAAATGCCCCTGTTTTTGAGGCTTCCAATATAAAGCCTTCTCAGCTTGGCGATTATGACACGGTGATATACGGGGGCGGGCTATATGCCAACGGTATAGACGGTGTAAAATTGGTAACACAAAATCCTTGCAAAGCACTCATCGTATTTACCGTAGGCTTGGCCGACCCAAAAATCACAGACTATACCCCCATTTTGGAAAAAACATTTAGCCCCGAGCAATTGTCAAAGACAAAAACATTTCACCTGCGCGGCGGGATAGATTACAAAAAACTCAGCCTTATCCACAAAGGCATGATGGCCATGGTAAAAAAAGCCGTCGATAAAAAAGCACCCGACAAACGCACAAGTGATGATATCGGTATCTTGGAAACCTACGGAAAAGCAGTGGATTTTACCGACAAAGCTACGATTAAACCTTTGGTTGATTATGTGCTTGGGTATTAACCACCCAAGCACAAACCGAGTGCATAGCCACAACTCATATTGCAATGCTCGCCTGCGCCATAAGTGTAAGCACTTTCCGCAAAAGGCGTATCGTCGGAGTGGTTATGTTTGATGGGGACTTTCTCGTTAGCGAATATTACGCACTTCAAAAATTTTCTCCGCTTCTGTTAGTCATCCAACATCAAAAAACGTATTGTTACATTTATTAAATCTGTCGCATTGCGGGAAAATTCAGTGCTACCTGCAAACAAGTAAACAAATCGTGCATCTCCGTGGGTAATTGTAGTGGTGACATTTCCCGAATCACCTCTGCCCGAATACGGTTGCCAGTGCCGACCTTGTACCCCTCGCGGAAGTGGCACAGAGGTAATCCCTACAAAAATTCCGTTACCTTCTTCGGAATCAGCACTTACCTCAAAAACCTGCCCCATTTCAAGATTTAACCGCCCCACTAATACTTCTTCACCGGCGGCAATAAAAGGTATGTGAATCTCAATGTTTCCGCCGATTACGGGTATTTCGCCATAAACGGTTGCGGGTTGCCACACATTACCGGTAATTGCATCAACATAAATGTCATAACTTATGTCAATTTGATGAAGTGTAACGTGCCATATTTGCAAAGCACCTCTCTCAACCAATCTTGTAACATCACTTGAAAACAGAGTAGAAAAACGTGAAGCTCTGTCGACATAATCACGCGCAATCCTCAATGCTTCTTCAGCGGTAATAGTAAGTATTTCTAAGTCTAAGGATATTTCACCACCTGTAACGGCAAGGGAGCGACTAACACTATATACTTCTCCGCTCTGCGCGTTAATTTGGACATCATACGCAATATCTAAATCAATTACCCGAACAAGCCAGTAGTATGAAACAGGACGATTATCAATTATAGTTAAGCCGTTAAAATATACAGCAAGGGGTTCGGAAATATCAAGGTATTCCAAAGTAATATCCATAGCTGTTTCATATGATATGGGTAGGCTTTCAATAGGCCACGCCGATTCAGCACCAAACCGTACAACATCACGGACATCACCTGTTTCTGCATCTATTGTCAGCACAACAAACCGTCCGTTGCCGCCTACTGCAAAATGCCAACTTTGCATATCGTTATCGCCGGATACGCGCCTAATATCAGCTAAGTCCGGCTGTTCTATTCCGGAATATCGGATTGCAATTTCTCTGGCCGTTTCAAATGAAATAGCTGTATCCGTCATTAACTGACCAGACCTCGGTGCTGCTTGACTTTGTGGAACATCAATAGCCGCTAAAATTGCCCTGTCTGAAATGAATCCCACAAGAAAAACAGCTATAGCAATAAAGGAAATAACGCTCACCCATTTTGCAGTTTTTTTGAAATTTAGCACATTTACCACCCTTTCTTTTACGTTGCTTTCCCCGAAGGCAAAAGCAATCGGATTTAATAAACTAACTCTTTTTACAGACAGATTGAGCAAAGATGTAGAGTAATCATTGCGTATATCTTCGCTTGTATTTCTTAATACGGCTTCATCACAGGACATTTCCATATCTTTTGACATGAGGAAATATGAAATCCACATCAACGGATTAAACCAATGCAGGGCGAACACAGCGTATGCAAAAGGTTTTATGATGTAGTCACGCCTTTTAATATGTGTCTGTTCGTGTTTCAAGATGTAATCATGCTGTGATGGGTCAATGCTGACAGGAAAATAAATTTTTGGACGGATAAAGCCAAGTACAAATGGCGTGTTGATTTTATCCGATTCATAAATGTTATCTCGCACAAGTGTAGCGAAATATACGCGCCGTTTTAAGCCGACATATCCCATCAACGCATAAAGCAATAAAGCAACTAACCCTGCGAACCAAACATATCCACCTATTTCAAAAAACACATGGATTGGATTTATGCTATATTCTTGGACAACAGGCGGCAGAGCGTTATTTATTACTGCATTTATGGGTGTGTCGATAAACTGTACCCCCGTGTGTATTGTGGGATATGACGAATACACAATAGATTGCGGTATCGCCACCCTTGATGTAGGCATTAAGCTAAAAACACTTTCAATGCTAAAGGGGAACACCAAGCGAAATAATACCACTCCCCATAGTACATACGAGAATACTTTAGGGACTTTCCTCAAAGGCACACGAGCAAGCATAACAGCCAAAGCGACAACGCTTGCAGTTATACTCATGTTCAAAATAGTTATGAATAATGTCGTCATGTTTTCGTCACCCCATCAATCAGAAATTTTATTTTTTGCGCTTCTTCTGCTGAAAGGGTTTTTTCTTGCAAAAAGGCGTTAATAAAAGAGGGCATAGAACCGCCAAATACCCTGTCTATTAAAACGTCAACTTCATATTTTTGCACATCTTCTCTTGCTATAAGCGTGGTAACAGTAGCTTTTTCGTTTTTCATAATGCCACGTTCGCAAAGTTTTTTTATCATTGAATAGGTGGTAGACTTTTTCCACCCCAATGCCTTTTCACATATCCCTGTTAAAGCGGTGGAATTGACAGGCTCATGCTCCCACACAATACACATAAATTTGTACTCTGCATCAAATAGTTTGCACAAATTTTCCACAAAATTCACCTCCACAATGAAGTCGGTCGCTCAAGACCGTTTCATGCAGTCTATCACGACCGACCTATCTGTGTCAATAGGCTTAATGAAAATCATGCCCTGCTCTCGCGACAACTGTGTCCTGCGCAAATCTTCACGTATGAGGGTTTCTACACTACGCTGTATGGCTTCCATGTTGGGGATTTCCTCTTTCAACGAGTAGCATTCATCACACAATGGCGTAACGCTTGGCGGCGAGTTCCTTTTGCTCGATTTCGTGGTTGAGAGATTGCGCTCAACTGTTATAATCGACCCGCTCGGTGCGGATACCACGCTATTTGTAAAACTTACGTTATTTTGCTATTATTGCAAAAAAATGTCCGCAAAAAAAGGAGCTTCCCTATGCCACTTAAACTGGTTTCTTGGAATGTAAACGGCCTGCGTGCCTGTATGAGTAAAGGTTTTATGGAATTTTTCAATAACTCTGACTGCGATATCATAGGCCTGCAAGAAACTAAAATGCAGCCGGAACAAGCCGATTTCAGCTTTCCCGGCTATTTTTCGTATTGGAATTCTGCTCAGAAGAAGGGCTACTCGGGTACGCTTGTGCTTTCCAAGCGCGAGCCGCTTTCCGTAAAATACGATATGGGAATCGAAGAGCATGACAAAGAAGGCCGCATAATCGCGCTGGAATATGATAATTTCTACTTTATCACGGTGTACACGCCAAACTCCAAGCGCGAGCTTTTGCGGCTGGACTATCGTATGCAATGGGAAGATGATTTTCGCGCATATCTCGGCGCGTTTGACAAGCCCGTAGTCGTATGCGGCGACCTAAACGTAGCGCATAAAGAAATTGACATAAAAAACCCAAAAGCAAACGTAAAAAACGCAGGCTTTACCCCCCAAGAACGTGAAAAAATGACAACACTGCTCGACGCCGGATATGTGGACACCTTCCGTCACTTTTACCCCGACAAAACCGACGCATACACATGGTGGTCGTATATGGGCGGAGCAAGGGGAAGAAACGTCGGCTGGCGTCTGGACTATTTTTTGGTCTCCGAAGCCCTGCGACCCGCCTTGCAAGAAGCAAGCATTTCTCCGGAAATCCAAGGCTCCGACCACTGCCCCGTAGGACTGATTCTGGAGCCATGAAAACCCTGTATATCTCCGACTTGGACGGCACTTTGCTTAACAAAAACGAGCGTGTTTCGGCATACACTGCCGAGGTGATTAACCGCTTTGTTTTGGACGGCGGGTGTTTTTCGTATGCGACGGCGCGCTCCCTTGCCACCTCGTCGGTTGTGACAGGAGGCCTAAACCTGCAAGCCCCCGTGATTTGTAACAACGGCGCGCTTATAAGAGACAGCAAAACGGGCAAAATTCTGCTCTCGCAGAATTTTGACAACGACGACGTAGCCGCTATTTTGCAAACACTAACGTCGCATAATATTTCGCCAATCGTGTACGGATTTATCGAGGGCGTCGAGAAGTTTACCTTTATTCCTCACAAAATGACCGCACAGCAAAATATCTTTTTAAGCAATCGCCAAAACGACCCTCGCCGCCGAGAAACTGAAAGCGAAATCGACCTATGTCACGGAAAAATCCATAATTTCGCGTGCTTGGGAGAAGCTACACAGCTTCTGCCCATCCACAATCACTTCAAATCTAGCGGTCGGATAAGCAGCATATACCAAAAAGAAACCTACTTCGACGCACACTGGTGCGAAATCCTTCCCACCAAAGCCACAAAAGCCGCCGCCGCTCTTGAGCTAAAAAAAATATTAAACTGCGACCGCATAATCGCCTTCGGCGACAACATGAACGACATCCCGCTATTTTCCGTAGCAGACGAAAGCTACGCAGTAGAAAACGCCGTCCCGGAACTAAAAAAACTAGCAACAGGAATAATCGCCGCAAACGAAGACAACGGCGTAGCAAAATACATGGCCAAAAGTCAATCAAAGGGGGCAAGAAAATGAATCCGATATACCTAAAAACAGCCGATTACATCACAAAAACCTCAAGCGAAACGACCCAATCCGACCAAACCACACAAGCGGCGCAAACCGCAGCAAAGCAAGCA
>WQRQ01000029.1 GCA_009786685.1 Defluviitaleaceae bacterium
TTACTATTTCCTCAAACGGGGACGCGGGTAAGCCGTAGGCGTTGTAAACGGTGACGCTTGGGCAATCCGCCCAGCAAAAACGCACGGCTTTTGGCTCAAGTGTACCCGCAGGGGTGACGAGCTTGTTGCCCTCTATCGCGCAGAAAACACTGTGTACACTGCTGTCCTTGTACAAAACAAGCATGGTGGGATGACCACCCTTTGCCCAAAGTCCCACGCCGTTTTTAAAATGCACGACGATGGTTTTGTCCGCCTTGTTAAATTCCACCTTTTCGAATGTAGGGCCGTCAGAAACTATATCGTCGCCGTATGCCAAACGGCGGGCGTGCAGGGCAAGGCGTTCGCCTACGGTTTTTTTATCCGTTGGGTGGAGGTCGTTGTATTCGCCGCAGTCTATGGTTACGGCCATGGCGGTGTTTGGCAGCTTTAGGCACTGCCTCTGCTGCTCGCGCAAAATGGCCCAGTATCCGCCCGGCGCACCAAATCCGCCAACAAACGGTAAGCTGTAAGGGTCTACATAATTTGCAATCTGCGTGTAAATTATCGGTAAGCTCTCGCCGTAATGCGCCCGTATGTTTGCGACAAAGGATTTAAACAAATTCATATAATTATGCGGTTGCGCCGTATTTGATTCCCCCTGATACCATATCATCCCGTCAATGGAATATCCCATAACAGGCGCAAGCATATAGTTGTAAACCCCACAAGGACGGTCAAAAAAGAACACACCGTCGGGGCATTTTTCCATTTTAGCACCTACGCGCCATTTCCATTTGCCCTTGGTAAAGTCAATTGTCCCGTTTTTGGAAAGCAGTGCGTATTCTTTGCCGGGGACTACGTAGGGGTGGTGGGTGTCGCCTACAATGCGCACGACAATTGTGTTTTCGCCTTTCACAAGAAGGCCGTCGGGGATTTTGCAGCGGCATGGCGGATACATGTAGCCGATGTTTATTACCTCCGTGCCGTTGATGAAAACCGTAACACTGTTTTCCAGCCGTCCAAAATTCAGAGTACAATCATCTGCGACATCCTCCAGTGTAAATTGCTTCCGCAGCCATACTGCACCATGCTCGGGCGAGCCTGTAGGGTCTAAAAGTGCGCGGGTTTGCCAGTCGCTGTCATCGTAGGTTTTTTCGTGCCAGTTTTCATTTAAGCCTATGTCTTCTGGTTTTAAATTTTCATGCCACATATTTATATTTTTTTCGCTTTCGGCTGTGGTTTTTTCGATGTAGTCATGTGCCTTTACTTGGGTTAGCCTTTCGTTTAGGCTTGGATGCTCGCGTACGATTTTCGACGGCAACCAGCCCTCTATCGGCGTGCCGCCTGCTGCGGTGCATACCAAGCCTATGGGCGCGTCATTGTATCTTTCCAATATTGTACGCGCAAAAAAGTATGGCACAGCAAACATCGTATCCAAAAAATCGCCCTCGGCTGTATTCCATTCTCCCGCTACATCCTGTTGAGGTCTCTCGAAGCTATACCCTTTTTCTGCCTGAAAAATGCGGATTCTGGGGTCGTCTTTGATATGCTCGCCAAAATTAAGGCGCATACGGCTTAACGGCCCTTCCATATTGGATTGACCGCCGCAAAGCCATACGCGCCCTATATATACGTCGCTTATTGTAATATCTTCTATGGTGAGAGTATGCGGGCCACCGAATTCTTCCGCATTAAACGCGAACTCAAACCGCCCCATGCTATCCGATATTGCTTCATACTCATTGTCCAAAAATTTTGCGGATATATGTTGGTTTGGGGTCGCCTGACCCCAAACCTTTGATTTCTTCCCCAAAACCATTCCGTCGCTGAATATATGGGGAAGCTTTACCGTACTCATACATAAATCCTCCGACCCTTTTTGTCGGCAATGTTTGATTTTCTGAAGAAGTAGGAGTTGATTACGTCGCGCCACTCCTTGGCGTTTTCCAGTTGCATGTCGAGGCGTTTTCGTATATGGGTGTAGGCGTCGTCGGGTAGCTTACCCTTGAGCGACTCCCATGTTTTGATAAAGTCCTCTACGCCTTCTACGCCCTCAAAATGCGTATCGTAGATATATTGTATCATAGTGCGTCCGTCTTTTAGCTTGTAATCGTAGGGCAGGCGGTGAAAGTACAGTACCATTTCCTCCGGGCATGTGTCGAGATTTTCGTAAAGGTCGCGCACGTAGGGTTGATATTGGGCTGTGTAGCCCGTACCCTTTCGGGTGCGGTCTACGCCGATTGCCTTGTGGTCTGCACGGTGATATGTGCCCCATTTTGCGTATTCGTAACCGTCGGGGCTTGGGCCGTAGTGGTGATGAACATAAACCATCCAGCAGATACCCAACGGAGCATTATATTTTTCATAAACATGGCGAGAATCCATAAGCATTTGTACGACCGACGGATAAACCTCAGGTGCTACAAAATTTGACTTTACGAAGGTAAGGGCTGTCCATTCCTCGGTGACTTCCTTTGCGGTGAGCGCGGGATTCCATGCCATACGCCCGAATGCGTACAAATTGGCCTGTGCCATAATATGCCCGCACCAGTTTTCGTCATTGCCGGTATTGGAAACAGCTACGACGGCCTCCAGCTCTTTTCCGATTAAGTCGCGGGTTTTTCGGCTTTCGTTAAAAGGCATGTTAAATATTTCTTCCCATTGCACCGCCCATGCGTACATATCCTTTTGCTGGCCTGTGTATTCCTGCGCAATTTGGAACTCCAGCGACTCGCGGGTGGCTTTCATCGCGCCGAGTAGTGGAGAGTTTGGCTCACGCACCTGGAAATCCGAAGGCCCATGCTTAACCTGCAAAATTACATTATCGTCAAACTTGCCGTCTATCGGGAAAAACGTGTCATAAGCAGCCTTGGGACGGTCGGTAACGGTATCACGCCAGTCCTGCAAGCAGTTATAAATGAAACAACGCCAATGCAACGTACCACCATGGGGCTTTAATGCTTTGGCAATTACATTTGCGCCAACATCCTGTGTATGTCCAAACGCATTCGGCCCACTCTGAAACTCCGAATCCGCCTTTACAAGAAATCCACCAAGGTCGGGAATCCTCTTATAAACCCGAGTCGCCGCCTCGTTCCAAAAGTCGGCAACCTTTGGGTCGGCAGGGTCGGAAGTCTTTAGCCCGCCAAGCCAAACAGGGCTGTCAAAATGCACGGAAATCAAAAGTTTAATACCAAAGGGGCGGAAAACCTCCGCAACCTTTACCAAATCGTTTAAACCCTCGTCGGTAAGCAGCTTTGCGGTAATCAAACGCACATTTACATTATTAACACTAATCTGGTTAATCCCAACGCTGGCAAGCAAACGCGCATAGTCACGCAAGCGCGGCAAATCATATCCAATCATGCCATCGCGCCAAAACAGAGAATTACCCGAGTATCCGCGCTCCACGCTGCCGTCGCCGTTATCCCAGTGGTTTAGCATACGAAGCGGCACGGCAGGTTTGTCGTTAATGGTAAAGGTTTGCTCCCCGCGGCGCATGGCAAAAAGCAGACGATACGCGCCGTACAGCAGTCCGCTTTCGTCTCCGCCTTCTACTTTTACAGCGGATGTGTCGCCTTTAATGCTAAAGCCCTCCGAAGGCAGGCTTTTATTTATTTCAAAAGTAACGCCGGATTTTTCTTCGCCAAATAGTTCCATATAGCCTCTTTGAAATTCTTCTTCTGCAAACAGAGCATGTTTACCGCCGGAAAAGGTAGAAAAACTACCCGTAGGCTGAAACCACGCACGATACCCAAAACTCGTTTTATCCATAACGCGCCACCTCTTTGACATTTTCTAAGAATATGTCAAAATTATAAACTTGACATACTATACCAAACATAGATAAAATTAGGAAAATTTGTATTAACTAAAGGTGTGAACGCTCATGGAACTCGACATTTTCAACAACAGCATTCCGACAGTAGATTATTTTAAGCATAGGATAAGTACGCCTGAGTGGATGATAGAATACAAACGTACAAATTTTATAGACCTAACATATGTAACAGGCGGCCAAGCCGTGTACACGATAAACCGCCAAAAGTTTATAGTGGAAGAAGGCGACGTCCTATGTATCCCAAAAGGCTCAGAACGGTCGGCAATGAGCAACGACCCTACAAAGTTTGAGTGCTTTGCGGTTAACTTTAATTTGGCCTCCTTTTCGGGAGAAGAAGTTATTGTGCCGCTGCCCTTGCACTCCAATGTAGGCACACAGAACGATTTGATTTCTCACTACCGAAGACTAAGCGAAGATTTTTTGGCAAAAAGCCCGGGCTATGTAATGCGCTCCCGCGCAAGGCTAATGCTAATCATACAGCGTTTTATGGAAATGCTGGTATACGAAGTAGACACCCACCGCTTTGACCCAAGGGTAAAGCAAGCCATCCGCTACATCACAGAAAACTACGCCGAGCCGCTTACGATTACCGCAGTGGCTTCGGCTGTCTCATTAAATCCGGTTTATTTCGGGACGTTGTTTAAGCGCGAAACTCACGTAACCTTTCGCGACTACCTAAACACAATCCGCGTAAACCAAGCCGAAGACATGCTGCGAGCAGGCACATGGAATGTAACGGAAGTAGCGGGACACTGCGGCTTTGCCGATGTGTTTTACTTCAGCCGCCTGTTCAAAAAGCTCAAAGGCATACCACCGTCGGCGGTGCAGTAAAATGGTACAAAAACCCAAATATCGCAGCGAGCTACGGCTTGCATTGGGGCGGCGTTACTTTACGGTCAAGCGATATTTTTTATGGCTTTTCGGCGGGTATAAGTTTGCGCACAAAAGCGAAGAAATTTTGCCCTACGAAATAAAATCGCACAGCACCCCGCTATACAGAAAATTAAAAGACGTAGATATGTACTTACAAGAAAACAAAGTGATAAATTTAAAAATCGCGATAGAAAAATTGCAAAACGTAACCATCAACCCCGGCGAAACCTTTTCTTACTGGCGGCTTATCGGCAATCCCACAAAAAGAAAGGGTTATTTAATCGGCATGGTATTAAAAAGCGGAAAGGTAACAGAAGGCACAGGAGGTGGCCTATGCCAGCTTTCCAATTTAATTTACTGGCTAACAATCCACACACCTCTAACCGTAACAGAACGCCACAGGCACGGCTACGACGTCTTCCCCGATTCTGCAAGAAAGCAACCCTTCGGCAGCGGCGCGACATGCTTTTACAACTACGGCGACTTAATGATAAAAAACGAAACAGACCGCATATACCAACTAAAGCTAAGCATCGACAAAGAAAACCTAAACGGCACGTGGCTAAGCAACACCCCGCCACAAGAATACTACGAAATATACGAAAGCAATCACCTAATGAAATCAGAATTTTGGGGCGGCTACACCCGCCATAACGAAATCCGCAGAAAAAAACTTACGACCGACGGCAAGCTTGCAAACGATGAGTTTGTCGTGGAAAACCATGCTATTATGATGTATTCGCCATTTATTGCCAGTCCTCTATAGCCAAACCGCTAACTCGAAGTGATTTATGTTATCCGTAAATACGCAGGACACGCTCTATGGTTTTTATTCCCGAGGTCTTTTTGATTTCTGCCAAAGACTTGGCGGTTTGCTCCTCGGATTCTGCGGTGGTTATCCATGCGGCTTGGTTTGGGTATTGCGGAAGGGTTGCCGCTTTTTTTATTTCGGCGGGGTTTTCGCAGGTTACGCGGATTATCTTGCGGGTTACGTATTTGTCGGCGGGTAGGATTTTTGCTTCTTCCGGTGCCCAGCCGTGGACAAGGGGTTGCATATGCGCCGCGTCTACGATATTGCTTACTACCGCGCTTGCGGTGGGCAGCTTGCCTGCGCCGCTACCGTAAAACATTACATTGCCCGTGGTTTTGCCTGTTACCCATGCCGCATTGTATACGTCGTTTACCGCCGCAAGGGGGTGGGCTAGGGGTACAAAAAACGGCGCGGCTAATGCGCCCACACCGCTTTCGTAGACTTTTCCGCTTACGATTTGCTTCAATGTAAAGCCCAAGGCTTTTCCGAATGCAAAATCCTCCGTGCTTATGTTTTCTATGCCCTCGGTACGAACATTTTCGTAGTTTACCTGCTTGTCCACCGCAAGCGAAAGCAAAATGCACAGCTTTCGGCAGGCGTCGTAGCCGCCTACGTCTGCGGTGGGGTCTTGCTCGGCATAGCCCAAGTTTTGTGCGTCTTTTAATGCAGTGGCATAGCTTGTGCCGTTTTCGCTCATTTGCGTGAGAATGTAGTTGGACGTCCCGTTTAATATGCCCGCTACGGCCTGTATTTGGTCTGTACACAGCGCGTCGATGTATGGACGAATAAGAGGAATTCCGCCACCCACACTGGCTTCAAACAACATGTTTACTCCTTTTTTCTTAGCCAAGGCAAAAAGCTCCGCGCCATGCTTTGCTATCAACGCCTTGTTTGGCGTACATACGCTTTTCCCGCTTAAAATCGCACGTTTTGTGTAGTCGTATGCGGCCGTTTCGCCGCCTATGGACTCTACCACGATTTTAACCTCGGGGTCATTTTCTATTACGGCAAAGTCCTTTGTCATCAATGCTTCATGCGGGTCACCGGGGAAATCACGCAAATCCAGCACATGCTTTACCTCGATTTTTTTCCCTGTTTTTTTAGTAATTTGCGTAGCATTTGTTTTTAAAACCTCCGCTACTCCCGAGCCTACTACACCGTAACCTAAAATCGCTATTTTCATATCAACACATCCTTATTTATTATGGGAAAAATATACACATTATGACGGGAAGCGTCAAGAATAGTTTTTTATAGTTTGCCCTGCGGTAAGTGAGAGATATTCATTGAGTGGTCTCCGATTCTTTCAAAGTTGCTTAGTACGTCCAGGTATATGATACCGCCTTCCGCACTTATTTCGCCGCGTGCTATGCGTTTTATGTGGGCTGTGCGCATTTCTTTTTCTTTTTTATCTATCAGGGATTCGAGTTCTTTTATGCGCGGGATTAGCTTTGTGTCGTTTTCGCTTACGGATTGTACCGCGGTTTTGAAGATTTCCGATACAGGTTTAAAGATGTCTTCTATTTCTTTTATGGCATCGCGTGGGAAGTCAATTTTTTCTTCTATTACCTGCTGTGCAAGCTTTGCGATGTTTGTGGCATGGTCGCTCACGCGCTCTATGTCGTTTGCGGCGTGCAACAGCCCCGCGTGGCGTATAGACATATGCCGCCCCATCCCCGCCTGCGAAACAGCGGCCAGGTAGCTCACGATTTCTTTTTCCATTTTGTCTACCAGTTTTTCTTGCTTTTTAAGCAGCTTTAATTTTTTCTTTTTTTTGCCTACAAAGCCGTCGAGAGCAAGCTGCACGTTTTTGCCTGCGATTTCTGCCATGCTTACAAGTTCTTTTTGCGCCATTGTTATTGCCATTGTTGGGTTGTTTACCATATTTCTATCTAGGAAGGAGGTTACTTTTTCATCTTCGCCGTCTGTTTTCTTTTCGGGGATGATAAACGTCACAAATTTAACCAAAAGCCCAATCAGCGGCAGGAACATCGCCGTAGAAACCACACTAAACAGCGTATGTGCATTGGCCGCCTGCCTCGGGACATCGTAATCGGGCGAAATAAACAATACAGCCGCCTCAAACTGCGGCAGAAAAATAAGAAAAATAAGCGCGCCCGTAGCATTAAAAACAACATGCACGGCGGCGGCACGTTTGGCAGCGGTAGACCCTCCGATAGAAGCCAAAACAGCGGTAAAGCAAGTACCGACATTAGTACCGATGATAAGCGGAAGCGCGGCACTAAGCGGAATCAAATCCTCCATAGTCATGGCAACGATAACACCCGTAACCGCAGTAGAAGACTGCACAACCGCAGTAAAAATAAGCCCGACAAGCATTGCCAAAATACGATTATCGCTAAAATTGCTAATTAAGTTTAAGAAAGTAGGCTCCTCGCGCAAAGGCCGCATAGCGTCTGTCATCAGCGAAAGCCCAAGCAACAGCATGGAGAATGCAAAAAACACAAGCCCGGTCGTCTTTATGCTTTTCCGCTTGGCAAAGAAGTAAACCAAAAAGCCCGCCGCCGCACAGTACACCCAAATATCCGTGATTCTAAAGGCTACGAGCTGCGCTGTGAGCGTAGTACCGATATTCGCGCCCATGATTACCGACGCCGCCTGTTTTAAGTTTAGCATTGTGGAGTTTACGAGGCTCACTACCATTACCGTCACCAGCGTCGAGCTTTGTACGACTATGGTAACTACCGTACCTACCAGCATTCCGACGATGGGCACGGAAGTTAGGATTTCCAGCACCCTGTTTGCCTTTTTGCCCGCCATTTCTTGAAGGCCGGTTCCCATCGTGTGAAGGCCGTACAAAAATAACGCCAGTCCACCCAAAAGTCCAAAAATTATTGCAAATATGTTAACCAACCTCCTTAATACTACAGATTATGCGTCTAATCAATGTAAAAAGCAAATAAAATTTCAGCATTGTCGTTAACCGTGTCGCGATATGTGGTTGACAATGCAAAGCAAAGGACGTATACTCCCAAGCATAATAAAAAAAGGAGGATTTTTCATGTTTACCACACGTGAGCTTTGCTTTATAGGGATTTTTGTGGCGGTTATTACCGTTTGTGCGTGGATTAATATTCCGGTTTTTGCCGTGCCTTTTACCTTGCAAACATTTGCTGTTTTTTTGACGGGGGTTATGCTTGGGGCTAAAAAAGGTGTGACGGCTGTTTTGGTTTATATTCTGCTTGGGGCGGTTGGTGTGCCTGTTTTTACGCAGTTTCGCGGCGGGATGGGAGTTATTTTTGGTGCTACGGGCGGGTTTATTTGGGCTTTTCCGATTATGGCTTTTTTGGCTGCGATTGGTGATAAATTACGGTCGGTTGGATTTTTATTTTTATTTCTTTTTGTAGGGATGATTGTAAACTTATCACTCGGAATGCTATGGTTTGCGGTTTTTACACAAAGCACCCTACACTCAGCATTTTTGGCGGTGTTTTTGCCTTTTATCCTTCTGGAAATCCTAAAAATCATCGTAGTAATTATTGTCGGCAAAAGCATAAAAATTGCCTTGGCAAAGGCGAGGATTGTTGTTTAGCGGTACGTGTGTTACAATGAAATGTAACACATAAAGAAGGCTTGGGGGGCAAGCAATAATGTTAAAGACAGAAAACTTTAACAACGGACTTATTTACACGGATATCAAGGGTTGTATCGACTGCAACAAATGTATCCACGAGTGCCCGGTACTTACATCAAATGTATCTGTTCCTACCAAGGACACATATAAAATGTGCGTGGACGAAAAAGAATGTATCCTATGCGGCACATGCATAGTCACATGTGTACACGACGCACGAAAATACAGGGACGATACAAAAGCGTTTTTTAAAGCCCTTAAACAAGGCAAAGAGTTTTCTGTGATAATCGCACCGTCATTCTTTTTAAATTATCCCAACGACTACAAAAATATATTAGGCTACTTAAAAAAACTTGGTGTTAAAAACTTTTACCCCACAAGTATCGGCGTAGATATCGCAATGTGGGGTTATTTGCGTAGTTTGGACAGCAAAAAGGGTTATATAGCCCAGCCCTGCCCCGCCATCGTAAGCCATATAGAAAAGCACCGACCCAGGCTTTTGCAGGACCTAATCCCCATACACAGCCCCATGATGTGTACTGCCATCTATTTAAAAAAATATGAAAACGTAACCGAGGATTTAGTATTTTTAAGCCCCTGTATCGCAAAAAAAGCCGAGATAGATTCTGAGCGCGGCATGGGGCTAATAGCGCATAATATTACGTACAAGGGCTTGATGGAGCATATTAAAAATGCAAATATCGGCTCGTGTATATTAGAAGAAGACTTTGTAACTGCGGCGTCCTTTTCAGGCCCGGGGGGATTAAAGGAGCAGTTGGAATACTACTTAGGCCCGGAAGCCGTAATCATGCAGGTAGAAGGCGAACGCAGAGCATACGAGTTTTTGGCGAGCTTCGAAGCCGATAAAAAATCGGGTAGCGAGCATATGCCTACGCTCATAGATGTATTAAACTGCAAATACGGCTGCTGCCAAGGCACGGGAACGGAAATCCACGAGGTATTCCGCACAGATATAGCCTACAATGCCCTGCACGCCCGCAGAGAAAAATACAAAAACGCTCCGCCAACTCCGGAAAAAAGACGCGACGCATTAAACAAACACCTAAGCCACCTAAACCCCGACGATTTTGTATGCACATACGAAGAAATAAAAACCCCAAAAACCATCATCCCCGAAGCAGAAATCGAAAAAATCTTCAAAGAAAAGCTACTAAAGCTCTCCGACAACGAGCAGCATGTAGACTGCGCCGCCTGCGGCTACAAAACCTGCCACGAGATGGCAGAAGCCATAGCCTTGGGCATAAACCATCACGGCAACTGTGTGTACTATATTAAAAACAATCTGTCCGAGACATTGGAAGAAAAAATCGCCGCAGAAAACGAGCTGCGCAATCTCATCGACATAATGCCACTGGCCATCACCATCACAAACACAAACATACAAGTAGTCGGGTGCAACAATGAGGCCCTAAATTTATTTGAGTGTACCAACATAGGCGATTACAAGAACAAATATCAGTTGCTATGGCCAAAGAAACAGCCCGACGGAAGCAATTCTAAAGAAAAAGCAATGGAATACCGCAAAACTGCACTGGAAAAGGGCTATACCCGCTTCGATTGGACATATATATTGGATTCCGGCGAGTTGATACCTTGCGAAGTTGTGCTTATGCGTTCCAAGTGGCTTGGCGAAACGCATATATTTTCCTTCATAAGAGATATGCGGGAGCAGCATAAGCTAAAAGACACAATGGTAAAGCTGGCAGACGCAAGCAGACGCGAAAAACGCGCTAACCAAGCAAAAACACAATTTCTCGCACGCATGAGCCACGAAATACGCACCCCCATGAACTCCGTAATGAGTATCACCGAGCTGCAATTGCGAAGCGATTCCCACCCGCCGGAGACGGAGGAGGCTTTTTCTCGTATTTATAATTCTTCGGGGCTGTTGCTTTCCATTATCAACGATATACTCGACCTTTCCAAAGTAGAAGCGGGCAAAATGGAAATCATCGACGCCGAGTACGAAGTCGCAAGCATGATTGTGGACACGGTACAGCTAAACCTCATTTATGTAGGCAGCAAGCAAATAGAATTTAATTTGCACGTAAACGAAAACTTGCCGATGTATCTAATCGGTGACGAAATTAGGATAAAACAAGTTTTAAACAACTTCCTTTCCAATGCGTTTAAATATACATTGGAGGGCGAGGTAAGGCTGGCCTTTGATGTGGAAAAAAGCAAGGACGATGAGGTTATTATTATCGTAAGCGTAAGCGATACGGGGCAGGGAATGACTGCGGAACAGGTAGACGACCTTTTTGGGGACGAGTTTACCCGCTACAACGTAGAAAGCAATCGCGAAATAGAAGGCAGCGGCTTGGGGCTAACCATAGCATACCAGCTTATAGAAATGATGGGCGGCAATATCGAGGTAGAAAGCCGCCTCGGTAAAGGTACAAGCTTTACCGTACGTATCCCGCAAAAAATTAAAAACAAAGAAGTATTAGGTGAGGCACTCTCTCGCAGCCTGCAAAACTTCGAAGATACACAGCGGTCGATGAAAAAGATTTCTAAGCTGGAACGCGAGCCTATGCCTTACGGACGTGTGCTTGTGGTGGACGATGTAGAGTCTAATTTATATGTGGCCAAGGGCTTTCTTATGCCGTACAAGCTTGCTGTGGATACGGCAGAAAGCGGCTATGTTGCCTTGGAAAAAATTCGTGAGGGCAATAAGTACGATATCATTTTTATGGACCATATGATGCCCGGCATGGACGGCATAGAAGCCACAAAACACCTTCGCGAAGGCGGATATAAACACCCCATAGTCGCGCTTACGGCAAATGCCTTCAGCGATATGGCGGATATGTTTTTGCAAAACGGTTTTGACGGCTACGCCACAAAGCCGATTGACATAAAACGCTTGGACAGCTACCTAATGCGGTTTATCCACGACAAACAGACCTCCGAGGTTATAGAAAAAGCAAATCGCGCAAAGCTCGCGTCCAAAGAATGGCGCGACCAGGGCTTGTCGGAAATAAAAAAATTGCAAAAAGAAAAACCCAGCGAAAATATGAAGTTTTTGCGTACACAAATGACAATAATAAGCGACGCCTGCGACCTCTTCGAGACAGAAGAAGCCCTCGACGCATTGCAGGAGCTGCAAAACCAGACGTATTCTCGCCCGATAAGGGAAATCATAGACAAAATTTCTAAACTGCTGGAAAACGGCGACTTAAAAGAAACAGGCGAGCTTGCGCAACAAATTCTTAATCTCTAAACGGCCTAAGGCCAAACAAAAGGATGAGTGTAATGATTGAGTGTATTCGTAACGGGGTATTTGTGCTAAATGGACGGGATGTGGCCGATACTGCGGCGATTTCTAAGGAAGAAGCCGCAAAAAATNCCATGGCTTATAAAATAATGGCGGCGCACAGAATAGCCGAAGGCGATGCCGCCGATAACAGCGAAAGCCTGTGGCGGCTTAAATTTGACGCGCTGGCCTCTCACGATATTACTTATGTCGGTGTGATACAAACCGTACGCGCTGCGGAAAAGGATTTTGACAAGTTTCCTATTCCGTATGTACTTACAAATTGCCATAACAGCCTTTGTGCCGTGGGCGGTACTACCAATGCCGACGACCACGCGTTTGGGCTTTCTGCCGCTAAGAGATACGGCGGGATTTTTGTGCCGCCCCATGTTGCGGTGATTCATCAGTATGTGCGGGAGGAAATCGCGGCAGGCGGCAAAATGGTACTTGGCTCGGACAGCCATACACGCTACGGCGCGCTCGGCACTATGGGCATAGGCGAAGGCGGCGGCGAGCTTGTTAAGCAAATCCTCGGGCGTACGTATGATATTTCGCGGCCGGAGGTGGTAGGTGTACGGCTTGTTGGCGAACCGCGCCCCGGTGTTGGCCCCCAGGATGTCGCACTCGCGCTTATCGGTGAGGTTTTTGCCGACGGCTTTGTTAAAAACCGCGTGTTGGAATTCTTTGGGAGCGGTGTAGCGGGGCTTAGTATGGATTTCCGTATGGGCGTGGATGTTATGACGACGGAGACTACTTGCTTGTCCAGTATTTGGGAAACCGACGGCAAGGTGGAGGAGTTTTATGCATTGCACGGGCGGGCGGGCGATTATGTAAAAATTTCTCCCGCGGATACGGCTTACTACGACGGCCTGATTACGATAAATCTGTCGGAAGTTGTGCCGATGATTGCAATGCCTACACATCCCAGCAATGTGTTTAAGATTTCGGAGGTTGACAAGATAAAGGTTGACCAAGGCATAATCGCGGGTTGCGCGGGCGGCTTGTACGAGTCGATTTGCGGCGCGGCGCAGATTTTGGAGGGTAGGGGGGTTGGAATGCCCCTTTCTGTTTACCCTGCGAGCCAGCCTATGTACGTGTCGCTTATGGAAAACGGCGTTACGGCAAAGCTAATGCGCTCGGGCGCGATTTTGAAAACGGCGTTTTGCGGGCCTTGCTTTGGTGCGGGGGATGTCCCGCAGAATGGTGGGTTTTCCATCCGCCATGTAACGCGTAATTTCCCTAACCGCGAGGGTGCTAAGCCAAGCATGGGACAAGACGCCAATGTGGCGTTAATGGACGCACTTTCTGTTGCCGCGACTGCCGCCAACGGCGGTGTTTTAGCGGGCGCGGACGCTTTTGGTCAAAAAAACAATTTGCCAAAATATTACTTTTCCGGGGAGATATATGACAAGCAAATTTACAAGGGTGTAGGCAAGCCCGATAAAAATGTGGAGCTTGTTTACGGGCCGGGAATACGCGACTGGCCGCAGTTTATGCCGCCGGGCGAGGATTTACTGTTGCAGGTGGCGTCGCTGATTACCGACCCTGTTACCACTACGGATGAATTGATACCGTCGGGGGAGACATCTACGTTCCGCTCTAATCCTTATGCTTTGGCGGAGCATACTCTTTCTCGCAAAGACCCGGGATATGTTGCGCGGGCGAAAAAGATACAGGGGCAGGGGATTGGTGAGCTTACTGATGTGGTTAAGGCATTGGAAGGCGCGGGGCATAAAGTGACGGACACCGTAACCATCGGCAGCGTGGTATATGCGAAAAAACCCGGCGACGGCTCGGCACGCGAGCAGGCCGCAAGCTGCCAACGCGTACTGGGCGGGCTGGCAAATATCGCCCAAGAATACGCGACAAAACGCTATCGTTCCAATTTGATAAACTGGGGGATGTTGCCGTTTATTTTGCCGGAAGAGCCAACTTTCGAGTGCGGGGATTTTATTTTTATCCCCGGTATCAGGAATGCCGTTAAAAACCGACAGGAAAAAATTTCCGCTTTTGTCGTGGGTAAAAACGGGGTGACGGAAATCACATTGATGATTTCGCTGACCGACACCGAGGCCGAGGCGTTATTGGCGGGGTGTTTGATAAATTTATACAAGAAACAATAACACCGTATATAGCAAAAACCGAGAGTTGGCCTCGCGCCTTCTCTCTTTTTTTATGCGTATAACAACAATAAATATCTGCATTGCAACATATATTTGTTGTTATTCGACAAATTTATGTTGACATTCAAATCTGCTGCCATTATAATCCTTTCAAATCTAACTTTGAAAGGGGTATCTTTAATGAAAGAGCCGTTGTTTAGCCGCATTCTGAAATACACTCTTTATGTGGCCTTTGTTGTCGGGTTAGTTGGGGCGATTACTTTGCCTTTTACTATCGACACTTTTTTTAGGGTGTTTCGTAACGCGCCCACCATGCTGCCGGATTATCGGGCGTTTATCCTCACATTTTTAATGGCCTTGGCTGTGCCTTGCCTTTGGATTGTGCTGGAGATGATTTTTATGCTCAACTCGATTCCAACGGGGCCGTTTGTTACTCGCAATGTTAATGCACTCTATCGTATCGGCGTTATATTTTTTGTGCTTTCTGTTGCGTTTTTTGGGTGGTTTATTGCGTTTTTTAATGTGATTGTTTTGGCAGGAAGGTTTTTTATGATTGGTAGCGGGCTTTTTTCCTTTACTTTGGCGGCTCTTATCCGCCAGGCGATTGTTTTCCGCGAGGAAAACGACCTTACGATTTGAGGTGCGGCATGATTATTGTAAATTTGGACGTGATGATGGCAAAACGTAAAATAGGCCTCGCGGAGCTTGCCGAGCGCATTGATTTGACACAAACAAATCTTTCTATTTTAAAAACCGGTAAGGGTAAGGCCATAAGATTTACAACATTAAACCGCCTGTGCCGCGAGCTTGATTGCCAGCCGGGCGATATTTTGGAATATAGGGAGGGCGACAAAAATGACGGAGACAATTAACGAGGTAAAAGAGGTAAAAGTATGGAGTAGGGCAGAAAAAATACTGCTGCCTGTGTCGTTGCTTTTGGCGGTTTTATTTAACCGCTTGGTTATTAACAACATATGGTCATCGACGTCGATAGGTATGCTGCACGCTGTATTTTGGCTATGCTATCTTGTTATTTTTTATGCCGTTTACTGGAAGCGGCTTAAAAATGACTATGTGCTGTGGTTTGTGGCGGCGTGTACTTTCGCGCTGATGGTATGGAATTTTATTTTTACGGACAGTAATTGGCAGTTTGCCATGATTACTGCCGCAGTAATCCCTGCGGTGCTTATGGCACATGCGCAGTGGGCGGCAAGAGGATTTTCTTGGAAGAGCTTTGACGGCGCGGTTATTGATATGGTTATCGCGTGGCTGGAAGGCTGGCTGATACGCCCCTTTAGCGGGCTTGGCTCGCTTTTTGAGATTTCTGCGTCGATGGTTTCTTCCGAAAACAAATCTACTGCAAAACATGCCTCTGTTGGGGTTGCAATCGTTATGGGGCTTATGATTGTTATTATCCCGCTTTTGATGGGCGCAGACCAAGTTTTTAGCCATTATGTGAGCCAATTTTTTTCTCGGCTACAGTTTTCTTCGTTTATATTCCATGGTGTTTTTGTACTCATCGCTTTTGGGCTGTTTTTCTCCTTCCTTTGGAATATTGGCTTTGGAGAAAACAGACCCGCCGTAAATACAAAAGTTGTTGCGATTGATAAAATTATTTCTACGATTGTGCTTGGGGGCGTAATAGCCGTGTATGTACTGTTTTGCTTTGTGCAGTTCACATACCTTTTTGCCCGCGCCGGGCTGCCTGCCGGTATGACCTTTGCCGAATACGCTCGCGAAGGCTTTGCACAAACCGTTGCCGTATGCGCAATTAACTTGCTGATTTTTGGTGTTTTCTTATGGCGCGGTAGTCGCGGAAGGCTTCTTTCGGTGTTGCTTTGTACGCTTCTTACGCTTACGGGAATAATGCTTTTTTCCGGCGCGATTCGCCTTAGCTTGTATATTGACGCCTTTGGTATGACTTGGCTACGATTGCTTTCTGCATGGTTTATTATTTATCTTGCCGCCGTCGTTATTTTGTGCGGTGTGCGTCTTGTAAAAAGGCTTCCTGTTATCGGAGCTTGTGCGTTGCTTCTTTTGGTGTGGTATGTGGCTCTTGGATTCCTTAATCCCGATGGTTTTATTTTTTGGTATAACGTGGTAAGATAGAAGGACTTGCTTGATAGAGGAGAATAACCATGCCATACGTTTTTAACCGCCACACAAATTTATGGGAACACAGCGCGCCCCGGTACGGAGTGCTGGACAGGGAAGACCCTAACCTGTACCGCGACCAGTTCTCGTATAAGGATATCCCCAAGGCTATGTTTAACTATAACAGCGTGCCTGTGGATATGCCTAATGAGATTTGGATTACGGATACGACCTTTAGGGACGGGCAGCAGTCCCGTGAGCCTTATACCGTGGAACAGATTAAACATATTTACAAGCTGCTGCACCGGCTTAGCGGGCCAAAGGGAAAGATACGGCAAAGCGAGTTTTTCCTGTATTCCAAGCGCGACCGCGACGCCGTTTATGAATGCCTTAACATGGGGTACGAATTCCCCGAGATTACGGGGTGGATTAGGGCCTCTAAAAAGGACTTTGAGCTTGTTAAGGAAGTCGGCTTGCCCGAGACGGGGGTTTTGGTTAGCTGCTCCGACTATCATATTTTCTTGCAGATGAAAATGAACCGCCGTCAGGCCTTGGGGCATTATCTTTCCATCGTGCGTGAGTGTATCGAGACGGGGGTTAAGCCGCGCTGTCACCTTGAGGATATTACGCGGGCGGATTTCTATGGCTTTGTTGTGCCTTTTGTACGCGAGCTTATGAAGCTTTCCAAGGAATCTGGCGTGCCTATTAAAATCCGTGCTTGTGATACCATGGGAATGGGCGTTACTTATCCCGGTACATGTATGCCGCGCTGTGTGCAGGGCGTAATTCATAATTTAACGCACCACGGCAATGTCCCCCATGAGCTGCTGGAATGGCATGGGCATAATGATTTCTACCGCGCTGTTAACAATGCCTCATATGCGTGGCTCTATGGCGCAAGCGCGGTAAATGCTTCGCTTTTTGGCATTGGCGAACGCACGGGCAATACCCCGCTGGAGGCCATGGTATTCGAATACGCGCAGCTTCGTGGGACGCTCGACGGTATGCAACCCCATGTAATCACCGAGCTTGCCGAATATTTTGAAAAAGAAATCGGATACAAAATCCCGCCGATGACACCCTTTGTGGGTAAGAATTTCAATGTAACCCGTGCGGGTATCCACGCCGACGGGCTGCTTAAAAACGAGGAAATTTACAATATCTTTGATACGGCGAAGATTCTTAACCGCCCCTGGAAGGTTGTAATTTCCAATACATCAGGCCTTGCGGGGATTGCGCATTGGATGAACGATTTTTATAAAAAGTCGGGCAGCGATGTATTTGACAAACGCCACCCGGCGGTGTTGCAAGTCAAAGACTGGGTAGACGCGCAGTACGAAACAGGCAGAATCACCCTAATAACAGACGAAGAAATGGAAGCCGTAACAAAAACGGCTATAAAAGGAGAGTAAAAAACCATGAAAAAAATAGAAGACGCAAAAGCCAAATTTGGTGCATTACTGGAGCAACAGCTTAGCCGCATAGAAAAAATGAAGCAAAACGCAACTCCGATAAGCTATGCGGACTGCAACCCGATAATCATAGGAATAACAGGCGGCGACGGAATAGGCCCCGCGATTACAAAGGCGTCAAAGGATGTGCTGGAGTTTTTACTCGCAGACGCAGTGGTTGCAGGCAAGGTAGAGCTTCGCGATATCGAAGGCCTTACAATAGAACGCCGCGCCGAGGAAAAAGCGGCAATCCCGCCCGCCGTGCTTGACGAACTAAAGGCCTGCCACGTAATCCTAAAAGGCCCGACCACCACCCCCCAAGCAGGCGACGAGTGGCCAAACATAGAAAGCGCGAACGTAGCAATGCGCAAGGAGCTGGACCTTTTCGCAAATGTGCGCCCCGTACGTGTACCCGAGAAGGGACTGGACTGGACATTCTTCCGCGAGAACACCGAGGGTGCTTACGCGCTGGGAAGCCAGGGGGTTAACGTAGACGATGACTTGGCGATTGACTTTACCGTGGCGACTACGCAGGGCAGCGAGCGAATTATTCGTGCCGCATTCGAATATGCTAAAGCTAACGGAAAAAAACGTGTGACCGCCGTTACCAAGTCTAATGTCGTTAAGACAACTGACGGCAAGTTTTCTGTTATTGCCAAGGAAATTTCCAAGGACTACCCCGGCATATCGCTGGATGAATGGTACATCGACATAATGACGGCAAAGCTGATAGACGAAAAACGCCGCACGCAGTTTGAGGTAATGGTTTTGCCAAACCTATACGGCGACATCCTCACCGACGAAGCCGCAGAATTCCAAGGTGGGGTAGGGACTGCGGGCAGCGCGAATATCGGCGCGAGATATGCCATGTTTGAGGCAATCCACGGCTCCGCACCTCGTATGGTAAAGGAAGGCCGCGATATCTACGCCGACCCTGCCAGTATGTTGCGCGCTTCGGCAATGCTTCTTTCTCACATCGGATTTGTGAAGGAAAGCGAAAAGCTTACCAAGGCACTCGACATATGTACGGTTAGTGAGAAAAAAATCACAATCACAGGCCGCGATACAGGCTGCACATGTGATGAGTTTGCCGAATATATTATGAGTACATGCAAAAATATGTAGGGGGCTTACCTTGCGTTTAATAAATGCTATAAGAAAGAACGACCCGTCTATACATTCTGTGCTGGAGGTTTTTTTGTACCCGGGTTTTTGGTGTATATTTTTTCATCGACCTTGCCATCGGCTGTATAAATGGCGGCTTTATTTTCTTGCTCGTTTTGTTTCGCAGTTTGCGCGGTTTTTTACAGGGATTGAGATACACCCGGGGGCGCAGATTGGAAAGGGCGTTTTTATAGACCACGGCATGGGCGTGGTGATTGGCGAAACATGCATAATCGGTAACGATGTGGTAATCTACCACGGCGTAACCCTCGGCGGCACAGGCCACGAAAAAGGCCCGCGCCATCCCATAATCGGAAACGGCGTGGTAATAGGCGCAGGCGCGGCAATCCTCGGCCGCGTAAAAATCGGTGATAATGCAAAAATCGGCGCAAATACCGTTGTGCTGAAAGATATACCGGCAGGCAGTACCATTGTGGGGCGTAAAGGGAAAATCGTGGGGGCGGATTAAATAGCAATCCCCGTGCTTTTTTTAAGGCATTATATCACAAAGGGTGAAATGCTATGTTTAAGATATTTGTACTTACGTTGATTTTGCTTGTTTCTCTTGTCGGTTGCGGCAGGGGGGACGAGCTTTTTTATCTTAAGGATGAGCCTGTTTTTGTTCGGGTGATTCCGATTGCGGAGCAGGTAGCGGAACAAGTTTCGGAACAGGTTATAGTACAGGACGAGGAAGCGGATGTTTGGATTCATTGGGATGATGGGGTCACGCAGTTTGGGTGTAGGGCTGAGGATGATTATCGTATTCTTTATGTAATCGAAAATGGTGTGAGGAGGCAGATAGCGGCGTTTCCTTTGATTTTTATTGATGTGGCTTATTCTTCGTCCCCGCCGTTTATCATGCAGCTGGATGTGGTTGATGATTGGGTTATCGTGAGCGTAGGCGACATCCAAGGAAGCGCGGGTATATTTTACGGCGATTTATATCGCATTAGGCGCGACGGCGGCGAGTTTGAACCCTCCCGTTTTGGGTGGTGGTCAACAGAATGGCGTTTTTTTGCCGCAAATGGCTGGATTTATCATCATGCATGGAATCCGCAAGAATTGCACGGCTGGTTTCGCTTTCGTCCGGATGGCTCGGAGATTGAGCATTTGGAGGATTTTCCCAATATTCTTTATTTGGCGGATGACGGATATTTTTACGGCTTTTATTGGACAGGCGAAATACGTGATGGGATTAATATAGCCAACTTTGTGCGCTGGCAGTCGGATGGCGGTGAGCCTATCGTGCTTTTTGAGGGGATAAATTTGCTGCCCGCGCCGGAGTATGCAGGTTACATGGGTTTTCGGGATATTTCGGTAGTGGATGAGTATGTACTGTTTACGGCATTTTTATGGGGGCATCTGCCGGGAGACGGTTGGCGCGGGAGTTTGTTGTACTCTGAAGATTATCGGGTGGACAAGGACGGCGAAAGCCTCACACAGCTTGGTTTTTTTAAAGAGATAACCCCATTTGGGCGGCGCGTTGCGGCGGAGTTTTTGGGCGATTTTTGGAGCTTGTTTGGTTATAGCAATAATTGGTTTTGCGTAGATACAAATACCCATTTCACCCTATGTATCGAAACATTGCAATGGATAAAAACAGGCGGGAAGCAACGGCTTTACTGGGGCGGCACACTTTTAGAACATGGCAGCCCACGTGTCGTAGAGTATGACGGCAGAATCTTTGGCGCGGACGGAAACGAAATAACGGGAGTTCCTTTCGTTCGCCACCACGACGACCCGTGGTTTCCTAATGTGGCGACAAGATTTAGCCTTCACAACATTACAAATACAGGTATCCCCGATATTATCATCACGTTTTTTCCTGTTTATCCTATATGGGAGGCTTGTATGCAGGGATTTATAGGGGAGACGATTGTTTACAGATTTATCAACGGCGAGTATCGCAAAATCGGAATGCTCCCGTATCATAACTTTCATTTATTCACCAACGACTGCGAAATAATCGTGTTTTACAATGATGGTGCAAACGGATTTTACGGATACTATCTTTTACGGTTTAGCGGCGACGAATTTACGGCAGAAAATATCTTTACACCGGAACACCTCTTCCGCGAATGGAACATCCATCACAGTCGAGAAAATTTCCATCACAATCCAAACCGAACCATGTTTTACACGGGAATCCCCCTTACAGAAATACCTACGCGTGGGGATTTATGGCATGAGATACGCGAGATGTTTACGCCTTCCCGATAAACTCGTACAGCTTCTCCATAGCGTCGTGCAGGCCGCCTACTGCGTCGATTAAGCCTTCTTGTACGGCTTCTTCGCCTATTAAGATTGTTCCTACGTCTTGTGCCATTGTTTGTGTGTCCATCATTAGGGTATTTAGGCGGTCGTGGGTTATGTTGGAGTGGGCTGTTATAAAGTCCATCACGCGGTCTTGGGTTTTGTTAAAATACTCATATGTCTGCGGTGCGCCTACGAGAGTGCCGTTCATGCGGACGGGGTGGATTGTCATGGTTGCCGAAGGCGCGATATACGAAAATTTAGCAGAAACAGCCAGCGGCACACCGATAGAATGCCCTCCACCCAGCACCAACGATACCGACGGCTTTCCGAGGTGCGCGATAAGCTCCGCAAGCGCAAGCCCGGCTTCCACGTCACCGCCCATTGTATTTAGAAGCACAAGCAGTCCGTCTACCTCACTATTTTCTGCACAGGCCACTAACTGCGGGATTACATGCTCGTATTTAGTGGCCTTATTTGTCGGCGGTAACAAAATATGCCCCTCAACCTGCCCTATAATCGTTAGGAACTGGATTACACCGCGTGGATTTGGCTTTGGAGGCGGCATTAGGGCTTCCGGGGATTGCTGGGGTTGTTGGTCGTTGTTTTCTTCTTTTTCTTCGTTTTCCAAAACCGGTGCTGTGATTTCCATATAAAAAAACCTCCAAATGTGGGATTTGTCTAGCATTTACCACATGCGGAGGTTTTATTCTTATTTTATGTGTACCCGTGAGCCTTTTTATATCGCTCAAAGGCGGCCTGTTCCTCTTCGTTTAGCGAGAAAAGGTCAATTTTTTTTGTGCAGATTCTTTTTTTGCACGTCCTCCGGACTGTATTTAACGGTGACGGAAAAACCGTTGTATCATCCTCACGATAGTGTTGTCAATTATAATCCTAAATTTTTATCTACAAGAATTATTGAAATCTTATTACCGTATAGTTGTTTCCTGTGTATAGTCGTAACTCCACAAATAGACTCAGGAGATATACAATTTTCACATTTTCCAGTAACAACACAAGGCGTTTTTCTTTCATATATTTTAGCTAGTGCAACGGCGGCATTTCTTGCGCGTTCTATGGCATTTTCAAATGAATCTGCTATCTTGTTTTTTCCAATGACAAATACAACGTGCTTTGGACCAAAACACGTTGCGGCAACCCTGTTTCCTGTGCCGTCAATATTTATTATTTGCCCATCATACGAAATGGCGTTAGCAGAAGTGAAATATATATCCGCAAGAAGTGCTTTTCGCTCATCTTCGCCCTTTCCTTGTATGTTGCGTTCATATACCGTCTTGGACGACAGGATATTCGTTAGTTCCAATTCTTTAAGCGTAATGGAGTTTCCAATACCGACAACCGAATCACTTTCGCTAAGCAACTCTTTTGAAATCAAGTTTATTGTTTCTTGATTATCGGCACACACGAACGCTTGAAATCCTCTATCAGATAACCGTTTTTGCAAAACCGTTAAATCGAAATCCATGATAATCATACCTCCTAAAATATAAATTTTCTACTGCAAGTTAATTATGTCATGGAAAGACGGCACACAATAATGAAAATTTCCCCGCGTCATTGATACCTTGAGCGTTTAAGCGTTACTGTTATTTTTTAAGTGTCCTTGACAACACAAATCCTATGTTTTACCACTATCATCTGGGTAAACGCAAAGAACGAAATTGCCAGAATTTACTCCTTAACTATTTTCCTGTCATCCGGTGCAAATCTAAAAATAATCGCCGCCGCTACAAACAACACGGCAATACCGGCTATGCCCCAGTGCGGATGCCCTGTGGTGAGCGTAATCACACCGAATATCGTAGTGCCGAGAACGGAAGCAAAACGGCTAAACACATTGTAAAAGCCAAAGTACTCATTAGATTTGTCCTTGGGGATTATCCTGCCAAAATAAGAGCGGCTGAGTGCCTGTATGCCGCCCTGCGCCGTTCCTACGAGCATTGCCAAAGCCCAAAACATCGTCGTAAGGGTTTGCAAATCCCTGTCGGGGCTCATAAATAAAGCAATGGAGCAAATCACGCAGTACGTGCCGATGGCAAAGTAAATCATGGAACGCGCACCATATTTTTGTGCGAGCTTGCCGTAGATAATAGCGCATGGGAATGCCACAAATTGCACCACCAGCAGCACCATGAGCAGAGTAACGGCATCCAGCCCTATGGTGTCGCCGTAGGCAATTGCCATACGGATAATAGAACCCACGCCGTCGCTGTACAGGAAAAACGCAATCAAAAAAATTAAAATTTCCTTCTGTTTTGCGATTTCTTTAAAGGTTGTCCATATTCTGATAAAGCTTTTTCTTACATACTGCGGTTCGGGGTCTGTGCCGTATTTTTGGTGGACATTTTTAAACATCGGGAACATAAACGCCACCCACCAGACGGTAGCAATTACAAAAGAAATCCGATAAGCCACCATCAGCGGCAGGTCGATAATTTCAAATTGCGCAAGAATAACAAGCGGGATGCACAGCAAAAATGGCAACGCCCCGCCTACATATGCAAAACCAAAGCCGAGGCTCGACACCCAGTTCATGCGCTCGTTGTCGGTGACGTCTACCAGAAACGCGTCGTAAATCTTGGTACTTCCCGCATATCCGATTGACGAAAATATAAACACAACAAGAATCAAAAACCAAAACTGTTCCGGTACAAACGCCAGCCCAAATGTCCCCAAAAGTCCGATGAAAGTAAATATCGCAAACAGGAGCTTCTTTTTGCCCTTGTAGCCGGATAGCGTGCCTATGATGGGTGCAAGTATGCCTACGATGATGGTGGCGATGGTATTGCTTAGGGCGTAGTACGCCACAGCGGATTCTTCCGCAAGATTACTCATACGAGCGGCTTCCAAAAAGTAGAGGCTCATTATTACGCTCATTACAATCATTACATATGACTGGCTTGCCCAATCGTACAGTACCCAGCTAAATTCTTCCTTTGTGAGCTTTTTAAGCAAAGGTAGTTTATGCATCTTTTTTTCCTTTCAACATCATGTACCAGGCGGAGCCTGATAAGCACACAGACGAATAAGCACCAAACAGCAGACCGACCATAATCGGCAACGTAAAGTCGCGGATAGCGGCCACACCAATAATGTAAAGCATAAACACCGCTATAAAAGAAGAAAGCGTAGAAAAAAGCGTACGACGAAGGGTCTGCGTAACGCTGGTATTAATAAGCACAGAATGCACGGCCTTAGGCATTCTCACGCGGTTTTCGCGAATACGGTCGAAAATAATAATCGTAGCATTAATCGAATACCCCAACGTAGTAAGCATAACCGCAATAAAAGCGTAGTTAAGCGGAATCCGCAAAATCGCATAGATACAAAGCACCACAAGCGCGTCATGCAACTGCGCAAGCACCGCACTCGCCCCCGTACGAAAATCACGGAAGCGAATAGAAATATAAATAAGCATACCGATACTTGCCACAACAATCGCCAAAATAGCCGAAGTACGCATAGCCGCACTAACCGCAGGGCTTACAAACGCATACTGAATATCATTTGGGTCGAGGGCAAAACGGTCGGAAAGTGCGCCGATAAGCTCAAGGCGGTTTTCTGCATCGTCCTCGGCTTGGGTGGTGCGTATCATTACTTCGTGAGTGCCCAGCACCTGCTGCACTTGAGGAGCAGATTCTCCTGTGACATTGCGCACGATTTCTTCGATTTCGCTGTTTTCGAAGGGCTGTCCTATGTCTACGACAAAGGAAGTGCCACCCGAGAATTCCACGTCCAAGTTAAAGAAGCCCGTCCCGCCGAAGCCATGCCCCAGCATAAACGCCAAACCAACAGCCAATATCGCCGCAGAAAACCCAAAGTAAAGCTTACGTTTTTCCACGATGGGCTTAGCTTCAAGCTCCACCTGCGGCTCGGATTTGCCCGCCGCTTTCGCAGCCTCAAGGGCTTCTCTTTGCTTGGGAGAAATCACATGCGTGGCCTTCACCACACCCAAATCCATCAGACAAGTAGTGATAATCCGCGTTACAACAAGGCATGTAAACATGCTCACCAAAATACCGATAATCAACATCTGCGCAAAGCCCATAATCGGCCCCGTACCCAGCCAAAACAACACAAAACCCGCAATAAGCGTAGTAACATTGCTGTCCACAATAGCAGGCAAAGCACGACGATAACCCGTACGCATAGCCGACCTAAGCGTCTTGCCCAAAGCAACCTCTTCGCGTATGCGCTCGAAAATAACGATATTAGCGTCCGTGGCCATACCTATCGAAAGAATCAACCCCGCAATCCCCGGCAAGCTAAGCGTAATCCCCAACGCCGAAATCAAAAACAAAACAATCCCCACATAAATAATAAGCGCGAGGTCGGCACAAAGCCCCATAGTGCGATAAAACGCCGCCATAAACAGCAGCACCAAAAACAAACCAACAGCACCCGCAATAATGCTTGTCCGCAAGGCGTCCGCACCAAGCCGCGCACCGATATGCTTCATGCTGATAACCTCAAGCCCAAAGGGCAACGACCCTTGCTGGATATTAATAGCAAGCTCCAGCGCGTTATACATATTCATGTCGCCGCCGGAAATCTGGCCGCTTCCGTCGGTGATAACCGCCCGTATAAACGGATTGCTTATCATCATATCGTCCATAAAAATAAAAATCGGCCGATTAAGATTTTGCCTTGTAACTTGCTCAAAAATCCGCGTACCTTCGCTGTTAAAGCTGATACTAACGGCGACACCTTCTTCCGGGCTAACCATACGACGGGCATCCGCCACATGTGCGCCCGTCAAAAACGCCGCCTCCGCCATCACACCGGAAGAAAAATACTCTACAAGCTCAAAATCCTCGTTAAGCGTCAAAAAAGCAACCCTGTCATGCGCAACCCATTGCAACCCCTGCTGCTCCAGCCACGACATCCCGGCCTCGTCAATAAACGTAAGCATTGCCGTAGCCCCGATTTCTGCAACGGCGGCCTCGGCGTCTTCTACACCCGGGATATCTACACGAATTTGCCCCGTGCCTTCCTGCACAACATCGGCCTCGGTATACCCGCGCCTATCCAAACGCCCACGCATTAACGCCTGCGCCGCATTCATATCCTCACCGGTAGGGTTAGAAATATCCGCCTCGTACAAAATACTAACTCCGCCCCGCAAATCCAACCCTTGGCGTATATTTTGCACACCCCACATACGCGCCCGCGTACCATCCTCGTTAAATGCTTCCCGTATAGTAGGAACGCCAAAGGCATTAATAAGAATAAGCCCCGCCGCACCAAGAAGTATTAACACCAAAATAATTGCACTTTTGCCTTTCATTTTCATCCTCCTAAATTTACAGCGAATTCAATGAGAAACCGTCTCGACGGAGTGGCGGCGAAAAACCGTGTTTTTCGCGGTTTTGCCGCGACAGGCGAGACGGATTTCGAATTAATTCGCTATACCTACGGCATTTCGTCAGAAATTGCCCGAGCGATTATATCACAAAATTACCAAATACTACATAGAATAATTTTGTGGGGGTAGCCGGAAGCTGTAGCGGTTTGGCTCGTGCGCAGAAAGCGAAGCGAAGCGCGCCCGCGGGGGTGTCGTGCGCGGCTATCACGGGGAAATCCCCCCGCTGCTAGAACCTGGCGGCCAACCGCTGCGGGGGGAATTCCCCGCGCTAGCCTACATGAGTAGGCGGGCGACCACTGTAACGCGTACGCTTCGCTTGCTGCGTTGTGGAGGGCTAGACCGCTACAGCTTCTGCCCGCTCTCGCTAAAATAAAGTGCGGTTTGGGCGGGGGTGTAATATCGGCGTTGCATTTCAGGGCGTTGGTGTTTTTGAAAAAAGCGTTGCAAGCCGTGTGGCTACTGGGGTCGTGGGTATTTGCCATTTTATGGTTGATGTTTTTGGCGGAAGCTTGTCGTCCCGCATAGTCACTAGCACGACGGGCATTTAACCCACCCGCTGCCCGACGCCGATTTGATGTTTTTGGACAAACCGCTACAAGCGGCACAGACACCGGACTGCCCGGGGTTTTTGTCGGTAACTACCCCCCCCCAACGACACTAACATAATTTTCGCCGTGCAGTAGCCGTGTGGGGTTATTTTGCCTGCCACGACGCAGCAAGCGAAGCGCGCGCGTCACGGGGCCGCCCGTGCTTTATGTAGTCCGTCGCGGGGAATTCCCTTCGCAGCGGTTGGCCGCAGGTTCTAGCAAGGTCGAGCGAAGTGCGCTCGACATAGCGAAGGGATTTCCCCGCGACGGACGCGCACGATACCACAGGAGGCGCACTCCCCCCATTCCCGCTAAAGGCAAAATAACCCTGCACGGCGGGTACTAAGCCATATAAGGCAGTGAAGGGGGCGCAAGGCAGCCACAAGAAAGGAGTTTTTCCATGATAGAAGCCGCGATTCTGGCGTCCACTCTTTCCGCCGACGCCTTCACCGCAGGGTTTGCGTACGGTAGCAAGAAGATTCGTATTCCCATGCTGTCCGTGCAGGTTATTAACGTCGTTTGTTGTGCGGTGCTTGGCGCGGCCATGTTTTTTGGCCATTTGGTTAAGCCTTTTCTTTCAGCGGGGGTAGTGGCGTGGGTTGCTTTTGGGATTCTGTTTGGTATGGGGCTGATTAAGCTTTTGGATGATATCGTAAAAGCCCTTATCCGAAAGTATCGTGTAAGGGCTTTGGAGGTTTATGCAGACCCCGAGGTCGCGGATGTGGACGCCTCGGCTTGCCTTTCGCCTGTGGAGGCGGTTTGGTTGGCGGTATCGCTTTCTTTGGATGGTGCGGCGGTGGGGTTTGCGGTGGTGCTTGCGGGGATTAATCCCTGGGTGTTGTTGGCTTGGTCGTTTGTTGCCAATATGACGGCTATTTTGCTGGGGCAACGGTTTGGGGCGTCGATTGCAGAAAAATTGCCGTTTAATATTTCTTGGGTTGGGGGAGTGGTGCTTATTGTGCTGGCATGTGCAAGATTTCTATGGTAAAGGTCTCGTCGCACCATATGACCAACGCGCCGAAAAATTCGCTGATTATGCGTAGGGGAACCATTGTTCTGCCGTCGATTATTTGCGCGTTTTCTCCTATTGTAATGGTGATTGTTTCGGAGTTAAGGGTTATAAAAACCAGCATGGGGCTTGTGGCAGTCGCGGGCGCGTAAGAAACCTCCGCACCCAGCGCGTACGCCATAAACCGCACCGGCAACAGAACACGGTCGTCTTGTATCACAGGCAGTACATCCATGGTTTGCACAGGAATATTGCCCGCGAGGTCTGTGATTATATGAGAATTCACGCTAATGGCCAGCCGCGACAGATTTTCTACATATATAATGGAAACTTCGCCCACATTGTAGCTTGCCTCTAGTACAAACTCGCCTGTCTCGGCATTAAACCGCCCGCCGATAATTGTTCCGTTTTCGCATACGGCAACAAGCCGGTAATGGTTAATGCCCGGGGCGATAGAAATTGGAATACTTAGCATAGTTTGCCCCGGCGTATCAATTTGCACCGTCACAAAAGCGTGGGCGTCGGAAGGCGATGGGGCTTTTTGGAAGGGCAGGGAAGGGGACGGCGAAGGCATAGGCAGTGACGAAGGCGTAACATGTGAAGAGGGTGCTTCCGTTGGCTCGGAAGGCTCGGAAGAAGACTGGTGTGGCGGTGGCGGAAGGGGTGGCGGTGATGGCGGCGGTTTGGGTGTAGGGGTTGGCTCCGGGGTGGGTTTGGGCGTCGGCTCTGGTGTGGGTTCGGGT
>WQRQ01000030.1 GCA_009786685.1 Defluviitaleaceae bacterium
TTTGCTTCGGAATTTTCGTCCAGTCCCGAAAACGGCTCGTCTAATATTAGCAAATCGGGTGTGGTTAACAGTGTTTGCAGGATATTTATTTTTTGTATTGTGCCTTTTGAGCATTTTGCGATTTTTGTTTTTCTGAAAGCCTGCGGCATTTTTAAGAAGGAAAAATATTTGTCAATGAAGGCGTTTACTTTGCTTGCGGAAAGCCCTTGGATTTTTCCCATATGCATTAGGTAACTCTCCGCAGTAAACGGCAGCCTTGGGAAGTGGTCGGGGGCGTAGGCGATTTTTATGTTTGGGCGGTAGGTTATTTCGCCGTCGTAGGCAATCAGCCCTGCGACGATTCTTAGCAAGGTGCTTTTGCCGCAGCCGTTGTCGCCCATGACTACTACAGGCTCGTATCGGTTTATCTCCATGTTTATGTCTTGGAAAATTACTCTGCCCGAATATGATTTTTTCAGATTTTTTAATGTTGCTATGGTTTTACTCATTTTGTGGTCTCCTTATAGTGTAAGCTGCTCGTTTTTTTCGAAATGCGCCAAGCCGGACGAGTTGAAGGCACGACCTAAGTGCGTGTACGCAAGTCGCGTGGCCGTGCGGCCGCGTGGGGTGCGCTGGATAAAGCCCAGTTGCAGTAAATACGGCTCGGCTACGTCTTCCAGTGTGCCTGCTTCTTCGTCTATGCTTGCGGCCAGTGTGTCCAGTCCTACGGGGCCGCCATCGAATTTTTCTATGATTGCGAGCAGGATTTTTTTATCCACGGTGTCCAGCCCAAGGCGGTCTATTTCTAGCTTGTCAAGGGAGGCGCGGGCTACCTCTTCCGTGATTATGCCGTCGTATTGTACCTGCGCGAAGTCGCGTACGCGCTTTAGCAGACGGTTTACTATGCGCGGTGTGCCGCGTGCGCGGCGTGCGATTTCTTCCGCGCCTTTTGTTTCTATTTCTACGCCAAGCACCGCTGCCGAGCGGATTATTATTTTTTGCAAATCCGCGACGCTGTATGGCTCTAGGTGGTGTACCACGCCAAAGCGGTCGCGTAACGGTGCGGTTAACAGGCCAATCCGTGTGGTCGCGCCGATTAGCGTAAAGCGCGGCAGGTCCAGGCGAATGCTTTTCGCGCCCGGCCCTTTTCCGATTATTATGTCAAAGACAAAGTCTTCCATTGCGGAGTAGAGCATTTCTTCCACTGTGCGTTGCAGTCGGTGGATTTCGTCTATAAACAGGAAGTCGCCTTCGTTCAGGTCGTTTAGTATGGCGGCTATGTCGCCGGGGCGTTCTATGGCGGGGCCTGTGGTTACTTTTAGCTGCGCGCCCATTTCTCCCGCTATTATGGAAGAAAGCGTCGTCTTTCCAAGCCCCGGCTGCCCGTATAACAGAACGTGGTCGAGTGTTTCGCCGCGCCCCAGGGCGGCTTGCACAAACACTTGCATGTTCTCCTTTACCTTGTCTTGCCCGATGTATTGGTCGAAGCTGGACGGGCGGAGTTTTACTTCTATTTCTTCGTCCATTTCAGGGCTATAGCCCGTTGTGTTTAGCCTCATGCTCCACCTGCTCTAACGAGTTTTTTTAATGCGAGTTTTATTATTGCGTCGGCGGGCATTTCGTCATCGGCTACTTCAAGGACTGTCTGCACCGCTTCTGTGCGACCGTAGCCGAGTGCGAGGAGGGCGTCCATGGCGTCCTGCTTTGCGCCTGAGGACGCACCCGCGATGCTTGCGCCGACCGCTAATGCTGATATTCCTGCGTTGTCGGATTCGTCACCCGTTGCCGATTTTATTTTATCCTTTAATTCCAACGTAACTCTTTGCGCTGTTTTTTTTCCGACGCCCGGGGCTTTGCTTAACGCCACTGCGTCTTCTGCCACGATTGCCAAGATAATCTGCTGCGGCGACATAGCCCCCAAAATAGCCGACGCCACCTTTGGCCCAATCCCCGACACAGAAATTAACAACGTAAAAAGCCGCACTTCTTCCTGTGTCAGAAATCCATGCAGTGCCTGTCCGTTTTCTCCCGATTGAAAATAAGTAAAAATTTGCACATCGCTACCCTTGGCGGGCAGACGGCTAACCGTCGCAGGCGAAACATTAACAAGATACCCCACGCCGCTAACATCCACGATAATACTGCGGTCGTACACAAACGCCAACGCGCCTTTTACATAAGCAATCATTTTTTCACGTCCCTATAAAAAGTCCACTTTATTATAGCACAACGTACAAAACTCTGTTAAGATTTACGCGAAGGGAGATGACAAAATGTTAAAATTGGCAATCATCGGAGCCGGAAGCACCTACACCCCGGAGTTAATGGAAGGAATAATAAACCGCAAAGACATAATGCCCGTAAAACAAATTGTGCTGATGGATATTGATTCAAAAAAATTAAACATAGTGGGCAGCTTGATAAAACGCATGGTAAGCCACTCAAAAATGCCCTGCGAAGTGCTTTTTACAGAGGATTACGACACGGCACTTGATGGCGCAAGCTTTGTATTTGTACAAATGAGAATCGGAAAGCTGCCCGCCCGCGTTCTGGACGAAAAAATCCCGCTTAAATATAATTTGATAGGCCAAGAAACCACCGGCATAGGCGGCTTTTTCAAGGCACTGCGCACCATCCCCGTACTTATGGACATCACGCGCCGCATGGAAAAGCTATGCCCCGATGCATGGATGTTAAACTTTACAAACCCGGCAGGCATATGTGCGCAGGCTCTTCTTGACCACACAAATGTGAAGATGATAGGGCTGTGCAACGCGCCTATTCGTATTATCGGCAAGCCCGTGGAGGCGTTTACGGACGGCGAGGCCGAGGTGGATTATCTTGGTCTAAACCACCTGAGCTTTCTAACGAGCATTCGCACAGGCGGAAAAGACCTGTTGCGGGAAGCCGTAAACGGCAACGACGACCTCCTTAAAAAACTGGAAGGCGTAACGGAATTTGAAACGGACGTTATCCGCAAAGCCGGTGGCGTACCGAGCTACTACATGCAATACTTTATGCACAAAAACAAATCCCTGCAAAAATTAAAAGCCGCAGAAAAATCCCGTGGCGAGGAATGCATGGAAATAGAAGAAGAACTGCTAAAGCTGTACCAAAGCGAAGACCTAAACACAAAACCCGAAGCCCTGTCAAAACGCGGCGGCGCAATGTACTCTGAGGCGGCATGTTCCTTGGCCGAATCCATCTATACCGACGACAATAAAATCCACGTGGTAAATGCGTACAACAACGGCGCGATTCCATTTATGGCGGACAAAGACGTAGTAGAAACCCGCGCCCACGTAGGCAAAAACGGCACGAAAATGATAAGCCCCAAAGTCCTCGGCAACGAGTACGTAAAAGGCATAATGCAAACAATAAAAGCCTACGAATACCTAACCGTAACAGCCGCAATAAATGGCGACCGCGACGCCGCCATCACCGCGTTGATGGCAAATCCGCTAATCGGCGACTACGACGTGGCAACAGCCTGCTTTAACGAGATGCTTGAGGCGCATAAAAACTACCTGCCTCAGTTTTTTAAATAGATTCCGCAACCGTGCGCTTAAACAATGCCGTCGGGATTTCTATATCCGCGATTTCCTTTGCCCAAAGCACACCGCCTGCTGCGGAGGTTGTTTTCAGGGGCAGGATTTTGCATTGTTTGCCGCTGAGGTCTTGCACGGTTTTTAGGAAGGCGGCATTCATGCCCGGGTAGGGGATTTTATGCCAAATGCTGCCTACCTGCACTATTGTTATGGGGGCTTCCGATGTGCCTTGGCCTTGGAAGCCAAGTCGCTTGATACAGCCTGCGGCGGACTTTCCTATGCTAATGCCTATGTCGTCGAAGATTTTTTTTGCGATTTTGTCGCCTTCCACGGCGGCTTTTGCACATAGCTTTATCATGTCGCGCATGTGTTTTGTTAACATATCGTAGTCGCATATCACGGAGCGTAAATCGTGCGGCTCTGCGTTAAGCAGCTTCAGCACATCATCAAACATCGAAGAATCCTCACCGCAGCGATAATGGAAATCATACAATGCCGCGATTACCTTGTCTCGGATGTGGCTGCCACCCGCGCTGTCGCCGGACAACTTGCCCACTCCGCCGATTTGTAAAATATCTCCGCCTGTGTTTATTCCTATTACCACCGTGCCTGTGCCGTTTACCGCACAAATACCCGCACCGTTTTCGGACTCGGCTTTTATTCCCAAAATGCCGTCGTTTGCTACGGCGTATTTTTTTAAATCCATTTTTTTTATGCGTTTTTCCAGCTCTTTTATTTGCCACGGAAAATCTGCACCTGCCAGCCCAAAACCTGCGGCCGCTATGTCCGCAGCTTTTATGCCGTTGCGGCTTAGGATTTCGTCCAGTTGTGCGCGCATTGCGTGTTCCATGCCGTCAAAGCCGTCGTCAAATTGCTCGTGACTGCATGTGCCTGTGTGTAACATGTCTACATATTCACCGTCGGTTGTGCATAGTAAGTAATCTGTTTTTGTATTGCCGCCGTCCACACCCAAAAAATATTTTTTCATTTCAACGCTCCTTGTACTTCTTCTATATAAATGTCCATGTTATTATAGCAGTAATTTAAAAAAAAGGAGTTTTTTGTTATGCAAACTTTCCAAAACCCGATTTTGCCGGGATTTTATCCCGACCCCTCGGTTTGTAGAGTGGGGGAGGACTATTATCTTGTTACTTCTACTTTTGCTTATTTTCCGGGTGTGCCTATTTTTCACAGCAAGGATTTGGTGCATTGGAAGCAAATCGGCAATGTATTAACCCGCGACTCGCAGCTTCCGTTGGCCAATACGGAGGGTAGTCAAGGCATTTTTGCGCCTACCATCCGCGAGTATGACGGGATTTTTTATATGATTACAACTAATGTTTCCGGCGGTGGAAATTTTATCGTCACCGCAGAAAACCCCGCAGGCCCATGGTCGGAGCCGTTTTTCCTTAAAGGCGCGAACGGAATAGACCCGTCACTATACTTCGAAGACGGAAAATGCTACTACCACGGCACATGCGAAAAGCCCGACGGAAAATACTATGGCGACAACGACATATACCTGCAAGAACTCGACCTGAAAGAAATGAAGCTCGTAGGCGAACGCCACGTAATCTGGCACAGCGCGCTAAAAAATGCAGTTTGGCCGGAAGGTCCGCACATATACAAAAAAGGCGACTGGTACTACCTGCTAATCTCCGAAGGCGGCACAGGCCACGAACATGCAATCACCGTAGCCCGCAGTAAAACCCTGACAGGCTACTACGAAGGCCACAAATGCAATCCAATCCTAACGCATCGTCATCTCGGCCGCGACTATCCCATAGTAAATGTAGGCCACGCCGACCTCGTAGAAACCCAAAACGGCGAATGGTGGGCAGTAATGCTGGCCTCGCGCCCATACGGCGGCCGCTACCGCAACTTGGGCCGCGAGACCTTTCTTGTACCCGTCACATGGGAATACGAATGGCCTGTAATCAACTACGGCATAGGCCTGGTACGCGAGACGGAGCGATTCCCTGATTTGCCGCCGGTTACATTCCACCAGCGTACCGGCTTCGATTTTACAGGGGCGTCAAAGCTGCCCATAAATTTGTTGTACCTTCGCAATCCCATCCCCGAGGACTACAAGCTCGACGGCGACGGGTTGCACCTTCGCTTAAACAAAAATGCAATCACCGAGAAGGAAAGCGTAAGCTACGTATGTATTAGGCAGCAGCACAAGAGCTTTGAAGTCGTTGCAAAAATGCAATTTTCGTCCGACGCAAACGAGTGCGCGGGGCTGGTGATTTTCCAAAGCAGAAAATATCATTATCAACTTGTGCAAACAAAGGATTGTCTCAAAGTAATAAAATGCGAAAACGAAGCCCTCACCACCCTTGCAGAAAAACCGCTTCCCAACACCGACAAGCCGTTGTATCTGCGGATTTGCGCCAAAGAGCAGGAGCTGGAGTTTACCTATGGCACAGACGCGCTAAATTACACAAATGTCATCGCATCTGCCGACGCAAAAATCTTAAATACAGACGTGGCAGGCGGTTTTGTGGGTAATACTATAGGTATGTACGCCTCCGCAAACGGTGCGGACAGCAGAAAACACGCGATATTTTCTTTCTTTGAATATAAGGAAATCTAGAACAAATTTGTCCCCCTGGGCATAACATAAAATTAGGGGTGATGAAATGAATAAAAAACATTCAATAACGCCGCATGAAGCGCGAAAAATAATGAAAACCAACAAAGGTGTAATCATCCTGGACGTAAGGACGCCCGAAGAGTACGCCACAGGTAAAATTCCCGGAGCGGTGCTGATGCCAAGCTACACAATACGAGAAATGGCAAGCAAAATGCTCCCAAACAAAAACGCATTAATACTGGTCTACTGCCGAAGCGGTATAAGAAGCCGCGACGCCGTTTACGAATTATTTTCCATGGGATATACAAATGTCTACGATTTTGGCGGCATAAATGCCTGGCCATATGAAAAGGAGTAATCTCGTGAAAATAGCAGTATTTGCAGGGCACGGCGGAAGCGACCCCGGCACAACAAATGAAAAAGGACAAAAAGAAAAAGATTTTACACTGGCCATATCAAATGCAGTAACGGAGATTTTGCGGAGCAGGGGATACACGGTAATAAACAACCGCACCACCGACACGGAGCGCAGTATCACCCTAGACGCAAGGCTGGCCAACGAAAACAATGTAGACGCTGTGGTAGAAATACACCTAAACAGCAACGAAGGCACACCCGACACAGGCTCGGAGGCATTCGTAAGTATAAGGGACGCCACGCAGTGGAACGGGCGGGCAAAAGAGCTTGCACAAGCAATCCTAACCCGCCTGTCGTCTCTTGGATTAACAAATCGCGGTGTATTCACCAGTGTAAACGAAAACGGAACAGACACACTGGGAATCCTCCGCCTTACACAAATGCCCACGGTTTTACTGGAAGCAGCATTTTTAAACAATCCGTCGGATATGGAAAAGCTGGACATTAACAAAGCAGCAAACGCCATAGCCGATGGTATACAGGAAGTATTCACAAAGGAGATGATTACATGAAGGCAAAAATGACGGTAAATAAAAATTTTACGATAAGCGAAATTGACCCGCGTGTTTACGGCTCTTTTCTGGAGCATATGGGACGTGCGGTATACTCGGGCATTTACGAGCCGGGGCATAAAACCGCCGATACACAGGGCTTTAGGGACGACGTAAAGGGCCTTGTGCGGGAGCTAAAAGTGCCGATAATCCGTTACCCCGGCGGTAATTTTCTCTCCGGATACAACTGGGAAGACGGAGTAGGGGAAAATCGCCCAAAAAAACTTGACCTTGCATGGAAAACAATCGAAACAAACGAAGTAGGCCTACACGAGTTTTTAACATGGGCTAAGGAAGTAAATGCGGAGACCGTCATGGCTGTAAATTTAGGCACACGAGGCGTAGACGATGCCCGAAACTTAGTAGAATACTGCAATCACCCACACGGCTCGCACTACAGCGATATGCGCCGAAAAAACGGCGCGGAAGCTCCCTTTAAAATAAAAACATGGTGCTTGGGCAACGAGATGGATGGCCCATGGCAAATAGGCATGAAAACCGCAGAAGAATACGGCCGCCTCGCCGCCGAAACCGCAAAAGTAATGAAGCTGGTGGATTCCGATATCGAGCTTGTAGTCTGCGGTAGCTCCTACAGCGGAATGCCAACCTTTGCAGAGTGGGAGGCTACGGTTTTGGAGCATACCTACGAGCATGTGGATTACCTATCCCTGCACAGCTACTACGGCAACCCAAAAAACGACCTGCCCAATTACTTGGCAAAATCCATAGGCATGGACAGATTCATAAAAAGCGTGGTTGCCATCTGTGATTACATCAAAGCCAAAAAGAAAAGCAACAAAACAATGTACTTATCCTTCGACGAGTGGAATATCTGGTATCACTCGCTGGAAAATGACAAGAAAAACGAGCCATGGCAACACGCCCCGCCGATTTTGGAGGATATTTATAACTTCGAAGACGCGCTGGTGCTGGGCTGCCTTCTTATCACGCTGATTAAAAACAGCGACCGCGTAAAAATCGCCTGCTTGGCTCAACTCGTAAACGTAATCGCCCCGATAATGACGGAAAAAGATGGCGCGGCTTGGAGACAAGCGACGTTTTATCCGTTTAAACAGGCGGCGCATTACGGCCATGGTACAGTTCTGCGCCACAATTTGGAAGTCCCCACCTACGACAGTTCGGAGTATAAAGACGTACCCTTCGCAGAATCCGTAGCAATCCACAACGACGACGAAATCGTAATTTTCGCCGTAAACCGCTCCGCGGACGACAGTCTGGATTTCTCCGTAGAATTACAAGGCTTCAGCCCCGTAGAAATCATAGAATTCTCGGAAATAACCGGCCACGACATAAAGCAAACCAACACAAAAGAAGCCTGCCCAATAGCCCCAAAGCCCGCAGACGGCGCGAAAATAAACGGCGACACCCTAACCGCAACCCTAAAACCGCTATCATGGAATATGGCGAGGATAAGCCTATGACAATTTCAAATCAGCAGGCACGTTACTTTCTTCTATTAAAGCACGGGCTTATAGGTGAGCATAAATTCCAAGGCAAGCAAGGTGTGATGGATTACGTTAAGCAAACGGGCTGTATCCAATACGACCCAATAGACATCTGCGGCAGAAACGCGGAGCTAACCCTACACGCCCGCGTAAAAGGCTTTACAAAGCAAACCCTCTACGACTTACTGTACAAAGACCGCCTACTATTGGACTATCCCGACAAAAACACCGCAATAATCCGCACAGAAGACTGGCCGTACTTCGAAAGAAGTCGCACCGCCGCCCGAAACCGAGCCGCAGAGCACCCCGAGCTAAAAGCCCTAATGGAACAAACCATAGCCCAAGCCCGCGAAAAAGGTGCGGTAAGCCCCGACGACATAAAGCTCTACAGCGACTTTGAGTGGCGTGCATATATAGTATGGAGCAGCGGAAAAAACCTATCATCCTCGGTGCTGGAGCAGCTATACGGCACAGGCGACCTAATAATCCACCACAAAAAAGGCACAAGAAAATTCTACGACCTATCCGAAAAGCACATACCCAAAAGCCTGCTAACCGCTCCCGACCCACTCCCCGGCGAGCCGGAATACCTAAAATGGCGAATGCAACGCTTCATAGGAGCGGTAGGCATGTTAAGGCCGCAGCTACCAAATACAATCTGGAATATAAAAGCAGAGCTTCGCAATAAAATATTCGCGGAGCTACTGGAAGAAGGCAAAATCGCCGCCGTAACGGTAGAAGGCATAAAATCCCCCCTATACCTCCTAACCAAAGACCTCCCCATCATGGAAGCCGCCCAAAACCCCAACGCCCACCCCCCACGCTGCGAATTTCTGGCTCCCCTGGACTGCTTTCTATGGGACAGAAAAATAATAAAAGACATATTTAACTTCGACTACACATGGGAAATCTACACCCCCGCAGCAAAAAGAAAATACGGCCACTATGTACTGCCCATACTACTAAACGACCGACTAATAGGCAGAATAGACGCAGCAACAAAAAACATATGGTACGAATCCGAAATAAAACCAACCGCCAAAATAAAAAAAGAAATAGAAAAATGCATAACCCGCCTAAAAAAATTCAACCGACGATAAATCCTCGCCGGTTGAATTTGCTAAGCTATTTCTTTTTTGTAAATAATTTTGCGTATGCTGGCTTCCGAAAGGCAATATATTTCCATTAAATCGTATATTGCCGAGCCATTTTTGTATGCTTCCATTATGTTTTTATTCCGCAAATACGTTTGTGTACGTGCGCCTGTCAGTTGCCCCCAAGCGATTTTTTCTTCATCTTTTTTAGGGACGTATATCAGCGCACCGCATGTGTATTTTTGTACTTGTTCCAATATATCAGGGGGAAGCACTTCCCTCGCATTTACATACTTCAAACTGTAATACCTCCCTGTGGTTGCGTGCTTGTGTTGTGTGCAGGACAAATCGTAATTTTCTATCATTCATAATCAAGCTCCTTTCTTATATTTTTTAATTTTTTTAAGGTGAGGCGAGAAGGCGAGCCTCCTCGCCTCGTACTCTTTTTAGGTTAGAGCAAAACCACCCATATTTTTGTCAACTTTATCAACTCCTTTCTTGGGTTGGAGTAGCTCGGTATTATCCGAACAAACACATATTACCCCTTTTGGAGAAAAACGGCAATGTAAAGTTTGTTTTATAATTATGTATTATTACAAAAAAATAACCCGTGCGGGTTAATCATACGGCACGGGTTACTTTTTTGGAACGTAGGCAACGTGTGCAAACTTTTGCTCTGCGCACATTACCACTCGGCTCCACGATTTGTACTTTTTTGATATTCGAACGCCACATTTTATTGGCGCGGCGGGATACTTGGCTACGGGTAATGCTTATTCTATGCCCCGTTTGAATACCCTTGTCGCAAACTTCACATTTAGCCATTGATAACAACCTCCAAAATTTTCTTGTTTCATTTTCCTCAAGGTATTATAGGCAAAAGAGGGGCTTGTGTCAATATTAAAAAAACTCGTAAAGCAATATAAAATAACGGATTTTTTCTTCATCCGGCTCTATTCCGAGTTCCTTAAACAGTAATGATTTGTATTTTTGGTATTCCTCTTCGCCTTGGTTAGCAAATCTCATATGGCGGCTCCGCAGCGTTCTTACGCAAAGGGCTATATCTTGCCAGCGGTCGGATATACCGCCATTTCCTAAATCAATAAACCCTGTTATGTCACGGCCGGATACAAATATATTAGGTAAATAATAATCGCCGTGAGAAAATACTAAATCCTCACTCGGCCTGTTACTGTTTAGATAGTTATACAAATCAACTACATCCGCAAAGCCCTCGGTCGTAAAAGTTTCTACATCAAAATTATCCATGTCTACAAGGTTGTTTTCTATGTCGTATTTTACTTGAGCAAGCTTGTCAGGTACTGTGCTTGTGCAGGGGCAGTTAACGGTATTTATTTCCCACAACATTTTTAAGCCTTTTGCCAATGCAATAATTGTGTCTTCTATATTGTGTAGGCTGTTGTCAGCACACGCCATTTCGCCGGGCAACCTTGACATCAACAAAAAACTGTAGCCGTCTTGTGTTATGGCTTCGATGATTTTTGGTACAGGTAATTTTCCGTCAAGCCAGCCAAGCAATAGCTTCTCATGCTCCGAAGAACGGCTTGCTTTCTCAATCTTTAATACCATCTCGTCAAATATAAGTATCGTCGAGTCCGACATACCAACATCATCGTGCGTTCGGCTTAACCCTGCTATTTTTTTTGAAATTTTTTCGGGCAATCTATTTAAGTCAAACATTATAAAATCATTCGCTTTCGTTTTTGCTGATTTTAACATGCTTAATTCAAATTAACCACCGGCGTATCCATGTTAAGATATGTCCCCGGTACTGTGCCGCTGATTATCGTATCCACCAGCGAAACCTGTCGTGTAACCTGTATCTCCGAGGACTGCACGGGGTTGATGATACGTACTACCGATTCCACAGTGAGAAAAACTGAAAAATGCGTCTGGTTTATCCCCACGGCGGTAAACGTAGACTCGTGGTTTACCAGCGCGTTACCAACGGGCGCGAGCGTAAAAGTAAATCTTGGCCCCATCTGCGCGAGGGTATCCAGCCCAAGTGCCATGCCAATCGGAACGGAGGCGATTTCCGGCTCTAGGTTGTTTAGCCTTTCCGAGATGGCCTGTGCCGCTGCGTTACATATTTCGTTTACGAGTACGGTGTTTACGCTTAGTACGGGCTTTGCGTTTGCGCCGAGTTCCGAATGTAAAATAAAATCGGCAGCGGTTACTTGGTTTGCTACGATGATATCTTGCACTACGGCGTTTATTACATTGTTAATTTCCGTTTGAATGCGAAGCTCCGCCGCTTCCAGCACCAGCGGCAAAATTTGTCTGTCGAAGCGATAAAATGCATGTATGAATGCAATCACAAACAAAATAAGCATCGTAAACAAAACAAATCCACGTGGGAGCCGAAAGCCCTCGCGTTTAGTGGATTTTCCGCCGCGAGCGGAACGCGAAGACCGCGTAGCGGGCGTGGGTGTATCATCATAAAGCCATCCTTCCAGGCCTTTGCTCCTTGCAGGGTTTTCCGCGCCCGATACCCGTGTCGTTGTTCCGACGCCGCGCCTTCTCCACCATCGCTGGATTCCTCGTAATTTTTTTCCCACTTCGCACCTCGCGCACTATTATGGTATAGTATATGCGCCCTGTCGTGGGGATAAATCTTGTCTGGAGTTGTCGGCAGTGAAAACATTGGTTATTGCAGAAAAACCATCCGTAGGGCGGGATATCGCCCGTGTATTAAAATGCACACGTAAGGGCGACGGCTTTTTGGCCGGCGAAACACACATTATTTCATGGGCGATAGGCCATCTTGTAACTCTAAAAGAGCCGGAGGACTACGACCCAAAGCTAAAAAAATGGCGTAGCTACCATCTACCAATTTTGCCCGCACAAATGGGCATAAAAGCCATGCCAAGCACAGAAAAACAACTAACCATCATAAAAAATCTAATGAGCGACAACGAAGTAGAAGCAATAATCTGCGCCACAGATAGCGGGCGCGAGGGCGAATTAATATTTCGCTACATATATCAGTGGGCGGGCTGCGAAAAACCCGTCAAGCGGTTGTGGATTTCCAGTTTAACGGACGCGGCGATTTCGGACGGCTTGGCTAAGATGAAGGACGGCGCGGAGTACGACAATCTCTACGCGTCGGCACGTTGCCGCGCAGAAGCCGACTGGCTCGTAGGCATGAACGCCACCCGCGCCTACACGCTAAGCAACGACGAGTTACTCCCGATGGGACGCGTGCAAACCCCAACCCTTGCCATGCTTGTAAATCGCCACGCAGAAATCCAAGCCTTCGACGCCCGCGAATACTACGAGGTAAAGACCGAGTTTGCTTTGGAAAACGGCGATACTTATAATGGTACGTGGATAAACAAAGCCAACGAAGAAAACGACGAACGCACTTACGACAAAGCCCAAGCCGAGGCCATCCTAGAAAAAATAAAATCCAAAACAGGCGTAATAGAAAGCGTAGAAACCGAAGAAAAACGCCAACTCCCGCCGCAGCTATTCGACCTTACGGAGCTACAGCGCGAGTGCAACCGAAAGCTGGGCTTTTCGGCAAAAAAAACTCTTGAGGTCGCGCAGTCTCTATACGAAAAGCACAAGCTAATAACCTATCCGCGCACCGACAGCCGTTATCTAAGCGAGGATATAGCCCCAAAGCTAAAAAAAACAATCGAAGCAATAGCAGTAGGCGACTACGAAGAACTCGCCCGTGAGCTTCTAAACCAGCCTACACTTCCCACCACTTCGCGCATAATAAATAATGCCAAGGTAACCGACCACCATGCAATAATCCCGACAGGTGGAAAAAAGCCGATTTCCTCGTTGTCGTCGGATGAGGCCGCCGTCTACGACCGTATTCTGCGAAACTTCCTCGCAGCATTTTATCCCGCGTTTGTTTACGACGTTACGACGGCGATTACAAGTGTCGAGGACGAAAAATTCCGCTCCAAGGGGCGGGTAGAAAAAAACGCGGGCTGGACAACGGTATACGCCCACGAAAAGCAAAAGCCCGCGAAAAAAACCAAAAAATCCGCCGAGGACGTCCAAGACGACAAGCTCCCTGCCATCAAAAAAGACGACCCGGTAACGGTAAAAAACGCGGAAGTCCTAAGCAAAAAAACGCAACCTCCAAAACCACACACCGAGGCCACGCTCCTATCCGCAATGGAAAACGCAGGCCGCCTGATAGAAGACGAAGCCCTAAAAGAAGCTCTGAAATCTTCAGGCTTGGGAACACCCGCCACCCGTGCCGCCATCATAGAAAAGCTAATCAACTCGGGCTACGTGGAGCGTATCAAAAAAAACCTAACGCCCACAGAAAAAGGAATCCGCCTGATAGCCAAAGTCCCGCCGGAAATGCGCCAGCCCGAGACCACAGGCAAATGGGAACGCGCCCTAACAAAAATAGCCCGCGGCGAAATGGACGAGACAAAATTTATGGAAAGTATCAAACGATATGTAATTTACCTTGTACAACAAGCGTCAAAGAGGATATAATGTCGCTTGACAAATTTGAAAGGGATGAAAAACATGAAAAAAATATGTATCTTGCTAACTATCACATTGCTCGCGGCACTAATCCCCGCGACGCCCGCGTATGCGGCGTTTGACGTTTTTACGGCGACGCTTACGGGGCAGATGGACATGAGCGTGAGCCACAGCGTGGACGAGTGGGGGATTGGTTACCGGGAAGACGCGTCGGTTGGGTTTTCCGTTAACCATGAGGCGATAATTTTTATGCTGTTCGATGAGCCGGTAAGGTTTACGGGCAACCGAATTGGAATTAAGACGAATATCCCCGTTATTGGCGATACCGACGCTGCTTCTACGGGCGCGTTTATTCATTCACTTGTCATCGACGGCGTAGAGCTTGGCGCGGTCGAGGTTCCGCTTATTAACCGCGACGGCTATATGTATTTCGATATTGCGCGAGGATACAATGGTGTGCATGATGTCTATGGCTTTGCCGACAAGCGACCATTTTCTCGCATAGAGCTTACATTCGTAGTGCAAAATATGCCCCTGGGCGTAGAAGACCCAGTGGAAGAGCCTGAAGAAGAGCAGGAAGAACCGGAAATAGCCCCCATATCCGAGTCGATTACAGAAGTCGAAATCCAACCCGCCCAGCCCCCCGAAGACGAAGGCCAAGGCACATTCCGCCCATGGGTGGTAATAGTGGGCATTGTAATACTTGCACTAATATTCATAGGGGTAAAACTCTCTAAGAAAAAATAATTTATGACATCAAAAAGGGGCTACTCGTTTAGCCCCTTTTTGATGTCGAATTTTATTTATTCATCGGTTTTGCGGAGATTTCTATGCCCATGTTGCCGATGTTTTCTTTCATCTTTGTGTCGGCCTTGCGGTTTTCGCTGTTTAGGTAGTCGAAGAATCCCATGTTGCCGCTGCGTAGTGCTTCTGATAGGGCTAGGGGTACTTCGGCTTCTGCTGCTACTACTTTTGCTCGCATTTCTTGTACGCGGGCGCGCATTTCTTGTTCTTCGGCTACGGCTAGGGCGCGGCGTTCTTCTGCTTTGGCTTCTGCTATTTTTTTGTCGGCCTCGGCTTGCTCTATTTGGAGGGTCGCGCCTATGTTGCGGCCTACGTCTACGTCGGCTATGTCTATTGATAGGATTTCGTAGGCTGTGCCTGCGTCGAGACCTTTGGCGAGGACTGTTTTTGAGATTTTATCGGGATTTTCCAAAACTTCGCGGTGAGTGGCTGCCGAGCCTACCGTGGTTACTATACCTTCGCCTACGCGGGCTATTATTGTGGCTTCGCCTGCGCCACCTACCAGCCGCTGGATGTTTGTGCGTACGGTTACACGGGCTACGGCCTTGATTTCTATGCCGTTGATGGCCATTGCGGAAATCATTGGCGTTTCGATTACCTTGGGGTTAACGCTCATGCGCACAGCTTCAAATACATCGCGGCCTGCGAGGTCTATGGCGGCGGCGCGTTCGAAGGGGAGTTCGAGGTTTGCGCGGTGCGCGGCAATTAATGAGTTAACCACCGCGTCCACTCGCCCGCCCGCCAAATGGTGGGCTTCGAGTTGCGCTATGGGAATGGGGATGTTTGCCTTGGTTAGCCTTATCAGAGGCAAGACTACGCGTGAAGGCGTAACGCGGCGCAAGCGCATTCCCACAAGTGAAAATATGCTAACCTTGGCTCCGCTCGACCAGGCCGAAATCCAAAGCCCAAGGGGTACGAAGCGGAAAAAAATCATTAAAAATAACAGGATAACCACAATGAGCGAAATTACCATAATGCTAATGTAGTTTCCTCCACCGATATAAAACATATGAAACCTCCTTTTTTCTCACACTCCGCTTTGAGGAGCGTTCGCCTAGCTTTGCTAGTTTCCGTCAACCAATGCGACGACTACTTTATTTGCCTTTGTTTCGATAACTCTTACGTGTGCGCCGCGCTCTATCATGGAGTCGGATGCACAAACCTCTACTTTTACGCCGTTAAAGTCGGCTTCGCCGTAGGGGCGCAGAATTGTTGTGGTTTTGCCTTCTTTGCCTATGAGGCTGCCGAGGTCTATAACGGGCAGGTCTTCGGACAGGTTCTCTGAAAGCATAATCCTGCCGTGGAATTGCTTCCTTTTAATAAACGTAAGAAGGAAGAAAACCGCAAGCCCCAAAACAACGGAGTTTAGCACCACAAAAAACCATCCGCCCGGCACATAAATCACGGCAAGTACCGCAGAAGCCACCAATGCCAAAATGCCGATAATGCCGCTGATAAAGCTATCGAAGCCCGGCATGATAAGCTCCAGCACGATAGCCAGTATGCCCACCACGAGTAAAATGATACAGAGTTCTAACATGATATTACCTCCGTTTCATTTTCAACTGACCGTAATTTATCGTCAGTTGAATTTTGTTTTTCACTTACATATACGCAAAAATTTACGTTGGGTCTGATGATTCTTTTGCTTGTGGCGTCATTTTTGGTGAGCGTACCGCAACTACATCCGCTTTCAGCACAGGAATGCGAATGCCGCGGTTTGTGCCGAATTCAACGATAAAGCAGTCCTCGCCCACGTCGGCCACTTTTCCGAAAAAGCCGCCGCTGGTTACCACATTGTCGTTAACTGTGATTTGTGATTGTAATTCTTTCATTTGTTTTTCGCGTTTGCGCTGCGGGCGTATCATAAAAAACCACATAGCCACAAAAACGCCGCCCCATATCAGCAGCATCGGCCATATGGAAAACGGCTCTGGCTCGGGCTGTGCAGCATAGCCGCCGCCCGTACCCGGGGGAGGGGCTACTGTACCTGCTGTTGTGCCTTCCGTGCCGCCTTCTGTTGCGGGCATTCCCGGTAGGCCTGCGCCAAAAAATATTACCTGTTCAATCATTCTTTTTTCTCCTTTGACAAAGTTTAGGAAGCGAATTAATTCGCTTGTTTTGTCCATTGTATTAGAAAGAACAGGCTTGTGCAAGCCAAGGCTTAATATTTCCTTAATAAAGTTTTCATTAAAATGTAATTTTTCTATTGAAAAAATTATTTCACGTGGTATTATTTACTCGGAAATATTTTAGGGGGTATTCTTTGTGAAAAAAATCATTGCCATACTTATAGTGCTTCTTGTTTTGCCGATTTTGCCTGCTTTTGCGACGCCTGCTACGCGTGAGCGTCACCGCCAGTTGCAGCAGCAGCTTAATCAGGCGACACAGTCTGTGCGCGAGCAGCAAAATCTTTTATCCGGCACACGGCACGAGATGTCGCAACTTATGATGGAAATGCAAGAACTCGACCAGCAAATTATGGACGCCGCCGAGGCCTTGGAAAGCATAGAATTATCCCAACTGGACACAGAAATAAGAATCGCAGACGCCGAGGCGGAACTCGAAGCCGCCCGCGAAGAATACGACCTGCAATTTGAGCTATTGCGCACACGCGTACGCGTAATCCACGAGGAAGGCCAAATCGGCTTTTTGGACGTGCTTTTCCAAGCGGAGAGCATAGTGGATTTCTTTTTGCGCTGGGAATACATCCGAGCAATCGCGGAGTTTGACCACGCCTTACTCGACCGTCTGCAATCGGCAGAGCAGGAAATCACCAATCATATAGAAGACTTGGTGCGTTGGCGCAACATGGTGGAAGACCTGCAATTTCAGTATGACCGCATACTGGACGACCTAGAATTTATGATGTACGAGCGCGAGATATGGTTTGCCAATTTGGCCGAAAATGAAGAAGTGCTGGCCGAACTGGTGGCAATGTACGAGCATGAGCAGCGCATGGCGCAAGCCGCCTTTGGAGAAATACAAGCCCAGCTTCGCCGCGAAGAAAGCGAGATAGTACGTCGCGCCAATGCAGAAGCCCACAGTGCGCGCCTTGCTGCATTGAATAACTTTGAGGGTGAGTTTCAATGGCCGATTCCGACGCATTCGCGGATTTCCAGCCCGTTTGGAATGCGCTTTCACCCGATTTTGCGCCAAAACCGCCACCACAGCGGTATTGACGTGGGCGCACCCACCGGCACACGCCTAATTGCTTCCGCAGATGGCTACGTGCGTTTTGCAGGATGGAGCGGCGGCTACGGAAACACCGTAATCATCGACCACGGCAACGGCTACAGCACCCTCTACGCTCATAACTCACGCAACCGAGTAGTAACGGGTCAGCGCGTATCCCGTGGCGACCACATAGCCGACGTAGGCTCTACAGGCATGTCCACAGGCCCGCACCTCCACTTCGAAATAAGAGTCAACAACCGCGCCGTAAACCCCATGAATTATTTCCCTCGGTAGGCGGTTAACACTTTCGTAATAAATTTTTAAAAAATTCTTGTAATTTTGTTAGCAATATGTTATTATCCTTGGGAAATAAAAAATTAAAAAAGGAGTGCCTTGTATGTTTTGGCGAAAAAATGAGCCTCAGACACGCCCGGCAGTCAAAAAAGTAAGCGAGTTAATTAATTCGAAATCACACAACCAAAAAAAATACATCTCATTAATGCTTGTCCCATCGTACAGTACAGGAAAAACTCGTAGCCTGCGTATTCCGCGGGCTGTTTTGCATGGCTTGGCGATAGGTATGTTTATCGTCTGCTCGGTGATTATGGGCTTCTATTTGCGTAGCCTGTATTTTGAGCGGGTGGCGAGAAATCTTCACAATTCCTTGGAAGAAACACAGGCGACGTTTTACGAATTCCAATATCAGGCGGAGCAAGCCCAAAGCGAGCTAATCGAAAGAACCGCCGAAATGTACGAAAGCCTAAGCGAAGAACAAACCCGTGCGCAACTGGAAATCTACCGCCAAGAACGCCGCCACCAAGACACCCTCGAAGATATCTGGGACATAATCGACGACTTGGAAGACCAAATCCGCGATTTCGAAGAAGTACAGCAGGAAATGCGAAACAACCTAAGCTCACGCCGCGTAATCCCACCGATAGCGGGTCTGCTTTCTCAAATGGAAGAAACACATGACAACCTGCGAGAAAACCTAACGCAAGAGCGCGTTCTCGGCGCGGCCATTACAGAAGGCAAAATGCCGCAAAACGCCGCACTCACAGAATCGGAGCTTGTAGAGCGTCTGGGCTTTCTCGTAAACGAGTTGGAAATCAAACGCCAACTCCACGACAGTCTCGAATACTATCGTCAAAAAATGGAGCCGTACCTTCTAAATTATCCTACACTATGGCCGATTCGCGGACAAATAAGCTCCGGCTTTGGCTGGCGCAGAAATCCCTTCGGGGGTAGGGGAGGCGAGCAGCATAACGGTGTAGACATCCCCGCTCGCACAGGCACGCCGATACGCGCAACAGGCGGCGGAACGGTAATCTTTTCCGGCTGGCGAAACGGCTACGGCAACACTGTGGTAATATGCCACGGCATAGGCCTAACCACAAAATACGCCCACAATACCCGCAACGTGGTAAGCGAAGGCGAAAACGTAACACGCGGCCAAGTTATCGCATATGTTGGAAGCACAGGGCGAAGCACAGGACCCCACATCCACTACGAAGTCCGCAGAAACGGCACGGCAATAAACCCCGTACCGTTCCTTATAGAGCATTATGGCGCGTAAACGTGCGCCGCAATAACTCGCAAGCGCGTTGCAGTTAGGAGAACTTAAAATGGCAAGAAACAATACCCAAGATGAATTTACAAGACCCACAAGCACGGTAATCGGCAAGGGCTTTACGATACACGCCGCCCGCTTTACATGCTCCGAATCGGAATCCATGAGAATAGATGGCACGGTAATAGGCGACATCGACATCGAAGGCCTGATAAATATAAGCGAAACAGGCCGCGTTGATGGAAACATCGCCTCTGGCTCGGCACGGGTAGCAGGCCGAATTTTCGGCAACGTACAATGTAGAAACGCCATGCACTTAGCCGCCACTGCCGACGTAACAGGGGACATTTTAACCTCTACGCTGATAGTAGACGAAGGCGCGATTTTTACAGGCCGCTGCCAAACCCACGTAAGTGCGGACGAATTACCCGCACTCGGCATGGCACATTAACGCCACAAGCAGCCGCGAGCAACCGAAAAAAAGTGCTTGACATTCTCCACGACTTTGTCATATAATAACTCTCGTTGAAATTAAGTACGGCCCGATGGTCAAACGGTTAAGACACGGCCCTTTCACGGCTGAGATCGGGGTTCGATTCCCCGTCGGGTCAGTTCTAGCGAGCAAGCTCGCTGTAGCGGACGGCGGCAATATGTGCGTGTTATGGGACACGCATTTTTGTTATCAGTATAGCTGGCGCCATGGCCAAGTGGTAAGGCAGAGGTTTGCAAAACCTTTATTCCCCGGTTCAAATCCGGGTGGTGCCTGTAGAGGCGACCTTTAGGTCGTCGGTTTTAACCCCGACAATTCCGGTGAATTGCGGGGTTTTTCTGGGGGTTTTATTATGTGGGAGTACATGTCGTTGAGTATTAATACCACAATGCCGTTTGTTTTGTTGGCGTTGCTTGGTATTTTCTTAAAGCGCAGGGGCTTTATCGGGGATAAATTTGTTACGCAGGGTAATAAAATTGTGTTTTATTTTGCGATTCCTACCACTATTTTTAGGAGCATACATAGGGCTGATTTATCTGAGGTTTTGGATTTGCGCTTTTTGGCATTTAATTCTGCTTGGCTTGTTTTTTTCTTTTTGGTGGTTTGGGTGCTGGCTTATAAATTTATGAGCGATAAGGGGTCTGTTTCTTCTTTTGTTAACAGTGCTTACAGGAGTAGCCTTTCTGTGGTTGCGCCGCCTTTGCTTTGGCTTATGTTTTCTGCGGAGCTGCACCTCGGTATTAACCCCGATATTTATGCTAAGGGCATTTTGATGGTGTCGGTTTTACTTATTCTTTCGTATGCTACGGCGGCGGTTTTGTTTGCTGTGCATGATACTAAGGCGACTGGGGGTGAGCTTGTCGTCGGCATTTTGAAGGCGATTGCGAAAAACCCTGTCGTAATCGGCGTAGTGGCAGGTCTCGTGATGAATGTGCTGATGAATACGCTCCACTTTGAGCTGCCCGCGTTTGTTAATAACACCGTTAATCCGCTGGCCAACCTTGTTATGCCGCTTGCCATGATTTGTGTGGGTGCTAACTTGGCCTTCCATGGCTTTGATATTAAATTTAAATATGTTGTGGTTTCTGTGGCGGTTAAATTGCTTGTTATGCCTGTGGCGTCGGTTTTGGTTGCACTGTTATTTGGGTTTACGGGTAGCGATTTGACTATTATTATGATTTTAAACGCGCTGCCTATGGCGGTTGGGGCTTATGTTATGCAGGCCGAGCTTGGTGGGGATTCTTATATCGGGGCTTCGGTTTTAATGCTTACTATGACGCTTTCTTCGATTACGCTTACGCTGTTTATTTTCTTGTTTAGGGTGTTTGGGTTTTTGGTATGATTTTAACTTTTGTGCTTTCGGTCGTTGGGATTTTTGTCGGTGGGGTGGGGGGATGTTTGTTTTTGGCGTTTCGGCCTGCTAAACCGGCCTATGTTTTTAGGGATACTACGCCTAAGAAGTTCCATTTCTTTTTTGTTGCGGTTATTATTTTTATGGCTCTGGGGCAATTGTTCAGAGTTTTTTTTATGCCTCCGATGTTGCAAATTTTATTTATTGTTGTGTTTGTGGTGCTGGCGGGTTTTAGTATTTTTGGTTTGGTTACATATAAAATTTGGGGCGTTTTTTGTGCTGTTATGCTTGTTTGGGTTTATGCGGCGGTCGATTTTGTGCCTGAAGTTATGATGGCTTTTAGCTCATTGACGAGACTGGACATGTATATTGCACCTGGGCAGGTGGGAATTTATGCTTTGGTGGAGTATGTTTTGTTGCGTGTGGTGGTTGCATGTTTTGCTCTTATGGTGGCTACTGTATATGTGTCGGTTTACTATGTTAATCGGCGTTTTTTGTTTTCCGTGGGTGAGTTTCCTGACTTGGTAAAGCGGTGCGAGCATTGCTCTATGCCCGATTTTGGGGCGCATTCGTATTGTCCAAACTGTGGAAGTGGGCTTGCGGGCAGCGAGGGAAGCCCAAAGCCTGTGTTTAAAATTTTGGATAAGCATAATTTTTGCACAGAATGCGGATATGAAAAGCATGGTTATTTTTGTGCGATATGCAATCGTGACAAGTATTTTTCGGAAGTGCTAAAGAAATTCGGCAAAAAGCGGCTTTTGAAGCCGATAAAATTTTTGGCGGCATTTGCGTTTGTTGTGTACATTATGCTCACGCCTGTGTTTAGCCAAAGTGAAATGCATGGGATAATGCAGGGGCGTGTGCCGCCCAACAATACATATGTTGCAAAGCTGCATGAGTTTTTGCGCGACCCTAATGTCGCAGGCTCACAGGAGTGGCTGGACGGATACGTAGCGGCGGGTGATAGGCTAAACGAGTATAATTCGCGTTGGCGATATATAGACGCGAGTGGCTTGTCGCTAAACGACTTGATACTTTTTATCAGAATCTCCGAGGCTATGTATAATCAAGAAGCAGCGATTAGGCTGCTTGGTGCGGCTATTTCCGAAGGGGATGTTGCCCGTGTGCGGCGGTTGCTTTCTGTGTATGACGGCACTATTTCCGCCATGGAATACGCGCTTTCTATTTATTTGCGGTCGAGTATTTTTGACGAGGGGATTATTGGCGGGTTTATGGCTTTGTTTTATCACGGGGTGAGATTTTATACCGAGCAGGTGCATTTTCGGTTTGCGGCTTTTATGCTTGTGATTATTGGGGCTTTTTGCGGGCTTGCGGCGGGTTTGGCTTATCGGCGGAGCAGGTTTACCAAGACGGTCACGCAATCGGATAATCCCGTTTATAAAAAGGAAAAAAGGCGACGCGCACTCGGAAATTTAATCGGCGCGACGGCGGGCTTGGGGATTTTTGCGCTTATCGTGGTAGTGGCGATGTTTTTTATAGATACTGACTACAAGGCGGAGTATATAAGAGCCATGGACAACGCGATTAACGTAAATAGCGGAGAAATTTCCGTGCTTCTATCGGAAAGAAATTTTGAGCCGAAAGAAATCCTGGCACTCGTAGAGCAGCAGCTTGGGTTTGCTGAAGCAATAGTAAATTTCCAAAACGTCCCCGACGAATTTGAAATATTTAACGCAGAAATGCGACGTTTTGCCCAAGACGAAATCGCCGCACTTTTACAAATTAAGCAATATGTACAAGCGGGAGAACGCCCCCCAACGGAGGTTGTGTTAAATTACGCGACCCTTCGCACAGAAAAATACCCATGGCTAATGCAAGAACACATGCGGATTTTATTGGAAAATATGGCTAGTGCCATCAAGGAGATATTCTAGGCGCGGTGGTGATACGAAATCCCTCTTTATCCAAAATCGCGTGCAGCCAATCCATAGTGTCGTCGTGCGGTAAAATCGCCTGTTTTTCGTCGTCGGTTTTGTACTCGCTGTAAAAGCGGTTAAACTCGGCTTCGCGGTGGGTTGGGTGGTTGCTCATGTAGTGGGTGGCGTTGGGTAGGCTATCGCGGATGTGCAATATGCGGATTCCTTCGTCCTGCGGAAGAAATATGTATACCTCGCCGTTAATGGCTTGGTCGCAGTATTTTCTAAACATCAGGTGTTCTGCGGTTTCTATTCTTTTTACTTTGTGAATGCTCCCTGCTTTTTCCGCGCCTTCTTTTGCTAATTCATCGCAAACATAAACGGGCAAAGCGGCTAAAAATAGCCGTGTTTGCCCGTTTTTATTAAATATGCTGCCATCAAATACATGTGTGTTTTCGTTCATTTTTTCGCCTATCGGGAAATGCTGTTTTACCACTTCCCAGTTTATAGCGGTGGCGGTATCGGAAATGCGTACCACTGTTTTGCGTGTGTTGGCGACCACTATCATAGACGTACTTCTTGTCCCTTTGTGATTACTACGGGGTTTTCCAGCGTGCCTATGATACGTGTTCCGTTGTGTAGGATTACGTCTTTGTCCAGGATGGCGTGTTCTATTACGCAGTTGTTGCCTACGTATGTGCCTTCCATTAGGATGGAGCTTGACACGGAGGAATTCTCTCCCGTGTACACCTTGCGGAAAATAACGCTGCGGTTCGCGCTGCCGTTTAGGATTGCGCCGCTGCCCACTATGCAGTTTGCCACATGAGCGTTGCCGTTGTATTTTGCGGGCGGCTCGTCCTTTGGCTTTGTTTTTACATAGGGGTGCTGAACGATAAAGTCGTTGCGCACGTCGCGGCGAAGGAAATCCATATTGCAATCGAAATAATTATGAATATTGCCAAGGTTTTTCCAATATCCGTCGAAGCGGTAGCCGTAAATACGCAGACGCTTGCGGTAGCGAGAAATAAGGTCGCGCACAAGGTCGTAGCGGCCTTCGTTAACGATGGTTTCTATCAGCTCGATTAGCAATGGGCGGGAGATTACATATATACCCAGCGAGGCGAGGTCGGACTGTGGCTCAAGGGGTTTTTCTTCCAGGTCGGTGAGGCGGTTTGCCGCGTCCAGTTCCATTACTCCGTATTGGCGGATATCGTCGTTATCGGGGACTTGGCGATAGGCTACGGTGATATCGGCGTTTTTGCGCTCGTGGTATGCAATCATTTCGTTGTAGTTCATTTTGTACACGCAGTCGCCCGATGAAATAACCACGTATGGCTCATTGCTTCGGCGCAGGTAGGTGAGGTTTTGGTAGATACAGTCGGCTGTACCCCTAAACCACATAGAGTTTTCTCCCGTTTGGTACGGCGAAAATACAAACATGCCGCCCTGCTTGCTTCCCAAATCCCACCATTTTGGGCTGGAAAGATGGTCGTGCAACGAGCGGGAATTATGCTGTGTGATAATCGCAACTTTATTAATGCCGGAGTTTGTCATATTGCTAAGCGGAAAGTCAATCGCACGATAGCACCCGGCTACGGGCAGAGCGGATGTAGCACGATGCTTTGTAAGCTCTCCCATGCGTTCGTTTTTGCCGCCTGCCAAGATTATACCTACTGCTCTCATGCTCTCACTCCATTCGCGTTCATTTTTTTGACAATGCTTTTTCCGCTTTCCAAGCGAAGGTCGGCGTAGTCCTTTGGTTCTGTTTTGCCAAAGATTACGCAGTTTTTGCCTATTTGCACTTTGTCGGGGATGATGGACAGCTCACCGATTACGGTAATACCCGTGTCGTAAATGCCGGGCTTGTAGGAGTTTGGCGTGTTTTCACCGACGCCCATTTGTACTTCGTCACCGATGGTGCAGTCTGTGTCGATGATACAGCGGTCTATTACTGTGTTTTTGCCCACATAGCAGTTTTCCATCAAAATAGAGTCGCGCACAACCGCGCCTTCTTCCACGATTACCTCGGGGCCGAGGACGGAGTTAAATACCTTGCCCAATACCTCACAGCCCTCGGAGATAATGCTGGACTTAACCTCGGAGTTTGGCCCTGTGTAAAGCGGGGGCTGATGGTCGGAGTCTGTATAAATTTTGTCAAAATTTTCGTACAAATTAAAATCGGGAACGGTCTGTATCAAGTCCATATTGGCCGCCCAATATGAATCTACAGTACCAACGTCCTTCCAATATCCGCTGAACGGGTAAGCAAACATGCGCTTGCCCTCGTTTAGCAGCATGGGAAGCACGTGCTTTCCGAAGTCGGAGTCGGGGTGGACTTTTTTGTCGCGTTCCAGCGCGTCGCGCAGCAGGTCCCAGCGGAAGATATATATTCCCATGTTAACAAAGTTACTTTTTGGATTTGGTGGTTTTTCTTCAAATTCGTAAATGCGGTTGTCGTCGTGGATGTTCATAACGCCGAAACGGTTTGCTTCTTCCCAAGGAACGGTAAGTGCGGCTACGCTAACGTCGCATTTGTTTTGCTTATGAAACGCAAGCATACGAGAATAGTCCATCTTATAAATATGGTCGCCGCCAAGGATAAGTACATATTCTGGATTGTACTGGTCGATAAAGTCCAAATTTTGGTAAATAGCGTCGGCAGTACCCATGTACCACGCGCCGTCGTCTGTTTTCATGTGGGGAGCAAGCACGGTAACGCCGCCGTTACGCCTGTCCAAGTCCCAAGGAGTACCAATGCCAAGGTGCTGGTTAAGCTTTAGTGGCTGGTACTGTGTCAAAACCCCAACCGTGTCCACGCCGGAGTTTACACAATTACTCATGGCAAAGTCGATAATGCGGTATTTTCCGCCAAACGGAACCGCAGGCTTTGCCTGACCGGAAGTAAGCACCCCTAAACGGCTGCCTTGCCCCCCTGCCAACAACATCGCAATCATTTCTTTTTTGCGCAAGTATCCCACCTCCATAAATGTTTATTACATTTATATTACACCATTTTCCGGCTACGTCAAGATGTAAGCATACCTAAATTATGATAAATTTTGCGAAAATATGTGATATAATCTTTTTTATTTTGGAGGGGAAGAAAAGTGAAGGAAAAAAACATACATTTCATAGGAATCGGCGGGATAAGCATGAGCGGACTGGCCGAAATTTTAAAGCGAGACGGCTGCAATGTAAGCGGCTCGGACGACGTGGAAACAGAGATAACAAAACGTCTGCAAACGCTGGGAATAAAAGTGTCTATCCCAAACGCGGCAAAAAACATAACACCCGAAATAGAACTGGCGGTATACACCGCCGCAGTAAAGCCCGACAACCCCGAGTTTGTCGCCGCTCAGCAAATGGGAATACCGCTGATAGAGCGCGCACCGTTTATCGGCAAGCTGATACAGGGCTACGACCCTATATGCGTAGCAGGCTCCCACGGAAAAACCACAACGACGTCCATGGTGGCGGAGGTAGCCCTGGCCGCAAACCTCGACCCCACCATCCAAATAGGCGGCCACATGAACAATGGCGGCACAAATTACAGGGTAGGGGAGTCGAAATGTTTTATACTGGAAGCCTGCGAATACAGCAACAGCTTCCACCACTGGCAGCCTAAAATCGGCATAATATTAAATATTGACGCCGACCATCTGGATTTTTTTGGCAACATGAAAAATCTTATTGCGTCCTTTGCCAAATTTGCGTCAAACATCCGCCCCGACGGTGTTTTAGTCATCCGGGAAGGCATACCCGGCTTTGAAGAAGTTGTCAAAAACACGACCTGCAAAATCGTCACATTCGGGCTGACAAAAAATGCAGACTACTACGCCGCAAACATTGATTATCACAGGGGAAAACCCTCATTTGATGTTTTTGCCAAAAGCGGAAAAGTAACGCATATAGACCTACATCTCCCCGGCGAGTACAACATGCTAAACGCCCTTGCCTGCTTTGCCGCAGTCTCAATGCTGGATATCAACCCGCAGGTAATAGCAGACGCCCTAAGCAGCGCGAAGGGAGCAAAGCGCAGATTTGAGCATAAGGGCGAATTTAACGGAATAAAAATAGTGGACGACTACGCCCACCACCCGACAGAAATCACAGCCTGCTTAAAAGCCGCCCGCCAAACCCAAGGCGACGGCAAAATCGTATGCATTTTCCAGCCGCACACATACACCCGCACAAAAAACCATCTCGACGACTTTGCCAAAGCGTTCTCCGACGCTGACCAAACCATTATCATCCCAATCTACGCCGCCCGCGAGCCAAACGACCCCACAATCTCATCGGAAATTCTAACCGAGCGCGTAAAAAACAACGGGGATAACGCCATTTATCTCGAAAACTTTGCCAAAGCGAGCAATTATGTTAAAAAAAACCTAAATAAAGGCGACATGCTGCTAACAATGGGAGCAGGCGATGTATTCAAAATAGGTGATAAATTGTTGTGCAATTGTTAAGTGCCGAGTTATCCACATTATCCACACGTCCTTATGAATAAAGGCTTCGTCCGCATAAAGCATAAATTTTGCCCGTAATTACTGGATTGTATCAATCAGGCCCCGTAATTACGGGCTTTTTTGCAAATTAATAAAATAATTTATTAAGAAAGTATTACAAAAAAACGACAAGCCCCTAAAATTGGGGCTTTGCGAAAACAGCGAGTTATCCACATTTTTATCCACAAAAATAATTTCAATTGTGCATAAAAAAGTATATCAATCCACCAAAATTTAGGTTATCATGTCCAAGTAAACAAGAAACACATAAGGGGCAATCGAAATTATGAGCGAAATAAAAATGAAACTGGGGTACGGACGTTCGTGTTTGGAGCTTCCATTTGCATTTATCGACGATTTTATGGCAAATTGTCTTCCTGTGTATCCGCTAATATACATATACAGCCTGCGCCGCCTGATAAGCGGCGACTCAGTGACCCTTGCGGAAATCAGCGAGCGTTTTCACATCACAGAAGGCGACGTTATAAAAGCCTGGCGTCACTGGGAAAAGGAAAAACTTGTCAGCATTGTATCCGGCAAGCAAGGCATGGAAATCACCTTTTTACCCATCGCCAAGCAACCGACGGACGAGCTTATCCTCGAAGACCCCATACTCCCCACAGAATCGCGGCCACAGTATACTGCGCAAGAGCTCGCATGTTACCGTACCGAAAGCCGCGATATAGAGCGGCTTTTTTCTCGCGCAGAAAAGACCTTGGGCAAGCTGCTTTCCTACAATGATATGAACGTAATTTTCGGCTTCCACGACTGGCTGCGCCTTCCCATAGAAGTAATCGAATACCTGCTGACCTACTGCGCAGAAAACGACCACCGCAGCCTACGCTACATCGAAAAATGCGCCCTCGACTGGGCAGACAACGACATAGCAAGCCTGGAGCAAGCCCTGCTGTACGTGCAAAACTTCGACCGCGACTACCGCCTAATCCTGCAACACATGGGACAAGTAAGCGGCTACCCAACCCCAAGCCACCGCAAATACATGAAAAAATGGTTGCACGAATGGCGTTTCCCCTTGGAGCTAATCACCGAGGCCTGCGACCGCTGCATAGAGCAAATCTCCAAGCCAAACTTTAAATACGTGGACAAAATCCTATCCGAGTGGCACAAGAAGGGAATAACCACCCTCGAAGCGGTAACAGAAGCCGACGCCGCCTTCGCAAAGGAAGCAAAACCGGCACTGCGCCCCCTAACC